>DATAEK010000025.1:0-8506 GCA_036258055.1 Vicinamibacterales bacterium
CGCTTCGCATTCGGCGGTGCGCGCGCTCGCGGACGTGAGCCGCAACATGGACGACGAGCAGCTCCTGGCGCTCAAGAAGAACGGAGGGGTCATCCAGGTCGTCGCGTTCAGCTCGTACGTGAAGACCGACTCACCCGATCGTCGCAAGGCGCTGGACGGGCTGCGCCAGGAATTCGGGCTCCCGCCCGGGACGCCGCTTGGAGGCCGCGGTGGTCGTGGCGGGCGCGCTGGCCGCGGAGCGGACGCCGCGGCCGGCGCAGCAGCGGCAACCGGTGCCGGAGCCGATGCGGCGAGAGGCGGCAGACAGGGACGGGGACAGGACGCACTCGCCCAGTTGAGCGACGAGAAGCGAGCGGAGCTCCAGAAGAAGCTCGCGGACCTCGACGCCAAGTTTCCGCCGCCGGCACGCGCCACGGTCAAGGACTTCGTCGATCACATCGACTACGCCGTAAAGAAGATCGGGATCGATCACGTCGGGATCTCATCCGACTTCGATGGCGGGGGCGGCGTGGATGGCTGGAACGGCGCCGACGAGACCTTCAACGTCACGCTGGAACTCGTGCGCCGCGGCTACACCGAGCAGCAGATCGCCAAGCTGTGGAGTGGCAACCTGCTGCGGGTGATGGACGAAGTGCAGAAGGTCGCGCAGAACCTGCAGAAGCACTAAAACCTATCTCACAAACGTGCGAGCGAGCGTCGCGAGCGAGCCACGCGAACGGAGCGAGCCGGCGGAGCGGCGAGCGAGAGAGCGTGTCGGGGAGTTCGAGGGGCGAAGCCCCTCGGATGAGACTAGTCAGGCTTTCACGAGCCGCACGATCAACGCGACCAGCGCGACCACGGCGACGCCGAGGAACCCCCAGAAGAACGGAGGCGACACCAGCGGCGCCTCCGTGGTCGCACCGCTCCGCTCGGGCCCGGTCGAAATCTCGCGCGCGGACTCCCCCATGATTTGCGCGGCGAGCAGCGTCAAATCGTACTGCGGCGGCGCGAGGTCGTCGCGTCCGTAGGCGATCCGTAGATCCGCATCGGCCGGGTGGAAGAACCGCAACCGGTACGACGGTAACAAGAGACGCACGGACCCGAGCGGCAGCGGCGCGTTGTCTCCCTCGTCGACGATCAGCAACAACTCGGTCGCGTTCACGCTCGGCACGCGCAGGGTGAGGGGCTGAGCCGCAGTCTGCTGATCCGCGTGACGCCAGGGGTTGGCGGCGAGACCGTCGAACCACGAGTCGCGCCGCTGCCGATCCGGCGGCCGCAGGACTCCAAGCTCCACGTTCCTTTGAAACACCCGCGCCGTTGTTTCGACCACCAGTGATCCGGGCGGCAGATTCGGATACGGCAGCGTCAATGCATAGACGGATCGGTTCACGCCGCGCGCGGCGGGAAGGGCGGCCGTCTGCTCCTTCGATGCCGGCGCGATCGTGACATCGATCGACAACGGCTCATCACGTCGCTCGAGTAGATACGGGACCTGACGGCTGGCGCGATCGACGACCCGCACATCGGCGAACCGCGTCACCGGTCCGCGGCTGTGGCTCAACACGGCGGCGTCGAGGGGCAGCGCAACCAGGCCGGCCGACTTATCAGCGATCTCGCGCACCTGACGGAACGCCGTCAGGTCGATTTGAGCGCCGGTTTCGGGCATCGCCGGCGCTGGCGCACCCGCGTCAGGCGCAACCGGATGCACCGGCTCCCACGAGGCCTCCTTCAACGTCGCCACGTCGATCGATTCACGGGCCGCTTCGAGGTCATACCGGGGCGGTTGCGCATTGCGGTCGCCAAAGCGCGCCGTCACAGGCCCTTCGGGCGCTTCGAAATAAATCCACGGCAGCTCCGCGAAGATCGCTGATACGCCCTTGAGATCCAGTGGAGGATTGCTCCCGTCCTCGACGAGCAGCTCCAGCTCCGGCTCCAACGGGGCCTCGATGCGAATTCGAAGCGCCTGCGCAGCAGCCCCGTCGCGGACGACGCGGATGAGCGTGGCGTTGCCGAGTTGCGCCGGGATCGCCTCGGAACCCGAGAGGCGCGACTCGCTGACGACTGCCGGACGAAAGACGTAGGTGCCCTCGACATCGAGCTCGAGCGCGACGATTGGAAGACGCGACGCGGCCAGCCGTATGCGATAGCGGCTGCGTCCCGGTTCGCTTGGCCGGCGCTCGATGGTCAGCGCGGCTGAGGGGACAGGCGGCGGCGCAGGGCCCGCGACCTGACGCGCGAACGCGGCACGAGGCAGCGGGACCCGGCCGCTGTTGGTGTCGTCCCAGGTGACGCGGAGGTAGCGATAGGCGCCGCGCGTGAAGTGCATCTCCGTCTGTCGCAGCTTGTCGTCGGGCAGGTCGAACAACGTCCCTTCCGCCGCGAGCATCGTCCAATGCGCGCGATCGCCGCTGCCCTCGAGCGTCAGGCGTTTGAGGAACGGCGCCGGCAATCCCTCGATCCGAATCGTGTCGATGTCGTCGGCGCGGTGAAGATCGACCTCGAAGCCGCTGGTCTTCTTCGTTTGCGCAACCGACAGGAGCGTGCCGCTGATCCAGGTGGGTTGCCGCGGCGGATAGACCAGCAGATGCGGGACGGGCGATCCCTGCGCGTCGAACAGCCGCAAGTCAGCGAGGCCGCCTTCCGCGAACGCCCGGTCGCCGTAGTATGCGATCCGGAACGGCTTGGCGCCTTCGAGCAGCGTGGTATCGATGGCCAGCCGCTGCGGTCCGCGTCCCGCCGTCGCGATCCCCCGTTCACGCGTGAAATGGAGCGCCGGGCCTGACGACTGTGCGCCAAGCATGGCCGTCGCGAGACAGAGAGCCGTTCCCGTGAACCCACCGACCCGGATCATGCGGTCCCCTTTGGTTTCGAGAGCACGAACTTCTGGAGCGCGAGCGAAACGAGCGCGAGCGAGAGCGCCAGGCCCACGAACGACGCCACGCGGTAAAGGCCTCCGAGCGACGAGAGGTCGTACAGGAAACACTTCAAGGTCGTGATCGTAATGAGGATGACGGCCGTCAGACGGGCGGCCCGGTTGCGCATGGCGATACCAACCGCGAGCAGCGCCATGCCGAAGATGAGCCACGCAATGGTGTACGTCAGATCCTGGGAGACCGCCGCGCCAAACCTGAACGCGATCGTCGGACCGCTCGCGTAATAGTCGGCGATCTCGATATTGAGCAACAGGAACAGCAGGATCACCCCCGCCGCCGGAAGGACCTGCGACAGCCTCGGCAATCCGGTCACGAGACGATCCTCCGTCGCCGACAGCGAATACGCCGCGACGAACATGGCGACGGCGCAGATCCCATACGCGTAGAGATACCAGTTGAAGATCCGCATCGCTCCCCGCGGCTCATACACGAGGATCTCAGGATTCATCGCCAGACGCACGAAGACGGTGCCGAGCAGACCGGCTGTGAAGTACAGCAGGCCGCGGTGCGGCACGCGGCGGTAGAGCCACGCGAGTGCCGCGCCTTCGAGCGCCCAGCCGATCGTGATCCACTGCTGCTTCAGTTGAAGCGGGATGGCGACAGTCGCGAACGCGAGCGCCGCCCCCGCGACGAGCACGAGACGGCCGGTGTCGCGCTGACCCGCGGGTTCCATCCGCAGCAATGACCTCAGGAGAAGCGCGAGGATGGCGCCTTCGCCAACGGGCACGATGCCGATCGCCCAGTCGAAGTTCCCAATCGAGAACGCCACGCGCGACGCGATCAGAAAAATGCCGCTCATCAGAACTGCGGCCAAATAGGGATCCCTGTCCCCTCCCACGCGTTGTCCGAGCACGATCGGGTAAGCGATGAACACCGCGTACAGCGCTCCAGAAATCTCGAGCAGACGCGCCCAGTCGAGCAGCCGGACGTCCACCACCTGGAACTGGCCGACCGCCAGCCACGCCGGGAGCACGGCCAGGATGGCCACGTACTTCCAGCGGCGCAGATGCGTGAGCGCGAGAATGAGCGAGATGTTCACCACGTGCGCGATGACCAGCGCGGGGAACGGCGGCGTCGCGCCTCCGTATACGGCGAGCAGCACCGCGGCTTCGGCGACGAACAGCACGGCGCCGGCAGCAATCGACGTGGGACCGACAGCCCAGCGTGCGGTCGCTGGACGGATCCACGCGAGCGCATACGCCGTCACTGCAGCCGACGCGAGTATGGCAATCAGGCCCCAACGAGGATCGCCGGCTGCCCATGCCCAACCGGCGACGACGATGGCAGCGGCGATGACGCCGGCGCCGTGCAGCCACGCCTGGCGCGTTACCAGCGATGTGACCGTCGTCGCGAGCGTGATGACCGCGAGCGTGCCGAAGATCGGCCATGGCGGCAGCGCCCATTCACGATTCAGGGCGAGGAACAACAGGAAGAGGTGACCGATGACGCCGAGATACAGACCCTGGCTGAAGCCGCGTTCGACTCTGGCGGAAGGGGCATGCTCGGCGTGCATCGACGCCCACGCGTGACCACCCAGCGTGACGAGGGTCAGCCCGGCAAGCACCGTCAAGGACGGCAGGACGCCGATGCTGGCGGCCGCGCGGAGCCACCACGACGCCAGGATCAGCCACGAGAACAGGCTACCGGCCTGGGACACGATCGGCAGCCCACCGTAGGCGCTCTCGACGAACAGTCCTGCGTTCAGGATCGCGAGGAGAAGCGCCATGGCCCACAAGGCTGCCGGCGTCACAGGTCCGAGCGAGAGAAACAGCAGCAGCACGAGGCTGACCAGGAGGACAGCGCCACTGCCCCACGCGGGTTCGAGTGGCTTTCCAACCCGTCGCGCGAGCGCAGGCGTAGCGATTGAGACTAGTCCGAACACCACATAGATCGCGACGGCGGTTCCGAGCCGTGCAGAGGTCAGGTGCGTGGCCGACCATGACGCCTGCGCCGCAATCGCGAAAAACGCCGCGACGTAGTAGAGCGGGCCATCCTCTGTTGCAATCGCCCGCCACGCAATCAGCACGACCAGCCCGAGCAGCACGCTGAACAGCGCGAGCGGGCTCGAGAACGCGGGATCGATCCGCGCGATGATCGGGAATACGAACAGCAGCACCGGCGCCGCGTAGCGCGCCTGTACCGCTGCCCCTTCGAGCGGACGCTCCAGCCATCGGGCGACCGACGGCGCTATCAGGTAGAGCACGGCGAATGCCGCTGCGAAAAGAGGAACAGTGAGGCTTCCGCCCGGCGCGTACGACGTCGACAGCCACTCGGCCATCACGAAGAGCGTGCCGATCGCGCCGCCCGCATGGAGCACGTGCTGACGCCGCGCCACGGCAACCGCAAAGAGACCAAGATCGATCAACAGCAGGAAGCCAAAGAGCAGCGCCGACTGTGCGCCGTACGCCGGGATGGTCGCGACGTACGCCGCAAATAACAGCGGCAGTGCGGCCGAGAGCGTCGCCGTCCGCTCGAAGTGCCGGGCGGTTGAGGGCGACCCTTCATCCGGAACCCCACGACGGGACAGCATCAGCCCGAGGACCGTGACGATCGGGAACACCAGGAACACGCCCATCGCGAGCGACAGGCTGCTCTCGTGCAGGAAGCGCCAGACCCAGCCCCATTGATACAGGGTCGTGAAGATGAGCGTCAGCCACGTGAGTGCCGGCCACCCCTGCCGGTACGCAACCCACGCCAGACCGACGTTCAGCAGCATCAGGTAGGCGAAGAGCGGAATCGGCTTGTTCTCACCCGTCGACAGCAGCGCCGGCGTCGAGAAGCCGCCAAGGAGACCGAGGACGGCGATGAAGAGCGACTCACGCCTGATCGACAGCAGCACCGCGACGCCGGTGACGATGGCCAGGAGCACGAAGGTGGCGAGCGCCGGGATCAGATTCCAGAGCGCATGTGCGGCAAAGAACGTCGCGAAGAGGATCGCAATCGCGGCGGCGTCGAGCGCGTTGGCGGTGTACGGATAGCGTCGCGCCGCCTTGAACTCGCAGAGCACGAGGAGCCCCACGCCGATGACGACCCCGATGATCACGCGGATCGGCGGCTGCAGCCAGCCGTGCTCCATCGAGTAGCGGAGGAAGAAGATCGCGGCGAGGACGAGCGCGATACCGGCGATCGCCGAGAAGAGCTTCACGCCTACGAGGCCCTCCCAGTCGAAACCGGGAGATGGCGGTTCAGGTTCTGATGGGGGCGCCGGAGGCGGCGGCGGAATGCGAGGCCCTTCCGAGCCCACTTCCGCCGTACCGGAATCCTCTCGAAGGGCCGCCGGAGGCTGCGTGATCTCGCGTGCCGCCACCTGCGGCGCTTCGGCGACCGCCGGGACGCCGGCGTCGATCGCAGGAGCCTCGACGTCTATTGGCGTTTCGACGGTTGGAATGAGCTCCGGTGGAGGTGCGATCGGTTCGATCGCCGCTTCCGGCGCGGGCGTCGGAAGCGTCGCAACGACGGGCGCTTCCTCGACGGCCGGCGCCGTTTCGCCGACTGGCTCCTGACGCTTCGTCTCTTCGACTGGCTCGGGAACGACGGAAGGAGGAGTCACCTCGCGTGCGACTGCGGCGACAGCAACATCCTCGGAGGTGCGCGTCTGCTGCTGGAGTCGCGCCCGCAGCTGCGCGAGCTCCTGTGCCTGACGCACAACGGTGTCCTCGAGCACCGCGACCCTCGCGCGAGTCCGGCGCGCCGACACCCAGGCCGCGAGTGGTGTGACGAACAGGTACGCCAGGATCAGCAACGCGAGGAGCACGTACTCCACGGGATCTCCTGTTCTGGTGATTGAAAGGCGCCGTCATCTTACACGCGCCGCTTTCCTGATACTCTCCGGAACGGGCTGACGTTGTCCTGACGGGGTCGTGAGCAGCCCTGAATTACGCTGTGTGCGGGAGAGTGCGGCCGTGGGCGCGACGGTAAACAGCGGTAAACACGGTGGATCCGACTCGCTCGTGATCGGCGTGGCGGGTGGATCCGGATCCGGCAAGACCACCGTCGTGCGGCGAATCGTGGACAGCCTCGGCGACATCGCGGTCACCGTGCTCGAACACGATCGGTATTATCGCGACCGGCTCGACCTCCGTTTCGAAGAGCGCACGGCGCTCAACTACGATCACCCTGACTCGCTCGAAACCGATCTGCTGGTGCGTCACGTGCGGGAGCTCCGCACCGGCCACGCCATCTCTGCGCCGCAGTATGACTTCGCACGCTACGTGCGGCGGCCCGTCAGCGAGACCGTGCCGCCGCATCGCGTCATCATCGTCGAAGGTATCCTGATTTTCACGGACGCCGACCTGCGCCGTCTCATGGACGTCAAGGTCTTCGTCGATACCGACGACGACACCCGGTTCATCCGGCGGCTCCAACGCGACCTTTCGGAGCGCGGCCGCACCGTGCAATCGGTGATCGATCAATATTTCGCCACCGTCAAGCCGATGCACCTGGAATTCGTGGAGCCCAGCAAGCGCTACGCTGACATCATCCTTCCGCAGGGCGGGCACAACGCCGTCGCCATCGACATGCTGCTCACGCTCATTCGCAGTCTGGCCGCTCAGTGACGCCCGGCGTCATCCGCATTTTCCGCGCATCACGAGTTCTTTCGCGTGGTCCGGGATCGCCGCACGTGAAGTGCCATAATCGGGGCTCGCTATGACCCGTTCGCGCTCCACGTGGATGGTGACTGCGGGAATCTGCCTGCTGCTCGCGATCCTGCACACGTGGCCGCTGGCCACCGCACCAGGAACGCTGTCGCGCAACGACAACGGTGATGCACAGCTGAACGAGTGGATCATGGCGTGGATCGCGCATCAGCTCCCGCGGGCGCCGACGCGTCTCTTCAGCGCCAACATCTTCTACCCCGCGCACGATACTCTCGCGTTCTCGGAACCGCTCATCGTGCCCGCACTTATGGGTGCGCCGCTGCGGTGGCTCGGCGCGTCACCCGTTCTCGTGTTCAACATCGTCCTCATCGCCGGCTTTGCGCTGACCGCGTGGGCCGGCACGACGCTGGTGCAATCGTGGACGTCGGACCGCTATGCGGGGCTCTTGACCGGATCGATGTTCGCGTTCAACACCCACACCCTCGCGCGCCTGGCGCACATGCAAGGCATCCACACCTGGGGACTTCCGATGGCGCTCCTCGCCACCGATCGTATCGTTCTGCAGGCGCGCGTGCGCGACGCGCTCCTGCTCGCGCTGTGGATGGCGTTGATGGCCTACACCTCGGGATATCTGATCGTCTTCGGCACGGTGATGGTCGCCATCGCTGTGATCGTGCGGATCCCGGACTGGCGCAGTCAGGCGCGCGCCGTTCTCTCGAGGCTGGCCCTCGCGGCGGTCACGGCCGGCGTGGTCATGCTTCCCGTCTACCTGCCCTATCGGCGGGTCGCGCGCGAGCAGGGGATGGTACGATCGCTCGAGAACGTGTCCGACTTTTCTGCCACGCTGAAGGGCTACCTCGCCGCCGCCGGCCGCATTCACTACTCGACGTGGAGCGGCGGCTTCTTCAAAGATCCGGTTGACTCGTTCTTCCCAGGGTTCGTCGTCATCGCCCTGGCCGCGTTCTGCGTCTGGGTGACCATTCGAACCTCGACGGC
>DATAEK010000034.1:0-12938 GCA_036258055.1 Vicinamibacterales bacterium
TGTATCTGCCCGCACCGCAGGTTGCCGACGTTTCTCCCCCCAACTTCGACCCGAAGGATCTGGTGATTCGGCATTCGGGTCAGGGTGAAGGGCTGGTATCCCCCATCCGCCAGATCATCCGTGCGGCCGATCCCGAGCAACCGATCTCGGACGTGCGTACGATGGGCGAGGTGCTCGCGGGTGATACGGCCACTCGGCGCGTCCAGCTCCAGGTGCTCGGTGTGTTGGCGGCCGTTGCCGTTCTGCTCTCTGGCGTCGGTATCTACGGCCTGCTGGCCTACACGGTGTCGCAGCGATCGCAGGAGATTGGGGTGCGTCTGGCGCTGGGCGCGGACCCCTCCCGCGTGGGCCGCATGATCTTCGCAGACGGGATGCGCCTGGCGCTCTTCGGTATCGTGCCGGGCGTGCTGGGTGCGTACGCGGCCGCCCGAGGCATGAGCGCGTTGCTCTTTGGCGTCGCACCGAGCGATCCCGCAACGTTCGCCGCAGGCGTCGGCACGGCGCTGCTGATGACGTTCGCCGGTTCGCTGGTGCCGGCGCTCAGGGCTGTGCGGGTGACCCCGATGTCCGTTCTGAGAGCGGACTAGCGGGCGCGGAGTTCGGAACCCTTCGCTTCGCTCATCAGCGCCGCACTGGCCAGGACTGCTGAAGGTGATTCGACGACCCATTACGCAAAGCGTCGACGTCAAAGCGGCCTCCCGTATCAGTGAGTCCCCAACCACCCTAAGATTCCCCGCCAACCTCGAAGGTCCGCAACTCGCTCGCCCGGCTTGCTTCTTGCTGGTGCGGTTTACAGCGGCACAGACGGATTCTGATCCCTGGGTTCTCCACTGATAAAGGCAGCCCCGACTGCAAGGAGGTTCCCATGCCCCGCGTAGCCCGAATTCTGATCGCGGCGGGAGCGATTGTGCTCGCCACCGTTGCGACCGCGACGTTGCGTCAAGCATCCCCATCGGCGCAATCCAAACCCACCTCTGCGACCGGCTTTGACGCGACCATCAATCAGAACGCGCAGCGTTTGCTCGAGGAAGGTCGCCGCATCTTTCGTTTCGACACATTCGGTTCTGAGGATTTCTGGGGCGGCAAGCTGGGGCTGCACCAAGCCATCGTGGGTCAGAAGCTGGGCGGTGTCGGGCCAGGTGTGAGTCCCAAGATGGCACTCAGCCTGGGTCTCAAAGTCGACGCCGACGCACTGCCTGCGGATCTGGTCGCAGCGATCAAGGCCGGCAAGGTGAACATGGACGATCCCGCGTCGACAGTCGCCCTCCTGAAAGCCAACGCGGTCGTCGGTGTCACCGCGTTCCTCAATCCGGATGGCTCAGCCAAGTCTATGGGCATCCAGTGCGCGTTGTGTCATTCGACAGTGGACGACTCATTCGCGCCGGGGATCGGTAAACGCCTGGACGGTTGGGGAAACCGCGATCTGAACATCGGCGCAATCGTCGCGACGGCGCCGAATCTTCAGCCGTTCAGCGAGCTACTCGGCGTGGACGTGGCGACGGTCAAGGCCGTGCTGAATAGCTGGGGACCGGGCCGCTACGACGCGGAACTGAACATGGATGGAAAGGCCAAGCGTCCTGACGGCAAGAGCGCCGCCACGATGATGCCCTCCGCGTTTGGCCTAGCCGGCGTCAACCAGCATACGTGGACCGGCGGCTGGGGCACCGTGACCTATTGGAACGCCTACGTCGCCAACACGCAGATGCATGGCCAGGGGACGTTCATCGACTCACGCCTGGAGAATGCCAAGCAATACCCAGTTGCGGCGAAGGCCGGCTGGGGACATAAGCGTGACGCGACGGACCTGATCACCGCCAAGTTGCCCGCGTTGCACTTTTATCAACTCGCGATGCCGACACCCAAGGCGCCCGCGGGCAGCTACGACGCCGCGGCCGCGAAACGCGGGCAGGCGGTATTCAACGGGACAGCCAGGTGCTCGACCTGCCACGTCCCCCCGATTTTCAGTGAGCCGGGGTACAACCTGCACACGGGCGACGAAATCGGCATCGACAGCTTCCAGGCTGACCGCGGCCCGGACCGGCGCTACGTCACGACACCGTTGCGGGCCTTGTTCGACACGCAGAGGCTTCACAAGGGCGGCTTCTATCACGACGGACGATTCCCAACGCTCGAGGCGGTCGTCAACCACTATGACAACCACTTGAAACTCAACCTGACTGCCGAACAAAAGCGTGAGCTCATTGAGTATCTGAAGTCGCTATAGGGACGGCGGCATCGCATATCGGCTTCGTGCGCGGCGTGCTAGCATGGACTCGAGCGCACGGGACGCTCCCAGTCCGCGGAAAGGGCCAAGCCCTCCCGTTTCGTCGACATCGAGAGGCAAGCGCTTCCTCGCCTGACGGTGCGGACCACAGGCCGCCAGCCCGCTCGCGCGGGCGAGGAGGTCGCTATGCCAAGCCGTCCGCTGCCGAACGATCCGTCCCTCGAGCATCTCCGAAAAGAAGCCAAACGCCTGGCGCAGCGTGTCCGCGCCGGCGACGCGGCCGCCATCGCCGAGGCACGCGAGTTTCATCCGCGCGCGTCGGAAGCGATCGCGCGGTTTTCCCTGACCGACGCGCAGCTGGCGATCGCGCGACAGTACGGGTTCGCCAGCTGGCCGAAGCTCAAGGCCCATCTCACCGCGATCGAACCCTTCGCGTGGCACACGCCGCCGCCTCAGTCCGGTGCGGCGCCGATCGACGAGGTGTTCGTCCGGCTCGCGTGTCTCGTGTACGGAGCCTGGCACCGATCGAATATCGCCAAAGCGGAGCGGCTGCTCCGGGAGAATCCCGGCCTTGCCAGCGCCACGATCTACACCGCCGCCGCGGCAGGAGACGTCGACGCGGCCCTCGCCGCCATTGACCACGATCCCGCGCTGATCAACGCGAAAGGCGGCCCGCTCAACTGGCCACCGCTGCTGTACGCGTGCTACTCGCGGCTCGCCGATGCGCCTCCGAAACGCTCGTCGCTCGAAGTCGCACGGGTGCTCGTCGAGCGCGGCGCCGATCCAAACGCCGGCTTCATGTGGAACGGCACGTATCCTCTCACCGCGCTCACCGGCGCGTTCGGCAGAGGCGAGGACAACATGAACGAGCTGCCCCACCCGCGCTGCGACACGCTGGCGCGGCTGCTGCTCGACGCCGGCGCCGATCCGAACGATACGCAGACCCTGTACAACCGCCACTTCGAGCCGAACGACGACCACCTGCGGCTCCTGTTTTCCTACGGTCTGGGACGCGATCGCGGCGGCCCGTGGATCCGCATGGCCGATCCGTCGTTCAGCCTGTCGAAAATGCTCGCCGAGCAGTTGTGCTGGGCCGCGCTGCACGGCTTTGCCGAGAGAGTCGCGCTGCTCGTCGAGCACGGCGCCGACGTCAACGCGCCCGGCCCGCGCGACGGTCGCACCGCGTACGAGCAAGCGGTGCTGAACGGCCATCCGGCGATTGCCGAATACCTCGCGCAGCACGGCGCCGCGCGAATCGAGCTCGGTCGCGACGACAGGTTCGCGCTCGCCTGTATCGGAGGTCGTCGCGACCAGGTGCAGACCATGCTCGCCGACGAACCGATGCTCCTTGAGCGCCTGGGATACGAGGGTCGCCTCGCTCTGCTGCATCGCGCCGTCGAGGCGAGGCGGCCGGAGGGGGTGAAGCTGCTCGTCGAGCTCGGCGCCGATGTCAACGGGATGATCGCGAACACCGGTCTCGACCGCGGCGCGCTCCACAACGCCGCCGGCGGCGGCGATCTCGACCTGGTGAAGCTGTTGATCGCGCTCGGCGCCGATCCCGCCCAGCGTGACTATCCGTTTCATTCCACGCCAATCGGATGGGCAAGGTACGGCCAGCACGAGCCCGTCGTCGCGTACCTGGCGCGGTTCGCGACGATCTTCGACGCCGTCAGGTGCGATGCCGTCGCGCGCGTCGCCGAGTTGCTGCGGCAGGATCCATCGCTGGCGAACGCGGTCGACGAGGATGGCGACCCGCTCGTGTTCTATCTGCACCCCGAGATGTCACGCCTCGATGACGTCATCGGTCTTCTGACTGCGCATGGGACGGACCTGGACGCGCCGAACAGGGAGGGGCAAACGCTTCTCCGCCTGGCGACCGCTCGGGGCTGGATGGATTTCGCGGATGTCCTGCGCGCACACGGCGCCGGCACGCCGCGGGAGAAGTGATTCGGCGATCGGCGAAGCGTCGGGGGACCGCGTGCTAGGATCCTCGCATGTGGGAAGGCGCTGTTGTCTCCATCCATATCGCCCCGGACGCGTCGGTACCGATGCAGTCGATCACCGAAGTGCGGGCTGTTCCGGGACGTGGGCTCGAGGGCGATCGGTATTTCGCCGGGACCGGGTGCTACTCGAAGACTCCGAGCCCTGGCGGACGCGAAGTCACGCTGATCGAGATTGAGACCGTCGACGCGGTCTCCCGCGGCGTGCCCAACGCCGCCGGGGAGCGGCTGGGAATCACACTCACCGCCGCGGACACCCGCCGCAACATCGCGACGTCCGGTGTCCCCCTGAATCATCTCGTCGACCACGAGTTTCGCGTCGGCACGGTGCTCATGCGCGGCACGCGCCTCTGCGAGCCCTGCAAGCATCTGGAGGACCTCACGCAGCGTGGCGTGCTGAGCGCGCTGATCCATCGCGGGGGTCTGCGGGCGCAGATCCTGAGCGAGGGCGTCATCAGCGTCGGCGACGCCGTGCGGCCGAACGCTTCGTCCCTGTAACCTTTCGCGCCGGTCAGACGTGATGGTGGTATGACACAACCACCGGTCATCGTCATAGGCGGCGGCCTGTCGGGCCTCGTCGCCGCCACGCTCGTGGCACGCGCCAACCTGCCGACCCTCCTTGTCGAGAAAGCCGCAGCGCTCGGTGGCCGAGCGGCCACACAGGACAAGGATGGCTTCAAGTTCAACCTGGGTCCGCACGCGCTCTATCGCAAGGGTCAGCTGAGTCGGACTCTTGGCGAGCTCGGCGTCGCCGTCAGCGGCCGGGTGCCGACCGGAACCGGAGGGTTCGCCATGTACCGGGGTCGGAGCGAGACGCTGCCGGTCGGCCTGATGTCGGTGCTGACGACCGGGCTTCTCACCACCGCCGGCAAGCTCGAGCTGGCGAGATTTCAGACCGGACTCAGATCCGTCGACGCCACGGCCGTCGCGCGCACGACGCTTGCCTCGTGGCTCGCCGATCACGTGCGCGACCCGCGCGTTCGCGAGCTCGTGCAGATGCTCGTCCGCGGGGCCACCTTCACCAACGATCCCGAGCGCCAGAGCGCCGGCGCGGCCATCGAGCAGTTGCAGCTGGCGCTGGCGGGCTCGGTCCTGTACCTGGACAATGGATGGCAGTCGATTGTCGATGGACTGCGACGCGCCGCAGCCGCGGCCGGAGTCAGGATCGTCTACCACACGCCTGCCGTCGCGCTGGAACGTCGCAGCAATCGGAGGATCGACGCCGTTCGGCTGGCCGACGGACGAACGATTCGAGCGGCCGCCGCCATCGTCACCGGCGGCGTCGGCGATGTCGGCGCAATCGTCGGAACCGGCAGTCTTGACGCAGTGCCGCCGCCCGTCCGCGTCGCCACACTGGACGTCGCGCTCAGCGCCCTGCCGAAGTCCCGTCCTACGCTTGCGCTGGGAGTCGATGTGCCGTTGTACTTCTCGGTGCACTCGGCATACGCGCGATTGGCCCCAAAGGACGGCGCCGTGATTCACGTATCGAAGTACTTGTCCCCGGCGAAGAACGCGACGGATGACGACCGGCGCGAGCTCGAGGATCTGATCGACCGCCTGCAACCCGGATGGCGACAGCGGCTCGTCTTCGCGCGCTACCTGCCGCATCTGACGGTGACGCACCGCGAGCTCACGGCCGCCAGCGGCGGCACGAGTGGCAGGCCACTGTCCCGGCTCGCGGGCTACGACAACGTCTTCATCGCCGGCGACTGGGTCGGTCCTCGCGGCCAGCTGTCGGACGCCGCCTCAGCGAGTGCTGTCGACGCGGCCACTCTGGCGATTCAGGTTGTGATGCGCTCCGGTGACCCGGCCGTTGGAGCGCCACACGCGATGGTTGCCTCGTGACCGAAGATCGAGCGTCCGAGGCGCTGATGATCGCAGACCAGTACGCCGATCACGGCAAATTCCTTTGGAGCCTCACGTATCGGATGACCGGCAGCGCCGCTGATGCGGAAGACATCGTGCAGGACACGTTCGTTCGCGCGCTGGAACATCCGCCCCCGCGCGCCGACGAACCGCTTCGTCCATGGCTCGTGAAAGTCGCCTTGAACCGCGCCCGCGACGTGCTTCGCGCCCGGCGGCGGCGGAGGTACATCGGCCCATGGCTGCCTTCTCCAGTTCCCACCGACGACGAGCGATTCATCATGCGAACGAGCGCCCGGCCGGATCCCGGCGTTGGCGCGAATCCCGCGTCGTACGAGCCGCTCGCTGAGAGCGGTCAGTCGCTGGAGGGACGCTACGACCTCGTCGAGAGTGTCTCGCTGGCCTTCCTCCTCGCACTCGAGGCGTTGACGCCGACCCAGCGCGCGGTCCTCCTGCTGCGGGACGTGTTCGACTACACGGTCAAAGAAACCGCCGACGCGCTCGACCTGTCGGAATCGAACGTGAAGACGACGCATCACCGAGCGCGGACAGCGATGGCTGCCTATGACCAGACGCGACGGCAGCCGATCGGCTCCTTGCAGCAGGCGACGCGCACCGCACTGCTCCGCTTTCTGACCTGTCTCGAGCAGCACGACGTCGCCGGCGTTGAAGCGCTCCTGGCTGAGGACGTGAAGACCACGACCGACGGCGGCGGAGAGTTCAGGTCGGCGCGGCAAATTATCATCGGACGCGACAAGGTGTCGCGGTTGTATCTCGGGATTGCCCCGGGGGCTGCAGGCGCGCACGTGGAGCTGAGAACGATCAACGGGCTGCCGGCGGCGCTCGTCAGGCTCGACACCGCGCCCGAGCATGTCGCCCGTCGCTTCATCCTGCAAGTGGAGCTGAACGCTGAGGATCGGATCGCACACGTCTACCTCGTTTTGTCCTCATCGAAGCTGACGGCCATTCAATTCTGAGCATCACAGCGTCTTCAGGAATGCGATGAGCGCTCGTTTGTCCTCCGCCGAAAGACGCAGCCCGAACTCGTGACCCGGTACCGCCCGTCTCTCGACGCCATATCCTTTGAAACCGGTCGGCACGTAGTCGTCGCGCAATCTGGCCGCGTCGAACCAGTCTTCGAGTGTCGCGCACGAGCCGTCATGCGGAAACATGTTTCGGTACCAGAGTCCTTTGAGCGACGGCACCTTGTAATACCCCGTGCCACGCCGAGTCCGCAGCGCCAAGGTCGAGTCCGTCCCCACCGAGATCCGCAAAATGTCGTAGATGTTCAGGTGCTCCGGCGGGATCTGGAAGCCTTCAGCCGGTGTGAGCTTGTTGTTGGTGTAGAGCGGCGGCGTGTGACACATGGCGCAGCCTTCTCGCTCGAAGATCTTCTGTCCTCGCTCGGCCAGCGCATCAAACGCATTCGGGTTCAGTGGCGGCTTGAGCGAATAGACGTAGAGGGTCAGCGCATACAGCTGCTCGTCGCTGTAACGCATGCGAGTTCCGGGGGCTGGCAGTTGTGTGAATCGTGGAACATCAGCCGGTACGAATCCCGCATAACTGGCCAGCAGGTCTGCGCCCTGGTTCATGGCGCTGTATCGCATGAAGTCGGCGATGTCGCGATGGCGCTCGAGGCCGGTGTGATCGAGATAGCGCCGGTCTTTGACGCCAATCAGGTCGGGCACTTGCATCGGCAGGAACGAATTGGTGCCTTGGCGAAGGCTCGTGCCGGGCGGAACGGCATCGAGGACATCGGCAATCTCCGCAACCGACATGGTGGCGATGCGAGCCTCGGGATCCGGCCGCAGCCACGGCGCGCCATGAATCGACTTCAGTAGTCCACGGAGTTGCGTCAGGTATTGAGCCCCGTCGTGCGACGCTGCGGCACCTGCCCGCATACCGAACGCGGCTTCACGCTGAATGGGCTGGTTGCTTTGGGCGCCCTTGAGGATGCTTCCGTCGGGCATCACCCGAGTGTGGCAACTCGCGCAGCCCAGAACGCCGAGTTCTACGACTCCCTTGGTTTTGACCACATACTGGAGAGTCGGCAGGACGCCGTCCTTCGACACACGCGCGCCAGTCTTCTGGTACCAAATCGGATTCCTCACATCTTCGATACGGAAGAATCGATTCCGCCCAGGCGACGCATCGAACACGATTTCGCCGGCGCGGATCCAATCGGCCTCGGTTCGAAGAGGCGGCGCGTGCCCGTGGTCATCCCAGAGGACGACGGGATCCTGCTGCTTCAGCCACTCGAGGTAACCCGCCGGCTCGTGACCGGGAGCGTACACGGGATAGCCCTTGTAAATCGGCCGGACCGGGATTTGGTAGTAGTAGTCAGCTGTCACCTGCTTGGGCGACGCCGCAGCGTCCGCCAGCGGAATCTGTATGCGGCCGATTTCTGCATCGTCCCAGGTCCTCGGAACCGCGGAGAGGCTCTCCCGTTGCTGCGCGACCGTGCTGAGCCCGAGCGCAGCGAGCAACGTCGCCAGCACGACGAATCCCTGAAGCCTCATCCTCACACCTCCCTCGTCGCTTCCATCTTCTGAAGCGACATTTCCAGGTCCAAGACACCACAGGCGTCAAAATGATTTCTGTTATCCTTGCCAATCAATTGAGGCAGGACGACATGCAGGCCCATGCAGGCGATATCACGCGGCTGCTGGCGGGCTGGCGTGAGGGCGACCGTTCAGCGCTCGACCGTCTGTTGCCGCTTATCCGCGCGGAGCTGGATCGCCTGGCCCGGCGTCACCTCGGCCGGGAGCGACCCCACTACCAGATGCAGCCTTCCTCTCTGGTGCAGGAAGCGTTTCTCCGGCTTCTGCCCGGCGCCGACGTCGCGTGGCAAGACCGGGCTCATTTCTTCGCCGTTGCCTCACAAGTGATGCGACACGTGCTGGTCGACCATGCGCGCGAGCGATTGCGCCAGAAACGGGGCGGCGGCGCGGTTCACGTTCCCATCGATGCCGCCGTGGTGTTGTCGTCGCAGCAAGTCGAGCACATCGTGGCGGTAGACCTGGCGTTGCAGCGGCTGGCGGACATCGACGCGCGCAAGAGCCGAGTCTTCGAGATGCGCTTCTTTGGCGGCTTGACGGTGAAGGAAGCCGCCGAGGCCCTGGGGGTGGCGCCGAACACGGTGATCCGGGATTGGAACTTCGCGCGCGCGTGGCTTCGCCGCGAGCTGGGCGGCGGCAAGAGAGCCGACAGTGGACCGCCTGCACCACATTGAAGAAATCTTCCAGGGGGCGCTGCAGCGCGAACCTGCGCAGCGCGACGCCTTCGTGCGCGAAGCCTGCCAGGGCGATGCCGAGTTGCACGACGAGGTCTGGTCTCTGCTGGCGAATCACGACGAAGCCGGCGACGGCGAGCCATGGGTCGCCGCTGCGGCGGCGCGACTGATGGCCGGGCAGCGCTCGCTCGAGCCAGGGACCTCCTTCGGTCCCTATCGAATCGAAAGCTTCCTCGCCGCCGGCGGCATGGGAGAGGTGTATCGCGCACGCGATACGCGCCTGGATCGGGTTGTCGCGATCAAAGTCCTTCCCGCCGAGCTCGCCTCCGATCCGCAGTTTCGCGAGCGCTTCGACCGTGAAGCGCGCGTCATCTCGCAGCTCGATCATCCGCACATCTGCACGCTGTATGACGTCGGCGAGCAGAGCGGCGTGTCGTTTCTGGTCATGCAGTACCTGGAAGGCGAGACCCTCGAACAGCGACTGAAGAAGGGCGCAGTGCCGCTCGAGCACGCACTTCACTATGCGATGCAGATGGCGGATGCGCTTGCCAAAGCGCATCGCGCGGGAATCGTCCACCGAGACCTCAAACCCGGCAACATCATGCTGACGAAGACCGGAGCGACGCTCCTCGACTTCGGGTTGGCAAAAGCGACCGGTCCTGTGAGTGCCGCAGGTGTGTCGATGCTGCCGACGACATCACCGGGCTTGACGGCACAGGGCACGATCCTCGGCACATTCCAGTACATGACGCCGGAGCAGTTGGAAGGCCACGAAGCGGATGCGCGGACGGACATCTTTGCGTTCGGCGCGGTTGTGTACGAGATGTTGACCGGGAAGAAGGCCTTCGCGGCCAACACTCAGGCAAGCCTGATCGCCGCGATTCTCAAAGACGATCCACCGTTTCCGTCCGCGGTTCAGCCGCTGGCGTCGCCGCTTGTCGATCACATCGTTCGTCGGTGTCTGGCGAAGGATCCAGACGAACGGTGGCAAGCCGCGAGTGACGTGATGCGCGAGCTGAAGTGGATCGCGGACGCGGCCCCAAGTCTCGCCAGCGATGAGGCATCGGCCGGGACCTCGGTCCGCTGGTGGCGGATGTTCAGCCTCGGGCTCATCGTGCTCGTCGCGGCGGTCACAGTGCCTGCGCTGATCGCGCGATTCTCGCGCTCGGCGCCGGCTGCGTACGACCCGTTGACGTTCGCGATCGCTCCTCCAGAGGGCGCGACATTTGTCACGCCGGGCGGACCGGTGGGCCAGCCATGGCTCGCGCTGTCGCCGGACGGTCGGGTCCTGGCGTTCGTCGCCGTGTCGGCTGACGGCCGGCAACAGCTCTGGACGCGGCCGCTCGCGACGACGAGCGCGCATCCGCTGCCAGGGACCGACGGCGCGAAGGCGCCATTCTGGTCTCCGGACAGTCGGTCGCTCGCCTTCTTCGCCCGCGGGAAACTGAAGGTGGTTGATACGGCCGGCGGCACGCCGCAGATCGTCACCGATGCGCCAGGGTTTTTCGGCAGCGGCAGCTGGAACCGCGAAAACACGATCGTCTTTGCGTCCTCGCCGCGCAATGAGGGCTTGCGGAGCGTGCAGGTCGGCGCTGCGCAGGCCAGCCAAACCGTCACGCGCATTGATCCAGGGAGGGGACAGCGAGGGCACTTCTCGCCGCAGTTTCTGCCAGACGGCCGCCACTTTCTCTTCGGCGTGGGAGGCACGGTCGGCGGTGGCGAGGCGGAAACCTGGGTCGGCTCACTCGACGGCGGAGAACCACACTTGCTCGTGCGCGCTGAATCCGCGGCGCTCTACGCGGACCCCGGGTATCTCCTGTTCAAACGCGGTCCGCTCGTCGCGCAGCGGATTGAACAGCGCGACGTGCGGCTGGTCGGCGATCCCGTTCCGGTCAGCGCAACTGAAGTGGGATCCAGCTCCGTGGTTCCCTATCTGGCATTGTCCGCCTCGACGAGCGGGACATTGGCGTACGGAGCGACACGAGCCGAAGACACGCGCCTGATCTGGCAGGACCGCTCTGGCCGGGTGCTTGGCACAGTCGACGTAACCGGCGCATCCGCGCCATCACTCTCTCGGGATGGATCGATGCTGGCGGTGTCGAGGACTCTTCCGCAAACCGGCACGGACCTTTGGCTCTACGACGTCAAGCGCGGCACGCCGATGCGACTCACGTTCGACTCAGCGAGTTCGCGGTCCGGGGTCTGGTCTCCCGATGGCAAAGACGTGGTCTTTGCAGCCACCCGGAACGGTACCCTGGGGCAGCTGTACCGGAAGCCGACCACCGGATCGGGCTCCGACGAACTGCTCGCGAAGATTGACGGCTCCATCCCGACCGACTGGTCAGCCGATGGTCGCTTCATCCTGTTCCACACCAACAACAACCGCGATCAGGGGATCATCGATCAACGGAACGGGTACGATCTGTGGGTCCTCTCCCTGGCGGACGGGCAAGCGAAACCCTTGGTGCGGACACCGTTTCACGAGATACAGGGCGCGCTCTCGCCCGACGGCCGCTGGCTCGCCTACGCGTCCGACGAATCCGGAGCCTTTGAAGTGTACGTGCAGGCGTTTGCTCAGAGTCAGGGCAAACGGCTCGTGTCGAAGGGCGGGGGCGCCGAACCGCGCTGGCGCGCGGACGGTCGCGAGCTGTTTTACGTGTCGGCGGATCGACGCCTGGTGGCCGTGCCGACGACGATCGGTCCGGCGTTCGAGGCGGGCACGCCGGCCACGCTCTTCGAGATGAACGTTCGCGACCTCAGCTTCCTGTCGGGCAGACGCTACGATGTGACGCCCGACGGGCAACGGTTTGTGGTGCAGGAGTTGACGGGGCGCGGCAGTCCGTCCGCGCTGACTGTCGTCGTGAACTGGTCGGCTCTCTTGCCCAAAGAACGCTAACCTTAGTCCGCCTGTGCGTTGCCTTTCGCCTCACGCGCCAGCCGCTTCAGCTTCTGCTCGCCACGGGCGTAGCTGAAGATCACGTCGTGCCCGGCGCGCGCGAAGAGAGTCCCGAGCTTGCCGCCCATCAACCCCCGACCCCAGAATCCCGATTCATATACGTCGTTATCACTCCGGCGCCACGTCGTTCGGGCACTCACCACATTCAGTGTCGACTTTGGTCTGGAAACAGTTCTTCGTGATTCCTGTGGGCCGCGTCGCTGATCATCAGCGCCCGACCAGCTTCTGCAGGTGTTCAGGGTAGCGCGCGCCGTGGACCTGGATCTGTGACGCTGCGCGATCGATCTCTCGCAGGTCATCGCCGCCCAGCTGAATCGCGGCCGCGCCGAGGTTCTCCTCGAGTCGATGGCGCTTCGTCGTCCCCGGAATCGGCACGATCCAGGGCTTCTGCGCCAGCAGCCACGCGAGCGCGATCTGCGCCGGTGTTGCCTTCTTCCGCTCCGCGAACGTCGTCAGCCAGTCGACAAACGCCAGATTCGCCTGGCGATTCTCGGGCGTGAAGCGCGGGACAACGTTGCGGAAGTCCGTACTGTCGAAGGTGGTCTTGTCGTCGATCGTCCCGGTCAGGAACCCTTTGCCGAGCGGGCTGAAGGGGACGAAGCCGATGCCCAATTCCTTGAGCGTCGGCAGTACCTCCCGTTCGGGTTCCCGCCACCACAGCGA
>DATAEK010000048.1:0-27896 GCA_036258055.1 Vicinamibacterales bacterium
TGTCTCCTTTGAACGCCGCAAAAGGCACGAGCAGGCCGTCACGACGAAGCACACCGAGCATGCCGCGATCCGGCCCGCGAGTCGCGGACGGCTGCTGTGCCCTGGCCCCGAGCGCCACCGCCATCAGGCACGACGCCGCGACGATCGCTGCCTTGAACCTAGGCATCAGCCGTTCCGCTGCGCAAAGATCAACATGTAGCCATCGGGATCCTCGATGGCGAACTCGCGCATTCCGTAGAACTGATTCTTCAGCGGCATCAGCACACGCGCCTTGCCATCCACGCTCCGGAAGAGCGCATCCACACCCTCGTCTGTCGTCTGCGCCTCGAGCGTGATGAACATCGACATGGTGCCTCCGATCGTGCGAGCCGCGACGGTCGGCAGATCCTCTCTGGCCGCTTCAACGACGTTGAGAAAGACGCTGACCCCGCCGCGCTGGAGCCAGACGAAGACGAACGGTGCGGCATCGGGCACCGTCGCCGTCACGGAGAAGCCAAGGACGTCCTTGTAGAACGCCGTGCTGCGCGCGATGTCGGAGACGATGAGGTTGGGGGTGACGTCGGTGATGTTCATCGGGAATGCTCCTTCGACGGCTCCGCTGTTGAACGCAGCCACTCGAAGAACGGCGGACCGGCGGAGCCGAGCACACGTCGAGTGGTGCTCGCAACTCCTCCATCCGCATTCCCTGCGAGTAGGAAAGCAGGTAGGACCTCTGACTGATTCCGGCGAGGCCCGCGAGGTACGGGCGGCATTCTAACCGGTCGCCGTGCCGCGTTTCAAGGCTCGGGAGCCGGCCGTCAGGACTTCGCGTGCTGCTGCTCGTTTCTGAGACCGGTACTCCGCTCGAGTGCTCGCTCCAGTGTCCAACACGCGAGGGCCCAGCACAGCCCGATGATCCAGCCGGCGAGGACGTCCGTCGGATAATGCACACCCAGATACAGCCGGCTGAGACCGACGAGCACCGTCGCCAGCATGGCGACCGCGATGCAATAGAACTTCGTCACGCGACGCTCCGAGATTCGCATCAGAAGCGCCCCCAGCGTCAGAAACACGACCGCCGACGTCAGCGCGTGACCGCTCGGAAAGCTCTGGCTCATGACGTCTCGCAGGTGCGGAACGACCTCCGGGCGCGGGCGTTGAAACAACTCTTTGAGGAAGCCGTTGAGCAACCACCCGCCGACGCTGGCGACGAACACGAAGAGCGCTGTCCGCGTGAGCCCCTGCAGCAGCAGGTATCCGGTCGTCGCCAGCACGACGAGCCCGAGGACCGTGGGGCTCCCGAGTGCCGTGATGTCGAACGCGGCAAGTTCGAGCCACTTCGGTCCGCGGGGCACAGCGAGGTTGTCAGGCCGTCGCAGCGAGCGCAGGATCCGCTCGTCGAACTGCTGGGTGCTGCCCTCGAGCACCTGGGCGGCGAGATAGAAGAACGCGACGACCAGAACCAGCATGCCGAGCGAGCCGAGCAGAAGCATCAGCTCGCTGCGATCGCGCGGAGCGAAGCGGACCATGTGCCTTCGCCAGCCGGTCTGGTCCAACACGCCCATCGGCGGCCTATCCTTTCTTCTTGACCGGTGTTGCCGCTGCTGGTCTGGAAACCAGTTTGATCTGACCCGCTGACTCGCGCGCGCGCAGCACTGTCATCACATCGGCAAGCGGAACGGGTTCGAACTCGCCGGAGAGGAAATCGCGAATCTCGAGCGCTGTCTTCTTCTTGCCCAGCAGAATCGTCAACTCGGCGTTCATGTGCTGCGGCAGCGATGGCCCGACGTTGCCTCGGCCGCGGCCTCCGCCACCACCCTGCGCCGCCTGGGCACTCTGACCACCCTGCGCACCCTGAGGGCCCTGGGCCCCTCGTCCTCCACGGCCGCCACCACCGCAACCCGAGAACGACGCGGGGCCCGCACACTCGACGACGAGGTTTGTGGCCTCCTTTTCCTCGGCGGTCATCGGCCGGTCGAACAGCGGTTGTGTGCCGAGGCGCTGCGCATGCAGCGCGTAGGCGGCGCGCGCCTCCTCGATCAGGGCCGCGGCCTTCTTGTCGATCGCCGCGGTGACGGCCTCGAGACGCGTCGACGCCGCGGCGGGATCGGGATAGAGCACAGCCGACGAGCGGATCACGCCCTTCTCCACTTCAGCCTGATGCCGGATCGTCACGCGCGCGTCGTTCCATGCCGCATGCAGGGCGTCGGGCGTGCTCGCGTCGGCGAGGTAGTTGACGCCCTTCCGCTCCGAGTCGCCCATGCGCTCGGTCCCGCGTCCGAGGTTCTCGGACGTCACGCGCCCGGCGAGCTCATCGCCGCCCGTCGCGATCACCGCCAGCGCGCCGGTGCCGACGACAGCCGCACGCTTGTACTGGGTGGGATCCTGCTTGTCCGGCGTATCTTCCGACGAGTGGTACCACATGTCGGGCCAGGTGATGAACATGACGGCCGGGATCCCGTGCTGCATGTAGGTCACGTGGTCGCTCGCGCCGTAGTGCTTGTCGATCTTGATGTAGAAGGCGTCGCGGCTGCCCGTCGGCGCGGTGACGCTTACGCTCGGCGCGTACCCGTTCGCGCGATAGCGTATGCGCTCGCGGGTCAGCTCGGAGACGTACTCCATCATGCTCTGGCCGATATCGTTGATGTACGACGGAAAGGTGTCCGGCGTGCGCTGCATGATCCAGTAGCTGCGGCTGAGCGCGAGGCGAATGCCCTCCATGTCGAAGTTCAGGTCGCCGACGATCGCCTTTTCCTTGTCGGGATGCGCACCGAGCCAGGCGTTCGTTCCACTGATCTCGGGCACCCACTGAAAATTGACCGTGCGCTTCGGCTTCGGCAGCTTGCCTTCGGCGATGAGCTTCAGATACGTCCGGCCGATTTCCAGCGTGAGCGCGCACCCGGAGTTGTCGTCGTTGGCGCCCTGCTTGATGTAGCCCTCGTACAGATGGCCGGAGATTGCGACCTCCTGAGTCGTGCTGCCGTCACCTGGAATCTCTGCGTGCACCACTTCCAGTTTTCCAGGCACGGTCTCGGCCTTGACGATGGAGCGAATCGTGATCTTCTGACCACGGGCCAGCGACAGCGCCAGATCGCGCCCGACGCGCGGTTCGACGGCCCAGCCGAACGTCGGCGACGCCGCGCCTGCCGGTGGCGCGAATCGCGTGTCGGGGATCTGATCCGGGTAGTCGGTCGGACGCAGCGCTGAGTACCCGATGATGCCGACGGCCCCCTTCGGCGCCGCCTGGGCGAACGCGCCAAGGCCACCAGAACTGAGCAGCACCTTGCCGGTAAAGTCCTTGCCTTCGAGATCGGCCGGCCGGCCGGCGCCGATGTCGACGAGTTCGCCGGAGATGTCCCCCGTCGGCGTACCCTGTCCAAGCGCGAGCGCGACGTCGTGGATGTCGTACAGCTTGCGGCTCTCCGGAGCCGTCATCCACAGCTCACCGACGGTCGCCTGATAGACCTGCCCGCCGGGAAACGTCTCGATGGCGACGTTGCTGAAGCCGTACTCCTTGGCGAACTTCGCCATCACGGCGCTCTCGCGAAGGGTCCCCTGATACTCCGACACCGGCCGCACGCGCTGATACGGCACGAGCTCCAGCACGTGATGCATCGCGCGCTCGCCCGACGCCTCGTTGATGATCGCGCGCATCTGCTCGTTGGTCAGCAGCGTCCGATCCTCACGCTCCTGCGCCGGCATCGCCACGATGGCCCACAGACACATCACTGTCGCAGCTGTCAGCCTCAGTCTCATCCCTTCTCCTCGACGAGCGCATCGTATCAATTGATGATTGAAGATTGAAGAGTGCGGATCGCTGGTTGTGGATTGGCGTCGATTGAGGATCGGTGATCGCTGGACTGCCGATTGTCGACTGCAGATTCAGTCTTGCGGATTGGCCAATTGGCGATTGGGGATCGGTCCTCGGAAGCGAGGGTCAGAGCCAGCCGGCCCGAGGCTCCACCAATCATCAATCAGCCATCCACAATCCAGCGATCATCAATCCTCAATCGATCAATCCACAATCAGCGATCAGCAATCAGCCATCATCAATCTTCAATGCGCACGGTGCTTGATGAAGATTCGTGGTCAGGTCTTCATCGCTCTTACCATCAACACCGGCACGGTCACCCGGTGGCGGAGCCGATCCGCAGTGCTCCCGCGGATCAGATCGTTCAGGAACCGGTGCCCGTGTGTGGACATCGCGATGAGATCGACGTCTTCCTGCGCGGCAACCTTCACGAGCTCGCTCGCCGGATCGCCGAGCGCCAGACGCGCCCGCGTGTCGAAGCCACGGCTGACGAGCTCGGCGCACAGCCGCTCGAGGTAGGCGCGATCGTCCTTGATCTCCTCGGACTCCCGGAGCTTCAGATCCTCGAAGTGCCGCGCGGCGAAGCCGTCGGCGACGTGCACGAGCAGCAGCCGCGCGCCCGTCAGACGCGCGAGCTGCTCGATGTGCGACAGGACCGCCTTGTCGGCGTCTGAGTGCTCGATGGCGACGAGGATGTTGCGATACATGGCGGCTTACCTACGCGAACGTTTGCCACAACAGCCACACGTTGAGCGCCGCGATCAGGATCGCGACCGGCCACGCGAGCGCCAGCATCCAGCGCGGCGCGACGAGATCCCCCATCTTGCGCCGATCCCCGGTGAACAGGACGAGCGGAAACACGGCAAACGGCAACTGCAGGCTGAGGATCACCTGACTCAGGATCAGGAGCGCCCCGCTTCCCCGCTCGCCGTACATCGCGACGGTGATGAGCGCCGGCACAATCGCGATGAGTCGTGTGATCAGACGACGGAGCCAGGGCCGCAGCCGGATGTTGAGAAAGCCTTCCATCACGATCTGGCCGGCCAGCGTACCGGTCAGCGTCGCGTTCTGACCCGAGAACAGCAGAGCCACGGCGAACAGCGTGCTCGCCAGGCTCGTACCGAGAAGCGGCGCGAGCAGGAGATACGCATCCGAGATATCCGCCACGCTCTCGTGGCCCGTGCCGTGGAACGTCGCCGCCGCCATGACCAGAATCGCGCCGTTGAGGAACAGCGCGGACATCAGCGCCACCGTCGAGTCGATCGTCGAAAACCGTACAGCCTGACGGCGGCTCTCCTGCGAGTCGCCGTACTTTCGGGTCTGAACGATGGACGAGTGCAGATACAAGTTGTGCGGCATCACCGTTGCGCCGAGGATCCCGACGGCGATGTAGAGCATGTCGGGGTTCTTCGCGATCTCGAGGCTGGGGATGAGGCCGCGCAGCACGCCAGTCAGGTCCGGTCGCGCCAGCGCCAGTTCAATCGCAAACGACCCGGCAATCCCGAGGATGAGGAGGACGACGAGCACCTCGACGTACCGGAATTGATACTGCTGAAGGAACAGCACGACGAGCACGTCGAGCGCGGTGAGGCACACGCCCCAGATGAGCGGCAATCCGAAGAGAAGGTTCAACGCGATCGCGGATCCGATCACCTCCGCGAGGTCGCACGCGGCAATCGCGATCTCGCACAGTACCCAGAGAAAGATCGTCGTCGGTCGCGAATAGTGATCCCGGCACGCTTGCGCGAGGTCGCGACCGCTGGCGATTCCGAGACGCGCGGCCAGCGCCTGGAGCAGGATCGCCATAAGGTTCGATACCATGATGACGCTCAGCAGCGTGTAGCCGTAGCGAGACCCGCCCGCCAGATCCGTCGCCCAGTTTCCCGGATCCATGTACCCAACGGCGACGAGGTAACCGGGGCCGGCAAATGCGAGGAACTTCCTCCAGAAACTGCCCGTGGCCGGCACTGGAACCGTGCCGTGCACTTCGGGAAGGCTGACGCTCGAGGACGGCAGCCGCCAGCCGGTCAGCGCCGGCGCACGCTCAGGCTCGACTGGAGAAGACCGTGAGTCATCCATGAATGAAAGCCGAAACCCGTTGACCAGAACGCGCTTGGGGACCACACCCCGGGCCCTGCATACGTTACACGAGCCGAAACCTTTTTACCGAAACAGTAAGCATGCGTCCCGGCGCGCCCGGCGACCCCGCAGTTTTGACGTGATTCTCGCGGGTTCGACAGGGCATGCCGCTTGCCTTCCGGAGTCACCCAATGCGTCTTCTATCAGTGCGCGTGGGGCCCCACCCCCACGCGCCGTACGCGCTTCGCGCGACGCCCTTTGGGCTTGCCGCGGCGCTTCGCGCCGCAGCCTATTCAATGCGCGTGGGGCCCCATGCGCCGTACGCGCTTCGCGCGACGCCCTTTGGGCTTGCCGCGGCGCTTCGCGCCGCAGCCTCGTCCCTTCGATGTTTGAGTGCGTACTTTGCGCTCATCGCCGCCCTTCTCATCGTCGCGCCGACACCAGCGCGAGCGCAGGCGCCAGACCAACCGCCTCCTCCACCTTCGAATGGCTTCGAGGCGGCTCAGGTCGATCTCAACCTGATCGATCTGCCGACGACAATGTCGCTCAAGAAGCATCAGAGCTACTTCCGGCTCACGCATCGCTTCGCGCGCGACCTGAGACGCGGGGACTTCGGTCAGCTCGCCGAAGATCTCTTCAGCCTCGACAACGGCGCGGTGATCGGCCTCGAGTACCGCTTCGGGATTCTGAGCAACCTGCAGGCGGGGGTGCACCGATCGACGCTCAGCAAGACCATTCAGTTCTTCGGCAAGTACGACGCCGTCAAGCAGGGAGGCGCCCCGGTCGCCGTGTCGGTGTTCGGCTCGGTCGAAGGCCTGGACAACTTTCACGACCACTATCAGCCGGGTATCGCCGCCACGATCTCACGATCGATCAACCCAATCCTCGCGGTCTACGCGACACCGGCGTTCGTGTGGCACACGCGCGCCGCCGACGAACTGACGGGACACGAGGGTCACGATCACGGCGATCTCGGGACCGTCGACGACGACGATACCGGACACCAGGACACGCTCTTTCTCGGCTTTGGCGCCCGGGTACGGTTCCGGCCGACCGGCTTCATCGTCGGCGAGTACTCACCGCGGCTGGCCGGGCACGATCCCGGCCGCGGCGTGTGGGGCGTGGCCATCGAGAAGCGGACCTCGGGACACACGCTTCAGCTCAACTTCACGAACGCGTTCGGCACGACGCTCGGGGAGATTGCCAGAGGCGGCAGCACGCACGACATCTACCTCGGCTTCAACCTGACGCGGAGGTTCTGATCGATTGGGGAAGACGCGGAGGCGCGATGCGGGATGCGGGGTTGCGACTGTGAGATGCGCCGTGCGGGACGCGAGCGCGACTCCAGCGGAATCCCGCATCCCGGATCGCGCACCCGCGCGGGTTAGCAACGTGCGATTCACCAGCAGGAGGAGACCATGAAGCGATTGGCAGCGGTAGCAGCCGCCTTGATGATGGCAGCAGCGTGCGGCAGCAGCAACAGTCCGCCGACGACCCCGACCAACAACACTGGCCCGATCACGTTCACGGCGCAGTTGAGCGCGCAGAACGAGGTGCCGGCGATCGGCAACGCGGATGCGAATGCGCGTGGGACGGCGACGATCACCTTGAAGGTGACGCGGGACGCGGCTTCGGGCAACATCACCGGGGGCGGAACCATCAGTTTCCTGGCCCAGCTCTCTGGTTTTCCCGCGAATACCGGCATCAGAGCGGCGCATATCCACAATGCGCCCGCTGGGCAGAACGCGGGCGTCTTCAAGGACACTGGACTCACGGCCGCTAGCCCGATTGGCCTCGACGCAAACGGCGCCGGCACCCTGACCTTCGACAACGTTCCGATTACTCAAGACGAAGCCACACAGATCAACGCCAACCCGGCCAACTTCTACTTCAACGCGCACAGCGTCCTGAACCCGAACGGCGCAGTGAGAGGACAGCTGACGAAGCAGTAAGGCAGGAGGCAGAAAGCAGGAGGAAGAGGTAGGAGTCAGAAGAAAGAGGCCGGCGCATCGCTGCAGCCGGCCTCTTTGCTTTCGACCGCTCGCTACCTATGTGCGATTCCCCGCATCCCATCGCCCATTCCATGGCCCATGTCCCATGGCCCATTCATTTCCCGTCTGAAAGCTTCCCTCCCTTTTCCTTCCCCGCTCTCGGACCCTTGTTATCCCGCACAGGAAAGTGATCGAGGTTGGCCACCTTCCAGCCGGTCGCGTAGACGAGCTGTGCGATGCGCGCCATTTTCGGGAATTCGATCTTATCGACCTCGTCGGTCAGGTAGTGGTAGTCGCGGTGAAGACCGGTCGTGTAGAAGATGATTGGGATTCCTTTCGCCGCGTAGCTGTAGTGATCGCTGCGCGTGTAGATCGACTCCGGATCCGCGGGGTCGTTCATCTCGTAATCGAGCTTCATCGGCGTGGACATCGCCGCGTTCGCGTCCTCGTTCAGGTTGTGCAGCTCGGTGCTGATCCGATCCGAGCCGACGAGATACACGGTGTTCGACTCTGACGCCTGGTCGCAACGGTTCCGGCCGACCATGTCGAGGTTGAGCTGTGCGGCGACTTTCTCGAGTGGCACTTCGGGATGATCCGCCATGTAGCGCGAGCCGAGCAGCCCCGCTTCCTCGCCTGCGTGCCACACGAACATCACCGAGCGTTTCGGCTTCGGCCCCAGCGCGAACGCACGGGCGATGGCCATCACCGATACGGTCCCCGATCCGTCGTCGTCTGCCCCGTTGTTGATGATGTCTCCGGGCTTTGGCGTGTCGCGCGTCTGCCCCGTGCAACCGCCCGGTGCGTTGCCACCGCCGAAACCGCCGCCACGGCCGGCTGACTGCTGATAGCCGATGTGGTCGTAGTGCGCGCCGAACAGCACGTAAGTGTCTTTCAACGCCGGGTCGCTGCCTTCGACGATGCCGACAACGTTCTTCGTGAGGCGTGTATTGACGACGGCGTAGTCGGCGTCCACGTCGATCGTCAGCTTGACGCCCTTCAAGGCGAACGGCGGCAATGGTTCCTGCTTCTCGGCCTTCGCTTTGAGGTCGGCGTACTTCACGTCGGACCCGCTGAACAGAAACTCGAAGAATTCATCCTGCGCGTTGAGCTGCGGCGGGACCGGCTTGTCGTACACCTGCACCGTCGTGAAGTCGCCCGTGTCCTGCTGACCGCCACGCCCTCCACCGCCCTGACCACGGCCAGCGGCCTGCTGCGGTTGGGGTTGCGCACCGCGCTCACCCTGGGCAGGCTGTGCGCCGGCCGGCTGGCTCTGAGGCTGCGCCGGCGCGCCGCCACGTCCGCCGAAGGCGAAACCTCCGGGCGGTCCAATCACCGCCACGGCTCCCTTCTCCGTCGCGGCCCGGCTTCGCGCCGTCAGCAACCGTCGGATGCTCATCCCATCCGGAACCTTGGGACCGTTGCCTCCGAGGTAGATGACGACCTTGCCTTTCGAATCGACACCCGAGTAGTCGTCGATCTTTGCGTCAGGGATCTGCATGCCGTAGCCGACGAACTGGATCTGATCCGACGAAATCGTCTGCTTGCCGCCCATGTTCTTCGGGAAGATGATCCCTTCGCCGTCCTTGAACGTCCGCGCCTGGCCGTTTACGTCGACCGTGACGCTCGCGCGGCTGGTGGTCTTCACCCCCACCACCTTGACCGTCTGAAAGTACGTGCCGTCGTCTCCGCCTGGCTTCAGACCCCACTCTTTCAGGTGATCGGCGATGTACGCCGCAGCGAGGCCCAGGCCTTCGGTGTAGACCTGACGGCCCTGGAGGTCATCGGACGCGATGTAGGTGAGCCACGCCTTGAGCACGTCCGGCTGAATCGAGTTGAGGCCGCCCGTCGATGAAGGCTGCGCGGCGAGGGCGACGGTGAGGGTAGCGAGCAGTACCGGAACGAGAACTCTGCGAGATCGCATCAAGACTCCATCCTTCAGACAGACAGAAAGAAAACAAGAAGCCGACTCTCACCATATGTACAAGCGGGCAGTCGCTGCTGATCAGCGGCCCGAGCGGGAGCGAAGCGCTGGCAGGCCGTGGGGGTGGGCCGCCTTCGCGTGGCGAATCCTCTCGTGCCACGCTTCGGCGAGCTTGGCCGTAGCCTTGGCGGAGGCCAGGCCCCGCGGCAAACTAAGTAGTTTACGCCTAGCCGGCGCTAGCCGTTTCACCGGTGAAGCGGGCCTCACTGCTTCTGAAAGATGGCCTTGGGCATCTTGACGTGGACCCCGACTTTCCCGTCCACGAGCTGCGTGATGGCGACGTTGCCGGCGATGCTGGTGAGCTGATAGGCGGCGTGTTTGTCGAGTCCCTTCGTGGCTACGAGGAAGTCGATCATCTCCTGGATGGCGGTCTTCGTCGCTTTCGTCAGGTCCTCGTCGGTCCCCATGCTGATGTAGTCGGTGGGCGTTTCCGCACGCGGCCACGCGAGCGTCATGCCCTTCTTGACGGTCAGCTGGAGACGGCCGCGCAGCGACGTCTCGATCGCTGTCTGATCGACCTCGCCGTCGCCCGGCGCGGCGTGGCCGTCGCCGACTTCGAAAAGCGCCCCGGCCACGTGAACCGGGATGAAGAGCGTGGTGCCGGCCACGAGCTCACGGTTGTCCAGATTCCCGGCGTGGGTACCGGGAGGATTGCTGCTGACCCGACCGGCGTCCGGCCGTGGCGCCACGCCCATGCTGCCGAAGAACGGCTTCAGTGGAATGACGATGCCCGGCGCAAAAGTCGAGGTCATCGCTGTGCGATCGAGCGGAAGAATGATAGTGCCGCCGCCCTGCCGGCAGTTCTCGCGGATGAACCCGCTGCAGCCGTTGTAGCCGTAGTCGAGCGCGAGATCGATCGAGAGGACTCTGACCTCGAGCGCATCGCCCGGCTCGGCGCCCTCGACGAACACTGGTCCGGTGAGGATGTGCCCGCCTGGTCCGCGGTCCTTGACGTTCTCGACGATCGCACGGAGCGAGGCCTGCACGTTCTCGGGCTTGACGCCGGCTCGCTCGAGCCGTTCCGGTGTGTTGGTGAGGAGCGTATCGACGTCGATGATGTCACCCGAGGCGATGCGAAGGACCGGCTTCGCCTCGGCCCAGTAGTAACCGTACACGACGGTTGCGGGCGTCGCCTCGAGGCGATGCGTGCGCGGCTTTCCGTCTTGCGCGCTGACACCCGTGAAGGCACTGAAGGCCATGAGCGAAAGGATCAATCCGGCAGTTGTTCGACGCATGCGGCATTCTACTGTGTGACCGAAACGATCGAATCAGCCGGGCATCCCCATCACCCATCGCCCATTTACCATTTACCCTTTGCCATTTACCATTTACCATTCCGAAGGTGCGATTCTCGAAGCCTGCCTGGCTGCTGGTGTTCGCGCTCCTGGGGCTCAGTGCCTCGAGCGTTTCGACGTTCGTCCACTATCAGCTGCTGAAGGACCCCGGATTCAGCAGCTTTTGCGACGTCAATGCGGCCGTGAACTGCACCCGCGCGTATTTGAGCGAGTACGGTTCGTTCCTCGGGGTCCCGGTCGCGCTCGGCGGGGTGATCTTCTTCGCGCTCAGCACGATTCTCGCGTGGATCGCGCGGCGTTCGCCCGCAGCGGAGCAACGTGAAGGACTCATCGGCTACATCTACGTCCTCTCGATCCTGGCGCTGGCCTTCGTGCTCTACCTGGCGTGGGCGTCCTTCGTGAAGCTGGGCACCGTCTGCGTGTTGTGCCTCACGACCTACATCGCCGTGGCCGGCTTGTTCCTGGTCTCGGGAAGTGGTGGCGGGGTTGCAATCTCGCGGCTGCTCGGGAGACTTCGCCGCGATGTGCAGGCAGTACTCAAGCCTCCGGCCCTCGTGACCGCCCTGCTGTTCCTGGCCTTCGCCACGGGCCTCGTCCTGCTGTTCCCCAGGCACCCTGTCGATGTTGCGCAAGCCGCGCAGTCGTATCCGCCCGTCACCGACCAGGAACGCGCGCAGCTCGCACAATGGTGGGAGCTCCAGCCGAAAGTCGAGGTTCCGATCGCGTCAGACGGCGCGAAGGTGCTGATCGTGAAGTTCAACGACTATCAGTGCCCGCCGTGCCGTGCGTCGTACTACGCCTACTCCCCGATTCTCGAGAAATTCATCAAGAGCGGCGACGTCAAGTTCGTGCTGAGACACTTCCCCCTCGAGACCGAATGCAACACGACGCTCAAGGGAGACCTGCACTACTCCGCGTGCGAGGCGGCAGCCGCGGTCGTGATGGCGGGACCAAAGGGAACGTCAACGGCGCTCGAAGCCTGGTTGTTTGCCCATCAGGGTCCGCCTCCGTTGAGCCGGGCCCAGATTCGCGACGCGGCGCGCGATGTCGGCGGCGTGACGGACTACGACGCGCAGTATCAAAAAGCCCTGGAAGCGATCCGCCCCGACACGACGCTGGGTGGAACGCTCGGCGTGCACTCGACGCCGACCTTCTTCATCAACGGCCGGCGCCTCGATCAGGTGATTCAGCCACAGTTCTTCGAGGCGCTGATCGAGTTCGAATTGAAGCGACAGTCCGGCGAAAGCCAGACGCCCTGACATGCCCCGGCGTCAGCGGCGCGGCACCGGCTTCAGCAGCAGATCCTGGAAGTCGAAGCTGAAATCGGTCGACGGCGAAACCGCCTGCAGCCTCGCCTGATCGATGCTGCCGTCGGGATTGAGCGCAAAGGTGACGAACGCGTCCGCGCGCAGTTCGCGGTCCTTCCAGCGCGCGACGAAAGTATCGTGCTGCCAGTGCTCGAGGGCGCCGGTGAGATCGGGGGTCTTCGTGAACCGGATCCCCAGGCCGCTACCCTGCGGCTCGATCACGACATCGCCATACCACGCGTCACGATACGTTCCCGCGTAGGCCTGGAGCGGCAGCGATGGTTTCGACGAGGCGTCGCGCGCCGCGGCGGTCTTCTTGTCCGTATCGTCCACCCCCGCCTCCAGCCGCGCGACGAGCTTGCGGTAGGCCTCCAGCCAGTCCATCGGCGGTGCGCCGAGGTAGTGATCGACGACGTGGAACGCGATGGCGTCGAATGCCGCGCCGGATTCCTGATTAGTCAGCACCGCCACACCCAGGTTGATGTCTGGCGCCATCATGACCCGCGACACGTAGCCGGGCAGTCCGCCGGTATGAGCCAGGAGCTTGCGGCCCCGATAGTCGCTCACGCCGAGCCCGAGCGCGTAGCCGCGGAAGTTGGAACGCTGCGGCGCCAGCTCCGGCGGCGGATCGTCAAACGGAATCGGCGTCACGAGTGTGGTGATCTGACGGTAGGTGTCCTCTGAAAACAGCCGCGACCCGTCGGCCAGCGTGCCGTGCGCCAGCAGCGTGTTCATCCACTTCGCCATGTCTTCCGCATTCGAGTTGATGCCACCCGCCGGATTCGTGTTATCGCTGTCGAATGGCTTGATGGGGCGGACCGTGCCCTCCACACGCGCGTGGGTCGCCGCGACGTTTCCGCCGTTGAGGGCGGCCGAGTGCCGGACATTGCTCGTCGACATCCCCACCTTCGTGAGGATTCGCGTGGTGATGAAGTCCTCCCACGACTGGCCGCTCAGCGCCTCGATCACTTCGCCCGCGACGAGATAAAGCACGTTGTCGTAGGCGTAGGCATTCCGGAAGCTCGTGGCGGGCTTGATGAAGCGCAGCCGGCGCGCGATCTCCTTGCGATCGTAGGTGGACGGCGGCCACCAGAGCAGATCGCCGGCGCCGAGCCCGAGACCGCTCCGGTGCACGAGCAGATCGCGGATCGTGAGCTCGCGCGTCACGTAGGGATCCCACATCTGGAACCCCGGCAAGTAACGCACCACCGGCGCATCCCATTCGAGCTTGCCCTCTTCGACGAGAAGGCCGAGCGCCGTCGCGGTGAATACCTTGGTGTTCGAGGCTATGCCGAAAAGCGTGCGCGCGTCGACGGGCGCCGCCTCACCAAGCTTCCTGACCCCGTAGCCCTTCGCCACGACGACCTTGCCGTCCTTGACGATGGCGACGGAAACGCCGGGCACCTCGAAGGTCTTCAGAACCTTCGTGACGAACGCGTCAAGGTCGGAAGGCGCCGCGGCGACAGCCGGCGTCTGCGCCCGCGGCCCTGCGAGTGATGCCACGAATACCAGAACGACGGTCGTCAGGGCGATGAGCCGTACTCGCATCCACTGCGGATACACCGGCGTCGACGGCCTGAGCGTGCACGGGCGTGGGTTCATTCGGGCTGACCTACGCCGTGAGTGGTGGAATCCACCGGTTCCGGCTCCGTATCGAGGATCTCACGCGCGCGATCCGCGTCCTCGGCGCGAACCAGCAGCTCGATGCCGCCCATCCACATATGCGGCCGGGTGCCGCCGCAGTCGTCGGCGCGAATTAGTGACTCGATGCCGGCCGCTTCGAGCGCGCCTCGGGCGAGCTCGGCGTCGATGTTGTTGATGAACGTCGCGATGACCAGCAGATCGTCAGGAGTCATGCCGCAAGTATAGCTGGCAGAAGAGGGAGCCGACGCGGACACCGGCAGCAGAGCGCGAAGCCGCCTACGACGGCGCTCCCTGTTTCTTCAGCTCGCGTCTCTGCAGGTATTCGCCTTGAATCAGCAGGTACGTCACGTAGTACTTGTAGATGTTGCTGACGTAGGTGACCGTCTCGCGGCCAATCCGTTCGCCGGCGATGCGCTCGACGTTGTTGAACCAGACGTTCGCGTCGAGACCGCGCTGAGTGGCTTCGCGCCGGAGCTGCCGCACGCGTCCTGGACCCGCGTTGTAGGCCGCGAACGCGAAGAGCACCTTGTTGAGATCGTCCATCGGCTCGTTCGCGTAGTAGCGGTCGATCATGGTGCGGATGAACTTGACCCCGGCATGAATGTTGGGGGCGACCTGCCTGATGTCGCCGACGTTGAGCTCCTTGCCGGTCGCGGGCATCACCTGCATCACGCCGATCGCGCCCACGTGGCTCTTGGCCTGTTGATCGAGACGCGACTCCTGGTAGCCCTGCGCCGCCATCAGCATCCAGTCCATGCTGTACTGCGCACCGTATTTCCGGAAGAGCGACACCAGTGCGGCAAACCGCTGACGCGACGCATCGGCGGCCGCACCTTTCACGTACTGCGTGTTCAACAAGTAACGGCGGAAGATCATCCTCGCGCTGAGCGAGTCGCGGCCGTTGGTCGCGAGGAAGCTGTTCAGCGCCGTTTTGAGCTGAGGGCTGTCCTTCCGGATGGCCCACGCGATCTCACCGCCGGTCCGCAGGGTCACCGTCGGATACACCTTCAGGGCGGGCCACACGCGCTGCCAGAACCACGCCTTGTGGTTGTCCACGACGATGACGTCCACGAGACCGGCATTCGCCATCTCGAGCAGGTCCTCGTCCTCGAGCTCCTCTGGCGCGGGCGTGAGCGTGACGGGTTTCTTGCCTTCGTTCGTCAACCGCGCGTTCAGCTCAGCAGACTCTGGTGGTAGCTGCTGGATTCGCGGACGAAGACCTCCTTGCCCGACAGATCGTCGACCGAATTGATGGTGGGCCCTCCCGGACCCGTGACGACGATCTCGTCCACGCCGGCGATCCACGGGTCCACGAAGTCCACGAGCTGCAGGCGTTCCGGTGTGACGGTGAGATCGGCCATCACGATGTCGCCCTTGCCCTCGATGAGCGCCGGCAGCAGCTCGTTGCGCGAGAGCGGCACGAACTGAACGTTGACCTTCAGGTGGCCCTTCGCGAGCTTCTTGTTCAGCTCGTCTTCCAGCAACTTGCCCTGGTCGTACGCCGTCCCTCGCGGTGTGCCGCGGTCGATGAAGTACTGCGTCCGGCTGTAGGCGGTCAGCACCCGGATCATGCGCCGCTCGGCCATGCCGTCGAGATCACCCGTCCACGGCTTGGTGATCTCGCTGAGCGCGATTCCGAGACGCCCCTTCTCGGTCGGCGCCTGGGCGACCAGCGTCACCGCCAGGCACGAGAACGCCACCGTCATCGACGCACGCATGTGCATGGGGTGGAAGTCTGCAATGGCAAATGGTAAATGGCAAATGGGATGGTTGATGGGCCATGGGCCACCAATGGGCCATGGGGCATGGGCACCAATGGGCCATGGGGCATGGGCCAAGGATCATGGAAGGGTAATCAGGGGGAGTTCCGCGCGGGTGCCAGCGGCATGACCCACTCGACCAAGGCGCGATCGCCGCCGGCTGATGCGCGGAGACCGTCAGACGAGGCGAGGTCGCCCCACGTCAGCCGTCCGTGGACGCCGTAGGGAATCACGCGGACGCGATTTGACGACCGTTCCACACGCACCTCGACGAAGGACTGATAGAACGGCGCGACGTTGTAGTCGAACGCCGCAGAGAGCCACTCGGCCGAGAACGGCCACGCGCCGAAACGGTCGGTCCACCACCACGCCGGACGCTTCCACCACGGCGTCTGGTCCTGGATCTTTTGCGTGACGGCGGCAAGGTTCGGATAGTGCGCCCAGTCGGCCGTCGGCGCGTGATCGGGCCACGCGAGCGACGTGCCGAAGCTGAGATACGCACCGCCACCACCGTTGACGAAGTAGTGCACCGTCGTCGCGGGTGAGGATCCAGGCTCGACGTAGTACTCGAGATCGTGCGTATCGCCCGCCATCATGATCGACACATGGTGACGGAGGAGCAGCTGCTTGAGCCCCCCGAACTCTTCGTCGTCCAGCGTGGTGTCGTGACCGCCGGCATAGAACGGATGCCCCACGATCGCCATCGTGAATCGCCCTGAGGCTCGGGTGAGCGCTGCTTCGAGCCACTCTCGTTGCGCGGGATCGATCGTCCTCAGCACGCCCGTGTCGATGGCCACCAGCGCGAATTTGTCCGTCTGCATCTCGAAGAAGGGTGCGCGCTGAAAGCCCGTCGGGACCGCGTACGCCTCACGCAAGCGCTGCGCCTCGTTGACGAGATGGTCGATCCGAGTGTCGGTCGTGCTCGTAACTTTCAAGTCGGCCTCCGCCCTCGCACGGATGCTGAGGCGTGCGGCGTCAGACTGCAGGAAGGTCACGGCGAACGCTTCGAGCGCGTCGTACCAGTCGTGATTGCCAGGGATCGCGTAGACAGGCCGGCTCACACCTTTGAACGGCAGCCAGAACTTGGCTTCGTAGTCCTTCATCGCACCTGTCGGATAGACGACGTCGGAGGAAATGACCACGAACTTGACGTCGGGTCTGTTGGCGACCGTCAGCAGCTGATCGCGAAGCACGTGCTGAGAGGCATCGCCCTCACCGGTGTCTCCGATCACGATGAACGAGAAATCGCCCGAGTCGACGCCTTCGGGCGTTACCGCAAACGTCGCCGGCCCCGCATGACCGCCCTCGCCCGCGAGCACCGAGCGCACCATCGCCTCGCGCCAGGTGTCGGTTCGTGACTCCGCCCAGGAGTTCCACATCCCGGCGGCCCAGTTCTCGGTGTCGAAGTACCAGCTCATCCCCCAGATCGGAACCGTCGCCGCGATGACTGCGGCAAACGGAAGCCCACGCTGGAGTCCGAGGTTGAGCACCGCGGGAATGGAATAGCGCGTTTCGCGCAGCCGAATCGAGAGCCTCAATCTGAACCGAAGCCACGCCTCCGTCATCCGCGTGGTCCAGGTCCGTTCCGCGGGCCCGTTGCGATTGAGATGCCACTGCCAGACGCGCCGTTCGATCCATCGCGTGGGACCGCGCCACGCCATCTGCACCGGATTCAGCACGAGAAGCGTGATGACCACCGCGATCAGCATGTCGCCGAGGACCGCGACCGCCGGTGAGATCAGGCCGAGGAGCGTGACGTCGACGCTCATCCGGCCGGCGTGAATCGCGAGGAGTGTGACGATGAACGCCAACGTCCAGGCGCGATCGACTGGCGCTCGTGCCTGCTCGCTCGCCGCGACCTCGGACGCGATGGCTACGGCTTTCGGTTGATCCGCAAGCCCGAGTTCGGCGAGGACGCTCTCATCCGCTTCGGTCGTGGTGTAGACCGCCGCCACCATGATGTTCCAGGCGATGCCGAGAATCCGCAGCGCGCCGGCAACGGCGACGACCCACTTCAGCAACCAGCCACGCGCGAGCACGATCAGCAGGGCGACGGCGGCGTTGGCGAGCGCGCCGAGGATGCCGAGCGATCGGTCGGTCTGGTTCTGACTGCGAAGAGCCGCGATCGTGTTTCGCACGGCATCCAGCGCAAACCAGCCGGCCATGAAGAAGGTCAGAGCCCGCGTGGCGACATACGGCGCGTTGATGAGGAAGAGCGCCATCGCCATGCTGATGACCGCGCCGATGGTGGCCTGTCGGCGCGCAGCCGCCGTCGATCGTCGCAGCGCGTGCAGGACCTCGATGCACGCGGCGAGCGCCAGCAGTCCGCCAACACGAGCCGCCGGAAACTCTGCCCGTGTGAGCGGCGTCACGAGGGCCAGCGCGCCAAGCGCCAGCGTGACCATCCCTAGACTGCTGACGACGGGCTTTCGACCGGATCCAAAGATGGCGGCGCGCATGGGACTCCGTGCGGGCGACCCTGCTGTGACGACCGATGCCGTTGTTGGCACGGTCACGAAACTGATCGCGAGCCCCGGATTCTCTCACGTGGACGGCGAATCTTCAGAGTTCTTCAGCCCGCCGTCACGACACGCAAAGAGCCCCGCCCGTATCGTGAGGATGTGGACACAGAAGACCTCGCCAGACCGGCACCAGCAGCGGCCGACCTGCTTCACCTCCGTCCCGATAACGCCCGCGGATGGCTGGTCGTGCTATCGGCGGCTGCGCTGACCGGGGCCGGCATCGCGATGTCGCTCTCGGCGCACTGGGAACTCTGGATTGCCGGGCAGCTCGTCCTCGCCGCCGCGCTGGTGCAGTGGTTCGCCATCCTGCACGAGTGCGGACACGAGACGTTGTTCCGCACCAGAAGCTGGCACGCACCGGCGGGTCGTCTGGCCGGGTTCATGGCCGGAATCCCGTACCACAGCTGGATTCGCGTCCATGGACGCCATCACAAGTGGACCGGCTGGCAGGATCTCGATCCAACGACAGAAGCGCTGGTCCCACGGCCGCGGACGCGCGTGGAGCTGATCTTCCTCAACGTGTGCTGGCGATTGTGGATCCCGGTGTTCTCGGTGATTTACCGGGTCTCGAATTACTGGCACCTGCCGCGATTGAACCGGCTGTTTCCAGGTATCGCCGATCGCCGCGCGATGCGTCGTGACCTGCTGCTGCTTTTCATTCTCTACGCCGTCATCGTTGCGATCAGTGGTCCCGCGCTGATCCTCCGTGTCGCCGGCCTCGCGCTGGTGCTGAGTCTTGCGATACAGGACCTGCTGATCCTGAGTCAGCACACCCACATGCCGCAGCACGTCAGCGGTGGCGCGGCCGTCCGGCCGTATCCCGCACCGGAACAGGAACCGTTCACCCGCTCGCTGCGCCTGCCGCGGTGGGCGTCGATCGGCGTGCTCCATTTCGACGCGCACGAGCTGCACCACATGTATCCGTTCGTGCCCGGGTATCACCTCGCTCGCATTCCCTATCGCCCGGCCAACGAAGTTGACTGGTGGACCTGGGTCACGGGCGCCAAGCGCGTCCCGGCGAATGTGTTGTTGTTCGAAAACCGCACCCAGTCAGGACTTGAACTCTGATGCAGACTGTCGATCCGCTCGCCTGTGCGATGTTTCTGATCGTCGCGTTCGTGATCGCCGGGATCGCGCAGACCGCGTGGTTCACGACGGAGTGGTCGCGGGCCATGGCGTTCCCAGTCGACGGCGGCCTCACGCTCCGAGGGCGCCGCCTCTTTGGCGACAACAAGACCCTGCGCGGTTTCGTAATCATGGTTCCGGCATCCGCGATCGCATTCGTGGCGGTGGCGGTTGCGGGGGCGAGCGGTTCTCCGGCGGCGGCGGGACTGTGGAACTTGACACCGCTTGGGTACGCGGCGCTCGGTGCCTGGGCGGGCTTTGGGTTCATGGCGGGCGAGCTGCCGAACTCGCTTCTCAAGCGGCAGCTCGGAATCGAACCGGGCCGCGCGGTTCGCGGCCTGGCGTTCGTCTATCAGTTCATCGGCGACCGGCTGGATTCCGGCATCGGCATGCTGACGGCCGTCAGCCTGGCGGTGCCGACGCCATGGCGCGTCTGGGCGTTCGTGCTCGTGCTCGGCCCCGCGATTCACTGGGCCTTCAGTGTCGTGATGTTCCGGCTCGGCATCAAACCGAGGGCAGCGTAGCCATGGCGCGAACCTCCGTCGCAATCGAGCGCGAGCTCGTGGTGACGCTGGCACACGCGACCGATGATTCGGTCGGTGGAAAAGCCCGCAACCTCGCACGGCTTTCATCGCTGGGACTGGCCGTTCCTCCCGCCGTCGTCCTCACTGACGCCGCACGTCGCGCATTCCTCGACGCCGGCGATCTTCTTGGACCGATTGCAGCCCTGACGGAGAAGCTGGAAGGCAAGAGCGTGACCGCCGTCAAATGCGCGGCGGAGACGATCGCGGCGCTCTTGTGCGACTCGCCCCTCCCGATGGACGTTCGATCGGCCCTCGACTGTCAGCTCTTGCCGCTCCTGCCTGGACCGCTGATCGTTCGTAGCTCGGCGATGGGTGAAGACTCGCTCGCAGCGTCATTCGCCGGACAGCTCGATTCGATCTCCGACGTGATCCCTGGCGGCCAGCTCCACCAGGCAATCGTCCGCGTCTGGGCCTCGCGCTGGTCGGCGCGCGCGCTTGCCTACGAGCACGCTCGTCGAGTGAAGCTGACCGGCATGGGCGTCATCGTCCAACGACAGATCGACTCGCGGCTCTCGGGCGTCCTGTTCACGAGGTCTCCCGAGAACGACTGCCACATGCTGATCGAGTACTGCGAAGGCATGGGCGAGGCGCTCGTGTCGGGTCGAGCGAACCCTTCACGGGTCGCCGTTCGCCGGTCGGACTTGACCGTGGCGGGTTCGACGCACACAGGGACAGCCGAGAGCCAACTGACGGGCGGGCAGGTCGAGGAATTGGCGCACGCGGCGATGCGAGTCGAGACGGCCTTTGGGTCTCCCCAGGACATCGAGTGGACGATCGACGAGAGCGGTCAGCTCTGGTTCCTGCAATCGAGACCGATCACGACGTCAGGCCGAACACGCCCGCAGGTGCACTGGTCGAACGCCAACGTCAACGAGAACTTCCCCGAGCCGATCACGCCCCTGCTCTACTCCCTCGCGAGCGCCGGGTATTACCACTACTTCCGCAATCTGGGCCGCGCCTTCGGCATCTCACGCCATCGGCTGGCGCGTATGGAACAACCGCTGCGCCACATCATCGGCGTGCACGGCGCGCGGATGTACTACAACCTCTCCAGCATCCATTCCGTCCTGAAGTCGGCACCTGGCGGCGACCTGCTTGCGGCGTCGTTCGATCAGTTCGTCGGGTCCGAGCCGACAGACACACCCGCGGCATCGGCTTTTCGCAACCGCCGACAGCGGCTCGTGAGCCAGGCGATCGAGATTGGCGTGATCCTCGCGCGAACGGCCTGGCAGTACGCGCGGCTCACCCGGCGGGTGGAGAGCTTCGAAAAGACCGTCGCCGCATTTGCGGATGGCACGACCGCCGACCGCCTGCGCGATCGACCTTTGCCGGAGCTCCTCGAGGACTTTCGCGCGTTCCTCGACATTCGTTGTCGTCGTTGGAACGATGCGGCACTGGCCGACGCTGGATCGATGGTGTGCTACGGCCTGCTGCAGCGGTTGCTGGCTCGCGCGTTCCCCGAGGCCGACGCCGCCGCTCAGCACAATTCGCTGTTGAAGGCGCTGCCCGATCTCGTCAGCAGCAAGCCAGCGATCGAGCTGTGGGCGCTCGCTCAGCAGGTTCGTTCGGATCCCGCGCTGGCCGATCTCTTCGCCGCGGAGTCGCCCGCCAACGTCGTGCGGGCTCTCAGGCAGGAGCCACGGTTCTGCTCTTTCAACCAGGCTTTCGATCGGTTCCTCGACGAGTGGGGGTTTCGCTGCTCGGGAGAGCTGATGCTGACGGTCCCGAGCTTCCAGGAACGTCCGGAAGCCCTGATCGATCTGATCAGGGCCTACGTGAACGCGCCGTCTCCGGTGACGTTGCTCCGGGAACAGGCCGCGGCGCGTCTCGAAGCCACGTCGCGCGTCGCGAGCGCCATCCGCCATCGGCGGGTAGCCTGGCTTCTCCCCCGTCCGCTTCAGCCGCTCATCTTCCGGCTCGTGCTCGCCGGCGCCCAGAAATCCATCCGTCTGCGGGAGCGCGCGCGACTGAAGCAGGCGCTGCTCTACAGCCGCCTGCGCCGGATCGTCCTCGAAATGGGCGAGCGTCTCGCCGGCTCCGGGTACCTCGACCGCGCGGACGATCTGTTTTTTCTCACCACGGATGAGATCGACGCGCTGGTGTCCGGGGCAGCGATGTTCCCTCGGCACGTCGGAGCGCTCGTCTCTCTGAGGCGTCAGGCCCACGCCGAGATGAGCGGCCTCACGCCGCCTGACTCGCTGACGCTCGGGGTGGGTGAGTACTACGACGGCCTTGATAGTCCCGGAGCCGCGGTCGACGGGCACGGCACTGCTCCAGTGCTGCGCGGACTTGGCGCATGCGGGGGATCGGCGACGGCGCCGGCAGCGGTGTTGATGGACGTGACGGAGTCCCACCGGCTCACACCTGGTGCAGTTCTCGTCACCCGTCAGACCGACCCGGGCTGGGGACCGATCTTCCCGCTCGTCTCGGGCCTCGTGATCGAGCGTGGCGGCATGCTGTCACACGGCGCGATCATCGCGCGTGAGTTCGGCATCCCCTCGGTCGTGGGCGTGAAGGACGCCACGCGGGTCATCGCGCACGGCACGCGTATCCGGGTCGATGGCGATCGCGGTGTCGTTCAGATCGTCGCATCAGAAACAGCGAGGGAGCGATGATCCGCGCGTATTGCGCTGAACGCCTCACCGCTGAGCGCATGGCGCCGCTGGTGCTGCTCCTGACGACTGCCGCGCAGGCCGGCCGATCCATGACGCTGATCGGGCTCGGCATGGACGCGCTCATGGCGTCCCTGCTCTCGGCGCAGTTCCGTGCCTGGGACGACCTGGCCGATCGCGACCGCGATGCGCGCTTGCATCCCAATCGCGTGCTCGTGCGGATGACCGACCCGTGGCCGGTCAAGGCCCTGTGCGCGTTGCTTGGCGTCATCGCGGCGGCGGTCATCGCGCTTCGCACCAACTCGGTGCTCCCACTGATGCTCCTGATCCTGCTCAACGCGGCTGTCGCCCTGTGCTACGCCACGCGCGGCGAGCGCAGCCTGGCGAGCGATCAACTGCTCCTCGCGCGGTACGCCGCGTTCGTTTTAATCATCTCGAAATCCGCAGGCCAGGCGCGCGCGTTCACGCTCGCTCTTTCGATGGCTGCCGTCTTTCTCGCGCTCTCGATCTACGAAGGTCTGCACGACCGGACGAGCCCCATCGCCCGCCGGCCGGTCGTGCTCACGGGCGAGTCGATCCTCCTCATTGGAACCCTCGCCGTTCTCGGAGGTCATCTATGAGCCATGCCCTCGCGATTGCTGCCGAGGCGCCGTCCAGTTTCGAACACGTGGTCTGTTACGCCTGCGGAAGCACGAAGAGTCAGAAGCTGCTGGACGCCGAGGACGACCTGACCGGGAAACCGGGCAGGTTCACGTTCGTGAGATGTCTCGAGTGCGGGCTGGCATATCAGAACCCGCGCCTCACGATCGATCGCATCGCGGACTACTACGACGATCAGTACATCGCGCATCGGCGCAAGAGGAACTGGGGCGTGCTGACGCCGCTCGTCGAGCGCGCGATGAACAAGCTCGACACCGACAAGGATCGGTTGACGGCCCGCTACCTCACGTTGACCGCATCGAGTCGCGTGCTCGACGTCGGATGCGGGGCCGGCACGTTCCTGCACCGGCTCCGCACGCTCTACCACGCCGACGTCACGGGTGTGGACTTCAAGGATCTGTCGAGCAGTCCGTGGCTCGAAGCCGCGACCTTTCACCACGGCACGTTCGACGAGGCGCCGATCGCCGCAGACCGATTCGACCTGGTAACGATGTGGCATTTCCTGGAGCATGACTACGATCCGCTGCTGAGCCTCTGCACCGCACGGCGGGTGATGAAACGGCATGGACGTTTGATCGTCGAGGTCCCGCGCCTCGACAGCCGTACGTTTGCGTGGTTTGGCGATCGCTGGCCCGGACTGCAGGCGCCGCAACACACCGTGCTCTTCGATCGAGACAGCCTGCTTGGTTTGGTGAAGCAAGCGGGCCTGGAGGTCGTCGACTACCTCCCATTCGGGGCGTTTCCGGCCTACTTCTACGTCTTCACCGGCGTCGCATTCCGGATGCTGAAGGGGCGGGGCCTCGACCTCGATCGAGCGCTCATTCCCTATTTCCTCGGACACCTGCTGCTCTCCCCCATGCTCGTATTCGAGCGTCGTCTGAATCTGGCGATGCAGACCGTGATCTGCCGGAGACCTTCATGACTTCCACAATGGTCAGCCATGACAGCGACTGCGGAGCAGTCCCCGACCAGACAACGGTTGGGCGGCCGCGGGCGCGCGTTCGGGCGTGGACGCTCGCGATTGCGAGCGGTCTCGTGGTAAGCGCGGGCGCGCTGCTGCTGATTCCGATCGGCCTCCTGACGCTGTTTCAACTCCGGCGCCTCTACTCGGCGTGCGCGCGAGCGATCAGCCAGACGGTCCTTCGCCTCTACGGCATCAGGCTCGTCGTCCACCGGCGGGATCTGCTGCCCAGGCATCAGACGGTCTTCGTGTCGAACCACACGTCAACGCTCGACGTGTTTCTCCTCGTCGCACTGGGGCTTCCGAACTGCCGGTTCTTCATGAGCGGCTTTCTTCGCAAGTTCGTGCCGCTCGGTGTCATCAGCTGGATGATGGGCACCTTCTTCACGGTGCCGCAGACGAGGCCGCTCGAACGCAAGCGTATCTTCGCGCGCGCGGAGCGGGTGCTGCGGCGCACGCGCGAGTCCGTGTATCTGAGCCCGGAGGGCGGACGCATCAGGACCGGCGGTGTCGGTCCCTTCAACAAAGGCGCGTTCCATCTCGCGACGAACCTGCGCGTGCCCATCGTTCCTCTCTACATCCGCATTCCGTCATCGGTCGACCCCGGTTTTGGTTACGACGCACGGCCGGGAACCGTCGACATCTTCGTGCTGCCGGCACTCGATACCACCGGCTGGACGCTCGGAAACCTGATCGCCAACAAGGAGCGCGTTCGCGATGTGCTGATCGGCGCGCACCGGGAGCTGAGAGCATCGTGAGGACCTCTGCGCGACAGTCGCTGGTTGAGGTGTTGTCTGAACGCGCGTTGACGCAGGCGCATGCCCGCGCGTTCACGTTCCTCGAGGGCGGCGAGGTCGAGGGCGCCCGGCTGACGTGGTCCGGGCTCGACGAGCGGACCAGAGCGATCGGCGCGGCCATCGCGTCGCGCGTGCCGGCCGGGGCGCGCGTCCTGCTGCTCTTTCCCCCGGGGCTCGACATCGTCCCGGCGTTCTTCGGTGCCCTTTCCGCCGCCACGATCGCGATTCCCGCCTATCCACCCGCGGCCGCCCGCATGGATCGGACCGTCCTGCGGCTGCGCGGAATGATCGCCGACGCCGGCGTCACGCTGATCGTGTCGACTCGCGCGGTACGCGCGAAGGCGGAAACATTCACGAACGTGATCCCGGAATTGTTGCGAGTGAGCTGGCTGAACGTGGACGACCTCGAGGCCGATCAGGCGTGGCTGCCATCGCGGACGAACCGGCAGCCGATCGCGTTTCTGCAGTACACATCAGGCTCGACCGCGAACCCGCGCGGGGTCATGGTGACGCACGAGAATCTGCTTCACAACCTGCGGTTCAGCGCGGAGCTCGGACGATTCGATGGGTCGAGCGTCGGGGTGTCGTGGCTTCCGGTCAATCACGACATGGGGCTGATCCAGGGTCTGCTTCAGCCGGTGTTCAGCGGATATCCCTGCTGGCTGATGTCGCCGGCCGCGTTTCTTCAACGTCCCTCGCGCTGGCTCGCGGCGATCTCGCGGCATCGAGGCACGCACAGCGGCGGTCCGAACTTCGCGTTCGACCTCTGCAGCCGCCGTGTCGGGGATGACGACAGAGCCGGTCTCGATCTGGCGAGCTGGCAGGTCGCGTTCAACGGGTCGGAGCCGATCCGTCAGGACACGCTCGACGCGTTCACGCGCGCGTTCGCTCCTTGCGGCTTTCGCGCTCGCGCGTTCCGCCCGGCATACGGCCTGGCCGAAGCCACCCTCCTCGTGTCGAGTACCGATGCCGACGAACCGGTCGACGCCCTCCACGTGCGGCGGGATGCTCTGAGTGCAGGGCGCGTGACCGCCGTCTCTTCTGCCGATCAGCCCGATCGAACCGGAAGCGTGACACTGGTGTCCTGCGGCCGCGCGCGCGGCGGAATGAAGGTCGCGATCGTCGATCCGGTTGCCCGAACCCGCTGCGCGCCAGGGACCGTCGGCGAGATCTGGGTGCGCGGCGGAAGCGTCACCGCCGGCTACTGGCGACGTGCGGCCGAGACCGCAGCGGCGTTCGAGGCGATGCTCGCGGACGACAGCAGGCACACATACCTGCGCACGGGCGACCTCGGCTTCCTCGCCAGCGGCCGCCTCTACGTGACGGGCCGCATCAAGGACGTCCTGATCGTCCGAGGCGTCAAACACTACCCCCAGGATCTGGAGCGCAGCATCGAAGAGATCGATCCCGCAATCCGACGCGGTTGCGCCGCCGTGTTCGCCATGAGGTCCGATGGCGACGAGATTGCCGCCGCAATCGAACTCGATCTGCCGAAACACTCCGCGCCTGATGACGCCACGCTGAACCAACTGCTCGATCAGGTCCGTACGAGCGTCGTGCAGATGCACGGCGTTCAGCTGAGCGCGGTGGCACTGCTCGCGCCGGGCTCGATCCCGAAAACTACGAGCGGGAAGCTGCAGCGTTTCGCGTGTCGTGAGGGACTGGCGTCGGGAACGCTCCAAACTCTCGCGGTCTGGATGGACGGCCAGGTGTTCGTCGGGACACCGCTCGAACGGACGGCATGATGGCAACCCAACTTGAGGAGGCCGCAACGGACGCCGGTCTGGAACATCTGATCGTGAGCATCACCGCACGGCGCCTCAACCGTGCGCCGCAGACGATCGATCCGGACACACCGTTGGCGCTCCTTGGGCTCGATTCGCTGGGAGCGATCGAGGTCGGTGCTGCACTCGAAGATGCCCTCGACGTGGAAATCCCGCCGGAGGTGATGACGGAATGTCTCGATGTCCGCTCGCTCGCCGCCGCCATACAGCAGCGTCGTGGTACCACCGGGAACCGCGATGAGCGCGCGCGCGCGATCGAGCGGATGCGGATGGACGCAGTCCTGCCCGATGACGTGCAGCCCGTGGCGCGAGCGAGAGGGACGGGCAATGCGAGAGGTTTGCTGGACGCACGCCGCATCCTGCTGACGGGATCGACGGGTTTCCTCGGCAGCCGGCTCGCCGCGGATTTGCTGACCAGTTCCTCAGCCGAGCTCGTCTGCCTCGTTCGTCCGGGAAGCGCCAGCGCAAACGAACGTGTTCGCGCGGCGCTGAATCAATGGTCGGTCGATCTCGACGGGTTCGCTGCGCGCGTCCACATCATCGGTGGCGATCTGTCGCAGCCGCACCTCGGCCTGGATCGGGTGACATTTGCGGGAATCGGACAGGGGCTGGACGGAATCCTCCATGCCGGCGCGTCCGTCAACTGGGTCGGCTCGTACGCGGCGCTTCGTGACGCCAACGTCGCCGGGACGCGCGAACTGCTACGGCTCGCCTGTCTTGGCGGGACACCGTTCCATTTCGTTTCGTCGATTTCCACGTGCTACTCGACGTCCGCGCCACGGACGGTCGACGAAACCTTTGACGGCCTCGAGCACCTCGAGGGCGTGTACCTCGGGTACGCGCAGACGAAAATCGTCGCGGAAGCACTGGTGCGGGAGGCCGCGCGACGCGGACTGCTGGCGACAATCTATCGGCCGTCGCTCATCTCTGGCGACAGTCGCACCGGCTCGTTCAATCGCGACGATCTGCTCTCGCTGATGATCAAGGGGGCCGTCGAAATGGGC
>DATAEK010000062.1:0-5448 GCA_036258055.1 Vicinamibacterales bacterium
AGCTTCCTTCAAGACACCGGTCGGCTTGCCCTGCGCGTCGCGATCGATCGTCCCAGCCGGCGGATCCTGGGTCGCGTCTGTGATGCCGCCGATTTTCAGGGCGCTGCTGTTGGCGACGCCGTAGTGGCCGGTCGTGTGCACGAGCCACACGGGATTGGCCGGCGCCACGGTGTCCAGGTCGGCGGCGTAGATGTAACGTCGCTCTGCGAGTTTGCTTTCGTCCCACCCCTGACCACGAATCCACTCGCCAGCTTTGCTGGCCGCCACCTTCGCACCTACGCGATCGAGCACGTCCTTCATGCTCGAGGCGTCGCTGAGATCGATCGAATAGAGCGCATCCGCTTCGCTGAAGTGGACGTGGGAATCGATGAGGCCGGGCGTGGCGGTACGCCCCGCAAGATCGATGACCTCCGTCGCCGGACCGATGCTCGCCTTCACCTGGTCGTTCGTGCCCACGCTCACGATGTTGCCGCCGGCGATTGCGACGGCCTCTGCGATCGAGTCCGGCGCATCGACGGTGATGATCTTCCCGTGGATGAGGACCAGATCCGCTCGGACGAGTGGAGACGTGCGCTGAGCCGACGCGAGCGCGACAGCGCCGCCGACAATGACGGCGCACCAGGCTGCGCGTTGCAGGGGACTCACGGGCGTAGATACTAGCGCAAGCTGCCTGACTTCTTCTGAACTCAACTTCGCAGCTTCACCGCCTGCTCGGTCGCGCCGCTCTTGAACGTGAGCGGGCGGGCGGCCTTGGAAAGATCACCGCCCTCGATCGTGATCCCCTGGTTGGACGGTCCTTCCAGTTGCAGAAACACTGCGGCCGGCGTCAGCAGTCGGGTGGCGGTCATCAGGGTCTGTTTGGAGTCGATGAAGCGCAGGACCGACTCCGCCTCAGCGTTGCCCTGCACACTCAAGCCGTTGATGGCAGCGTCTTCAACATGATCGAAGATCACGGCGGGACGCAGATCCGGCTTGCTCACCTGGAAGCGTACGTTCTGAAGCGAGATGGCGCGCGCGTTGCGCGCATACAACCCATACGCCGGCAGCGGTCCCAGCATGAAGTACTCGCCGGCGACCTGCGGCAAGTCCCGGCGCGCGGCCTCTTCAGCCGTGCCGCCGCCCTCGAACGTGAGGTGCACGTTGTCGAACGTGATGTTCTCGACGATCGAATCGCCCACCGCGTTCAGGACGATGCAGGAGCGGATTTCGCCGGGACGGTATGTGCTGCTGAACGGATAGTCGGGCAGCGGCGGCGGATCTCCGATCACCGTGCCGTGGATATTGCTGAACGCGATGTTCCGCACGATCCCCGGAGGCCGTCCTGGATTCGACGGTTGGGCCGGCGACGCGTCCTGGCTCGCCTGCTGAGACGGTCCGACGCTGATGCTGATGGGACCGGTGACGTCCTGCAGCACCAGGTTCGAGAACGCCATGTTCTCGAATCGCGATCCCGGGCTGCCGTGAAACTTGAACGGGCAGCCGAAGACCTGATGCAAGACGCAGTTCGAGACGGTGACGTTCTCGGCCGTGCCTCCGCCGAAGCGGAACACAGACCATCGGGTGCTGAAGGCGCAGTTGGTGACCGTGACAAACCTGCAGCTGCCAAAGAGCGCGCAGCCATCATCCTGCGACTCCACGGTGCAATTGCTGACGGCGACGTGCTCGCTGCTGATGAAGTGGAAGCCGTCGTTGTTCCCGTTGACGCGGTTGTAGATGTGAAGGCTGTCCATCTGCACGTACCGCGATTGGATGACGCGCACGCTGTGGTACGCGCTTCGCCAGAGGCGAAGGTTGCGAACGCGCAGATGCTCGCAGCGATGGAAGAGCAGATGATAGGGACGCCGATTGCCGCCGAGACCACTCGGAGGCGCCACATCCCGCGACGGCGCATGGAACTCGATGCCCTGGCCGTCGATCAACCCAGGCCCTTCGATCGTGACGTTCTTCGCGTCGACTGCGAAGATCAGCGCCCAATTCCCGTCCCCCAATGTCGAGTCGCCGGTGAGCGGGATCGCCTCGACGGCGTGATACCGCTTCCCGTCGGCGCTGCCGAGCAGCGTGCCCGCAGCGGCAATGTGCAGGGTGACGTCGCTCTTCAACTCGACCGTGCCGATGTGAAACACGCCCGCGGGCACCAGCACAGTCCCACCGCGATCGCGATGGCAGGCGTCGATCGCCGCCTGGACCGCGGCGGTATCGAGCGCGACGCCGTCACCTTTGGCGCCGTAATCGCGGATGTTGTAGACGCGTTCGCCGTTCAGCGTGTCGGTTCGCGGCGGTGTCTGTCCGGCCGCCGCCCGCGTTGCGATCAACCCGCCTCCGAGCGAGGCGCCGAGCGTCGGCACGGAGACCCGCTCCAGCCATTCACGTCGCGAGAGATCCGGTTCTGCCATGGCTGCCCCTTTCACGGCATGAACACGCCACTGGGGCGTGCAGGGTATCACGGCCGCGAATTGAAATCGGAATAATGCCGTTTACTTTATCGCTAAAGTATAGTGTAGCGATTCCGGTGTTCGCAGGGAGCGAAGGAGGTATTTGTGCGTGCACACGTGCCGTTGGTCGTGGCAGTGGCCGTCACCGTCTGCGTCGTGCTCGCACCGGTGGTGCCAGCCCGATCGCAGGCGTCGCACACGACGCATCCCGACGCGCAGTGGTTTCCTGATGCGGCACTGGGCCTGTTCCTCCATTGGGACGAGGCGTCGGTCAAGGGCCTCAACATCGGCTGGTCCGATATTCCCGGCCGAAGAATTGCCGCGCACAAAGAGCCCTTCACTCCTGAGGAAGTCCAGCGCATCGTCCGCGAAGACGACTACAATCTCGACGGCAAGCCCTGGCTCGTCACACCGAACCAGTACTGGGCGCTCGCGAAACAGTTCAACCCTGACCTCTACGATCCCGACGCGTGGTTGAAGGCCGCCAAGGCCGCGGGGTTCGAGTACGCCGTGCTCACGGCGAAGCACCACAATGGTTTTGCGCTGTGGCCGAGCAAGTACGGAGACTTCGGCACGAAGACCTACATGGGCGGCCGGGATCTGGTGAAGGCGTTCGTCGACGCCTGCCGGCGCAATGGCCTGAAGGTCGGTCTCTACTTCTCCGGTCCCGACTGGTACTTCGACCGCGACTACAACAACTTCCTCTATCACGGCAACGAACATCCGGAGATCCCCGCCCTCGACGCGGATCTGAAGCCCCGGACGATCACGCACACCCCCGAAGACATCGCGGCGCACCAGAAGGCGTACGCAGAGATGGTGCGCGGCCAGGTGGAGGAATTGCTGACCACCTACGGTCGGATCGACGTCCTGTGGTTCGATGGGAAGCCGGCGGTGCCGAACCCCGAAAGCGTCATCAGCGTCGATCGGATCCGCGCGTTGCAGCCGGGCATCGTCATCAACCCGCGTCTCCACGGGCACGGCGACTACGTCACCTACGAACGCAGCATTCCAGCGGATGTGAAGAGGGCTCCTGGCTGGGCCGAGTTCTGCAACACGTGGACGAACAACTGGTCGTACGTGCCGCAGCCCTATCGCGCCAAGGGCTACATCCTCGGCCAGCTCGCGCGTGCACGCTCGCTCGGCATCAACTACCTGCTCGGCATCGGACCGATGCCGAGCGGCGACCTGGAGCCGGCGGCTTACGACAACATGGCCGCGGTCGCTGCGTGGATGAAGGTCAACGGCGCGGCGATCAAGCAGGCGAAGCCGCTGCCCGGGAACGAGAGCGCGTCAGGTCCGGCGACGGCATCGGGATCCGTCCGCTACCTGTTCGCGCTGCCGGCGTTCCGCGAAAACGGCGCATACGAGACCGACGCGCTACCTGCGATCGACGAGAGGCTGACGCTCAGCGGCGTGACGCGTCCATCGGCCGTGACGCTTCTTCGTGATGGGTCGCGACTGAACTACGCATACGCGGGCGACATCGTGACGATCGAGCTGCCGGCTTCAGCGCGCACGAAGCTGGTGGACGTCGTGCGGATCGAGCTGGCCCGCTGAGAGCGAAAAGCCCGCGCAGCCTACTAGCCGTGCAAAGGCGTGATCGTCATGCGTGCCTCGTGAGGTCGACGACGATCCGGTAGCGATCGCCACGCATCACCGACTGGACGTACTCGAGCGCCCGGCCGTCGGCCAGAAAGGTTACGCGCTCGGCCGCCATTGCCGGAGAGCCAACCGGAACGTGGAGCAGCCCCGCCTCTTCGCGTCCGGCCGGTACAACGCAGTAAGTCTCGCGCGCCGTAGCGGGATGCAGACCGTAACGCGACTGAAGCAGCTCGTAGAGCGAGCCGCCGACGAACCGCGCGTCGCCAATCCCCGGGACCAGGTCGAGGGGGAGATAGGCAGTCTGCACGCCCATCGGCTCGCCGTTGGCCAGCCGAAGCCGTCGCAATCGAAACACTTGCGCCGGCGGATGGATGGTCAGCTTCGTGGCGACTTCGGGAGGGGCGTCGCTGACGTCCTGCTCGAGAACGCGCGACGTCGAAGCCAGTCCGTGCCGCCGCATCTCGTCGGTGAAGCTCGTGAGCTCGCGCGGCCCCTGCTGCACACGCGGTCGCTGCACAAACGTTCCCAGGCCCTGCTGCCGGCGAATGTACCCCTCACTCGCCAGCTCTTGAAGCGCCTGCCGGACGGTGATCTTGCTGACTTTGTGTGACTGCGCGAGCTGGTCTTCCGTAGGGAGCTGGTCATCCGGTTTGAGATGACCTCCCTCGATCTCCCGCAGAATCAGCATTTTGAGCTGGTGGTACAACGGGACGGGGAGATCCCGCCTCAAAAAGGTCATATCTTTCGGTCATTATAATGTTATGATCCACGGCCGTCCAGGCACATCTCCGCGCCTTCAATCGAGTCTGCGCGTGTCCGCCATTGCAGGCGCCCGAATCGTCGTGTCCGGAACATTCGCAGCGTCCGGCTCGACCAAGCTCACGGAGGAAGCGATGATCGACGGCCGTCCATTTCGAGTCCGACGCGCGTTCTGGCTCTTCTCGATCGCACTCGTCTCAGTTTGCCTGGTCCACGCGGCGCTACCGCGCGACAGCGCAGCCCAGACCGTGACCGGCACCATTCAGGGCACCGTGACCGACACGACGGGGGCGCTGCTCCCCGGCGTCACCGTCACGATTCAGAACCTCGAGACCAACACCACGCGCGACGTCATGACGAACGAGCGCGGACAGTACTCGGCGCCGTTTCTCCCCCTTGGCCGCCACAAGGTGACGGCGGCGATGAGCGGATTCGGCTCCGTTGTCCGCGAGGCGGCGGTCACGCTCAACACGACCAGCGTCGTGGATTTCCAGCTCAATCCCACGGTTGTGCAGGAGACGACAGTGGTCGCGGAGCCGGCGCGGATCAACACCACCAGTCAGGAAGTGAAGCAGTCGCTGAATGCCGAACAGATTCTCGACAAACCGTCCTTCTTGAACTTGAACAACAACAATACATTTCTCACCCTGGC
>DATAEK010000142.1:0-5792 GCA_036258055.1 Vicinamibacterales bacterium
GATAGTGAGTTGATCGGTATTGCTGCCAAGTTTGCGGGGGAATTCCGTACAAGCGAAGACTGCGTTGCCGGTGGTATCGCGGCAGCTTTGGTGACGCCAACGGGTCGCGTTTACACAGGCATCTGTATCGATACAGCCTGCAGCCTCGGTTTCTGCGCTGAACATGCCGCAGTTGCGGAGATGCTCAAGTCGCGCGAATCGGAAATCCACACCATTGTTGCCGTGGACTGCGACGGGAAAATTCTGGCTCCCTGCGGTCGTTGTCGGGAGTTGTTGTGGCAGGTCAACCCGCGCAATGCTGAGACCCGCGTTATTGTCGGCTCGGGGATGGCTGCAACTCTGGCTGAATTGTTACCGCGGCGTCTCCGGCCGATTGATTGAGCCAGACGTGAAGCGGTCAGAGCCAACGATCGTGACCATGGGCCCTGGCGACGAGGACCGCATCCTGGAGGTCTGTGAGTTGTTGGTGCGCTCGTTCCGAGATCTCTCGCCGACGTGGGTGCCGACAGTGGAGGCGGCCCGCGCGAAGGTCGTCGGAGCACTAGCGCCCGGCATGCTCAGTCGCGTTCTCCTCATCGATGGTCGCGTTGTCGGCTGGGTAGGAGCGCGCCACGACTACGGCTCGGTCTGGGAGCTTCATCCGCTCGTTGTCGATGAGGGGATGAGAGGCCGAGGGTACGGGCGCGCGTTGGTCAATGACGTGGAGCGCCTCGCCGCCGGCAATGGCGCACTGACGATGCTGTTGGGTACGAGTGATGAGGTGGGCCGCACGACCCTCACCGGGCAGGACTTGTTCCTCGACGTTATTACAGCCCTGCGTGATCTCAAGCCAACTGGCGCGCACCCATTGGGTTTCTGGCAGAGGGTTGGCTACACAGTAGTCGGCGTTATTCCTGACGCCGAGGGTCCGGGCAAGCCCACCATCCTCCTCGCCAAGCGAACCGAGAGTCGTGCGTGAGGCCAACCTCCACGCGCGTGATCGGGTCGAGAGGTTCGAGCGTCGCCATACCAAAATGCGGCCGATTCGCCGCAACGTTGAGGACGGTTGTTCGGGCGCAACCAACACCATTCGCAACCAAACTTTACGGCAGCAGGATGACTTTGCCCATCGTCCTGCGTCCCGCCAAGGCGCGATGCGCTTCGGGAGCGTCCCGAAGCGCACACTCGAACTCGATTTGGAGTCTGAGTTTTCTGGCCTTGAGCCAATTGAAGAGATCGCTGGCGCGCTGCTGCAGTTCTTCGCGCGCGGCCGTGTAGTGCACGAGCGTCGGCCGCGTCAGGAACAGCGATCCCTTCTGGCTGAGCACCTGGGGATCGAAGGGCGGGACTGGCCCGCTGGACTGTCCGAAGAGGACGAGCATGCCTCGCCGTGCGAGACAGTTGAGGCTCTTTTCAAATGTCGTCTGACCGACCGAGTCGTAGACCACCTGCACGCCGGCGCCGCTCGTCACCCGCTTGACTGCCGCTTCGAAGTCTTCCGACGTGTATTGAATCACGTGATCCGCACCGACTTCGCGCGATAACCGCGCCTTCGCCTCTGTCGAGACCGTCGTGATGACGCGAGCCCGGCGCATCTTGGCGATTTGCGTGAGCAACAGTCCGACGCCGCCCGCACCTGCGTGGACGAGACAGGTGTTGCCCGCGTCGAGCGGATACGTGGATGTGGCGAGGTAATGGGCGGTCATGCCTTGAAGCATGATCGCCGCGCCCTGTTTCGTCGAGACGCCTGGCGGCAGCACGACGAGCCGATCGACCGGTACGGCAATCTTTTCCGCGTAGCTGCCGAGCACGCCGGTCCACGTAACCGTGTCGCCGACTGCGACGCCGGTGGTGTTTGGTCCGAGCGCGATGACGGCGCCCGCGCCTTCCTGTCCAGGAATCGCCGGCAGCGCGACCTTGTAGGCACCTGAACGCTGGTAGATGTCGATGAAATTGACGCCGGCCGCTTCAATGCTGACGAGCGCTTCGCCGGCTTTCGGCTCTGGATCCGGGACCTCTTCGTACTGCAGAACCTCGGGGCCGCCGAAATGGTGAACGACGATCGCCTTCACAACGGTCGAGATTATATAAAGATGCTCGTCATGTCAGCTGGCCCTCGGCGGATCGTCGTCGGCATGACGGGCGCGATGGGGACGATCATCGCCCTTCACGTCCTGCGCCTGCTGCAGAAGGCGGGTGCTCGAGACAGCGATGGAGGCAAAGTCACTAGCGGTCAAGCGTGCGGTCAACCCGCGAGCCGTGGACCTTCGGCCGTTCGCCGAAGTGCACGTGCGTGTCGCAGTGGTAACGGCCTGACCGTCCACATCTGCCGTCGGGACCACAGGGTCCCGGCGGCGCTGCCTGTCTTTGGTTGGTAGATTCTCCAAACCATCGACGCGCGTCCGGATCACCGGAGGTCCCACGATATTCCGGAGGCGCGCGTCGTCTCGTAGGCTTCTGACCGGTCGAATCCCAGGCCCTCCTCTGCGGCCACACCGCGTTGCGCACCACCGCGAAGTGGCGTCTGCTTTGCTACCTATTCCTGCTCCTCCACGGTTCGACCCTCGAACGATTATCATCCTGTGAGGACGCTGACGATGAACCCGTCTCGACCATCACTCAAACGGATCTCCTCTCTGCTCTCGATGCTGCTCCTTCTCGCGCCTGCGAATGCCCTGGCGCAGTCCGGCCAGAAGCCGGTTCCGAAACCTCCGCCCGCTCCCGATCCACTCGTGCGCATGAACGAGTCGATCGACGCGTTGACCAGGAAGGTCTGGCCGAGCGTGGTGCAGATCCTGGTCAGCAGCTACGGCGCGCGCCCCGAAGGCGGACCGGGCGAAGCGAACGTCGTGGTCGGCCGACAGCGGTCGGTCGGCTCCGGGTTCGTGATCGACCCCGAGGGCTACATCCTGACGAACGCACACGTGGTGAGCGGCGCGCTGCGCGTACAGATCGTCTTGCCTGCCGACAACGCGGATGGAACGCTGGCGACCGCGCTGTCCGGAAAATCGTCGCTGGTTCGCGCGCGCATTGTCGGCATCGCGACCGAGCTGGATCTCGCGCTCTTGAAGGTCGATGACATGAAGCTGCCGGCGCTGCCGCTGGCGACGTACTCGGAGGTCCGTCAGGGCGAGACCGTGTTTGCGTTCGGAAGCCCGATAGGTTTGCGCAACAGCCTCACCCATGGCCTGGTGTCGGCCGTGGCGCGGCAGGTCGATCCCGATTCGCCGCTGATCTACATTCAGACCGACGCGCCAATCAATCCGGGCAACTCCGGCGGGCCGCTCGTGAACATTCGGGGCGAGGTCGTCGGCATCAACACGTTCATCGTCTCGCAGTCCGGCGGGAACGAGGGTCTTGGCTTTGCGATTCCGAGCGCGACGGCCAGAACCGCAGTCCGGCAACTGAGACAGTTCGGCTATCTCCGGCGGCAGGAAGTCGGCATGAGCCTCCAGACGATCACGCCGACGATGGCCGCCTCGCTCGTGCTGCCGCGCGATTACGGTGTCATCGTTTCCGACGTCTGGCCCGGCGGTCCGGCGGAGGCCGCCGGCCTGAAGGTGGGCGATGTCGTCATGTCGGTGGACGGCCAGCCAGCGGACAACCTTCCGACGGTCAGCTACAACTTCCGCCTCAGAGATTCGCCAGATCCCGTACGCCTGGTAGTGATGAGCGGAGGGAAGCAGCAGACCCTCAACATTACGCCGGTAGAGGTCCGGAGCGACTTCGATTCGGTGTCCGCCATGGCGGATCCCGAGAAAAATCTCGTCTCCGAGCTCGGCATTCTCGGCGTCGAGATCGATCAGCGCATCGCCGCCGCGGCGACCGGACTTCGCGATCCAAGCGGCGTCATCGTCGTCGCGCGCACCGCAGGCGGATCGAGTGACGTGCCGCTACTGGCCAAGGACGTCATTCGCCGCCTGAACAACCAGCAAATCACGACGCTGCAGGGTCTCAGGGACGCGGTGCGCGCCCTCGCACCGGGCGCGCCGGTCACGCTGCAGATTCAACGAGAGGACAGACTGATGTACCTGTCCTTCACGTTCGATCGCTGATCGAGCGATCACAATCCTCGACTGGCTCGACCCGCCTCGGACGATATTGCGTTGCACCGTGAGGAATCGACCGTCTCTTGACACGTGCAGCTGCCTAAGCTCAGCCGACACTTGTTGCGTCCCACCCTCCTTCGAGCGAGACATATACTGGTGTTCGAAATCCGGCGTTCCATCGTTACGGCGAGTTGAGTTGTTCGGCGTCACCGTCGGCGGGTTCGATCAGAGGGATCGCTATTCCCGACGTCTGCGCGAATGTCGCCGGACAAAGGGGTTTCGATGCCGCTCCCACAATCGCGCATCCAGCACATCGTCGTGCTGATGCTGGAAAACCGCTCCTTCGATCACCTCTTCGGGTTCTCGCAACCGGCCCCCGGTCAGTCGATCGAGAATGTTTCGGGCTCGGGCACGGGGTTCTCGAACCGGCTCGACCCTTCCAAGCCCGCGTCAGCGACGAACCCTGAATTCATCGCCGCACAGCCCGCGCCGTTCGCGGTGCACGACAAGGACGGACCGTCGCATTCGTTCAATGCGGTCAACGTCCAGTTGTGCAACAGCAAGACCGGCCCGTCGACGACGACGCCGGTCAAGAACAACGGTTTCGTTCGATCGTACAAGGACTCGCTCACGAGCGGCAGCCATCACCCGACTGCAGAACAGATTCGTGAAGTGATGCAGTCGTTCGGGCCGGATCAATTGCCGGCGATCAACCAGCTCGCAGCGGAATTCTGCCTCTGTGACCACTGGTTCTGCGAAGTGCCGGGCCCGACGATGCCGAACCGGATGTTCATTCACGCCGCAACCTCCGAAGGCTACGTACACAACGCATTCGACCGCGATTACACGTCGAAGACGATCTACGAGCTCGTCGCCGAAAAGGGACTCACGTGGTGCGCGTACTTCCACGACTTCAACGAGGTTCTGCAATTCAAGAACCTCGGACAGGCGACGACGAACTTCCGACGGTTCGACGAACGCTGGCAAAGTGATACGAGTGCGGGGAACCTGCCGAATTACGTGTTCATCCTCCCGCGGTTCGTCAACAAGTCCGCAACCCCCACGGAGCCGGCCCAACCGGCAAACTCACAACACGCCCCCGAAGATGTGCGATTTGGCGAGCACCTCATTGCGGATGTCTATGATTCCCTCGCCGGAAATCCCGAGCTGTTCAAACAGACCGTGCTGATCGTGACCTACGACGAGCACGGCGGATTCTTCGACCACGTCGCCCCGGGGGGTGCACCCAACCCCGACGGTCAGAACTCGCCGAATCCCGACGACACTGCGCCATTCCAGGTGCCGGCGTTCACGTTCGATCGTCTCGGCCTGCGTGTGCCGTCGCTCATCGTCTCCCCGTGGGTTCCGAAAGGCATCGTGGAGAACCGAGTTCTGCAGCACACGTCGGTGATCGCAACGGCCGTGGAGCTCTTCGGACTGGCGGGTCCTCTGAACGCGCGCGACACATCCGCGAACGGCTTCGCCGATCTCTTCACGCGGCTCGACGCCCCGCGAGACGCTGCGGATATGCCGTCAACTCTGGACCGGCCGTCCATCGCCGATCCTGTCCTGACCACGGTCGCTGGCGTCGCAATTGATCCCGGAGACGAGCCACTCGACTCGCTCACCGACGAGTGGATTCGCGGGTTTGCAGCATTGGTTGCGCGACGAACAGGCGCGTCGCTTGTCGGCGCGGCCGCCAAAGAGGCGTTGCCGACGACGCAGGGCGAGGCAGCGGATTTCATCGATCGACATCTCCGAGGG
>DATAEK010000069.1:0-37571 GCA_036258055.1 Vicinamibacterales bacterium
GCCGTCCTCGTCTCCGCCGAGCTACATAGCATGCGCGCCCGCCGGAGCGGAGCGGGGCGCCGGGGACCCCGCGAGCGACGGCGATGGGGGGTCCGGCGAGGCGAAGCCCCCCGGTCTGCATAAGAGGCGCGCCATGGGCGCGCGCGCCGGAGCGGAGCGGGCGCCGGGACCCCGCGAGCGACGGCGATGGGGGGTCCGGCGGGGCGAAGCCCCCCGGTCTAGTAGGAGCTCATCCATGATGCGTGCGGCGCGTGTCTTCGTCGGTCTGACCATCATCTCGGCCGGTGCGATCCTGTGTGGCGCCCGCGTCTTCGCGGAGAACTGGGCGCAGTGGCGCGGACCGGGCGGACAAGGCGTCTCGTCGGAGAAGCAGCTGCCGACGGAGTGGGCGCCCGACAAGAACATCTCGTGGAAGACCGAGGTCCCGGGGTCAGGGCACTCGTCGCCGATCGTGTGGGGCGATCGCATCTACCTGACGGCCGTGATCGAGGGCGAGGTGGTGCCCGGCGCGACAGCCGTCACCCACATGCAGGGCGGCAAGGAGTGGAAGCACCCCGACAGCGTCGCCGGCGACAAGAAACACACTTTCAAGGTGCTCGCCCTCGACGTGAAGACGGGCAAGATTCTCTGGGATCAGACGTCGTACGAAGGACCTGTCTACGACAACCGGCATCGGCAGAGCAGCTTCGCGGGTCCAACGCCCGCGACCGACGGTTCGATGGTCTTTGCCTACTTCGGCCCCGAAGGTCTCTATGCCTATGACACGGCCGGCAAGCTGGTATGGAAGGTCGTCGAGAAGTTTCCGACGCTCGGCCTCGGCACCGGTACGTCGCCGCTCCTTTATCAGAACCTCGTGATCATCCAACGCGACGAGGACAACGGCGACAACTCGATCGTCATCGCCTACGACAAGAAGACGGGGAAGGAAGTCTGGAAGACGAAACGTCCGATCGAGATCAGCTGGGGCACGCCGGTCCTCGTCGATGCGGCGGGGCGAACCGAGCTCGTGACCAACGGATCCGATCTGATCATTGCCTACGATCCGGCGAACGGGCACGAGCTGTGGCGCACGAAGGGCGTCGAGAGCAACGCGATCCACACCCCACTCGTCGGCCACGGCCTGGTCATCGTCACGGCCGGCTTCCCGGTGAAGAAAGTCATCGCCATCCGGCCCGGTGCGGTCCCGGACGACAAGCGGGTGGCGTGGCAATACGCGAAGGGCACCGGCTACGTCCTCTCGAACATCCTGTACGGCGACTACCTCTATCTCGTGACCGACAACGGCATCGTGACCTGCCTCAATCCCGAGACCGGCGAGGTGAAGTACGAAGGCGGCCGCGTACCGGTTCCGGCGCGGTTCATGGGATCGCCGGTCGCGTTCTCCGGCTTCGTCGCGATGACGAGCGAGGACGGCGACACGTTCATGCTCAAGGCGGGGCCGACGCACGAGATCGTGCGCACCAACTCCGTCGACGAGCCCGTCTACTCGTCGCCGGCCATCGCGAACGGTCGCATCTACATTCGTGCCCAGAAGCACCTGTTCGCGATCGGCGGGTGATCGCGCACATGTCATAGGCTCCCTGGCAACGGTGGTTGTTTCGTGAAGTACCGCGGTTGCTCGCCGTTTTCTCTCTAGCCGTCTACGCTGGTTGACGCTTTCTGACCCGCGCAGCCCGCTCGGGTCGGGCCGGGCGCGCCCTTCTCGCCGAACTCTCGCCTTTTGTTCACCTTCCACCGACAACCGATTACGTTGTGTTGCGGCATTGCCGTTGCCTTACAGTGCGATGCCGTCCGCTCGCGCTGCTGATCGCTGACTCACGCCCCTCGTCGCCGGGTGTCACTCGCTTCTTACGAGCTGCTTCATCGCTTCGTCGCGTCCCGCTTCAGGCTGGCCTCAGCCGGACTCGAGGATAGGGACATGCCGAGTCGGACGGAGTTCAACCCGTTTACGAGGAGGCACAATGCTGAAGCGATTCCGATTCCTTGGTTCGGCGGTCGTGGTGGTCTGCATTCTCGTCGCGAGTCCGGCAAATGGACAAGAACTGTCGGACGATGAGATCATCCGGCTCGGGGAGGCTGCGGAGGCGATGGAAGCGAGAGGGGTCAATCCCGACGACCCCGAATCCATTGCGATCATCGCGGAGGAGCTAGAAGCGCGAGGTATGTGGTGGTCATGGGTGCCAGCTTGGGAAGTTCGAGAATTGGGCAGGGAGGCTCGCGAGGATCGTGAACGCAGTCGTCTCGCGAGCGCCTTGTCGCCGTTTTCACCGGCCATACGTCTCGTCCAGTTGAGAGCACGTCTGACGTGCGGAGAGAGCAAGGCGAAAGCTGAAAAGCTGTACGAGCTTCAGCGGGCTCTCACTGAAGCGACGTGGTTCTATGGCATTGCAGGCGGAATTGTTCAACAGACCGCCGGTGCTCTGGCAGGACGTTTCATTCCACCCATCGTCTTTGCCGGGTTCGTGACCGGCATTGCTTCGACAACAGTCGGGTGGCTGGCAAGTCAATATGCGAACGCGCCGTGTCTTGCAGAGGGTGAAAAATGGGCACGAAGACCTTCACTGATTCGCGCGTAAGAACCGATCCGTACTTCCCGCCCACGTCGAAGCTCTACGCGGTTCTGACCGGAACCGTGCTATGGGCTCTCACGTGTGGACTCCTGATTGCCGTCTATCTCCACGGCAATCCGCGTGCTGATACACGATTCGCGATCGGATTCGCGATTCTCGCGGGTTTCGTTCCGTTCAGTGCGGCACGAAATCATCCTCACGCATGGCCTACGTTCTACGCTGCGATGGCCCTGCTGCTCATGTACGCTTCGATGATCGCCCGGTAACGGGCAGCGAAGCCGTTTCCTCTACATCTCGGCGCAAAACACGTGCGGCGCGAGAGTCAGACGCGCCAGTACTAACTGGTGGACTGTTTGCTTGAAATCAAGCAGACAGTCCACTAGTCCAGAACCGATTCAGAAGAGCGCGCGTACTCCGAACTGGAACCGCCGTGGGCTCCCTGCGGACAGCACTCGTCCGAAGGTCGGGGAGCCGAAGAACGCGTCTGGGAGATCTAGATTGGTGTGATTCAGGAGGTTGAACGCTTCCGCGCGGAGCTGGAGACGGACGCTTCGCGCCAGCCCGACGTACTTGATGATCGCGAGGTTGATGTTCTCGTACCCGGGGCCATCGAGGATGTTGCGGCCCGCGTTGCCGAAGGATCCGAACGGCGGACGGCTGAACGCGTTGGTATTGAACCAGAGATCCGCGCTCGGGTCGCTGAGCGAGGGATCGCCGGAGACATTCGGGCGGTCGTTGTAGCCGAAGCCAAGGTTGGAACGCCCCGTGTTGCTGTTGTCGATGTCGGGGCGCAGCGCGACGGTGAACGGGCGGCCGCTCTGGAACGTCGCCACCCCCTGGACCTCCCAGTCTTCCAGCCACGCGTTGCCATTACCGAACGGCAGCGCGTAGGCGAAACTGACCGACAGGCGATGGCGGATGTCGAAGCTCGAACGTCCTTCCTCCGCGCCCGGATCGAGGCTGTTCTGCGGGAAGTTGGGATCCCCTGCACTGGTGAAGAACCCCGACGCATCGTCGGTGGACTTGCCCAGGGTGTACGCCGCGAGGAGCGACAATCCTTGTGCCGCGCGCTGCTGGAACTTCACCTGCAGCGCGTTGTATGTGGACGACGCGCGCGATTCGATGAGCGTGACGTCTGCAAACGCCGGGTTCGGACGCAGATTGAACGGGTTCGGGCTCGCGGGCGCCTGGTTGCCGTCGCGCGCGGAGATCAGGTCGTGGCCGCGCGAGCCGACGTACGCGATCTCGACGGCGCGGGTTGCCCCGAGCTGACGCTGCACGTTCACGTTCCAGTGATCCATCCACGGCGTCTGCAGATCGCGCTGGTACGACGTCGCCGACTGCGGAATGAACACCGGGAACGACGACGGGAAGGGATCGTTGAGCGTCAGCAGGGGGAGGCGCGGATCCGGGAAGTAGACGTTCAGGTTGAAGTAGGGCGGGTTGAAGTAGAGCCCCTCCGAGGTCGCGAGTGCTCCCTGGTTGTAGTAGATGCCGTATCCGCCGCGGAGCACGGTGCGGGCGGCGTGATCGAGCGTCCACGCGAAGCCGGCGCGCGGCGCGAAGTTGTTCCGGTCAGGTTCGTAGCCGCCGCGCGGCATGCCGCTGGTCCCCACGGGCACGAGCTGACCGGTCGTGACGTCGTACAGGTTGGCACGGTCGTCTTTGTCGACCGGGGGCGAGATGTAGTCGTAGCGCAGTCCCGCGGAGATTGTCAGCGATGGCGTCGCCCGCCAGTCGTCGTGGACGAACAGGCTCCAGGACGAGCTGCGCAGGTTCTGAGGGTTGTCGAGGACGGCGCCGCCGGTCAGCACGGGGAGGCCGAGCAGGAGATCCGCGAGCGCGTTGCCCGTGTAGCCCTGATCGATGAAGTTCAGGAACCCGCGCGCCTGCACGTCACGAAAGGCTGACTGACGGACGCCGTACCACTCGCCCCCTAGCTTGACGAGATGCGCGCCGCGCATCCACGTCGCCGTCTCGCTCAGTTGGAACGAGTCCGATGCGCTCTCCTGCGGGTTGTTGTACTCCTGGCCAAGAGGCGAGAAGCCGGTGACCGAGATCAGACTGAGCCCGTTGTCTCTGGGGTTGGTGGCCAGGCTCTCCATGCCAACCGACGCGTTGTTGATGCCCGGGTTCTCGACGGTGACGCCGATGGCGACCCGCGTGTACCCGAACCGCAGGTCGCTGAGGAGCGTCGCACCGACCGGTTTCGTGTAGGAAACCGCGAGGTTCTGTCCACGGCGTGCCACGTCGTTGCCGAACCCGGGAAGCGTGGAGAATCCCGCTCCCGCGAACGGTTCGGTGAGCCGCCGGTCGCTGAAGCTGTAGCGGGCCGTCAGCCGCGATCCGTTGCCGAGCCCGTGATCCATTCGCAGGTCGAACTGATCGACGTCGTCGTTGAGGGTCGGCGAGGAGACGAAGTTCGCGAACGGCGTCTGGCGATTCGGCAGCGGATAGAGGTTGGCAATCGCCGAGCCGATCGGGCTGATCAGGAACGACGGGAGCTGGCCATTCGAGAACGGCTGCTGCAAGAACGGATCAATCGGCCGCGCGAACAGCGACTGCGAGAAATCACCACGCCGCTCGGCGACGGTCGGGACGTTGGTGACGCGCGTAATGCCCTCGTTGAGCCGCGTCCCTTCGTAATCGACGAAGAAGAACGTCTTGTCGCGCCTGATCGGCCCGCCGAGCGAGCCGCCGAACTGGTTGCGATCGTAGTCCGGCGCGGGTTCTGACTTCGGCGCGAAGAAGTTCTGTGCGTCGAGCGAGCCGTTCCGGAGGAACTCGTAGGCCGTGCCGCTCATGCCGTTCGAGCCCGAGCGCGTGACGACGTTGACCTGCCCGGCAGCATTGCGGCCGAACGACGAGTCATAGCTCGACGTCTCGACGCGGAACTCGTGAATCGCGTCGACGGAGGGACGTACGCCTGATGTGCCGAGCTTTGGATCCACGTTGTAGACGCCATCGAGCAGGTAGGCGTTCGCGTCTTCACGCCCGCCGTTCACACTGAAGGCGAAGTCGCCGCGTACGGACGCTGCGGATCCCTGCGGCGCCGGATAGGTGCCGGGAGCGAGCAGCGCGAGCTCCAGGAAGTTGCGTCCGTCGAGCGGAAGACCCGCCACCTGCCGTTGATCGATGAGTGTCGCCAGCGCGGACGAATCCCGGTCGATCGGAACGAACGGCGCCGTGACCTCGACCGCCTGCGCAACCGTCAACTCGAGCGGCACATCGAGCCAGAAGTCCTGTCCGACCGTCAACTCGGTCCGGGCGGTGTACGTCCGATAGCCGCTCAAGGTGACGTCCACCCGGTACGCGCCGACCGCCAGCTCGGGAAGCGCGAACCGCCCGAATTCGTCGGTCATGGCTTCGCGCGTTTCGTTCGTGCCTTCCCGCGACGCCTTGACCTGGGCCTTGGCCAGCGGCGCTCCGGCGGCATCGGTCACGCGGCCGCGGAACGATGCGCGATGCGGCTGCGCCGCCGCAGGAACGGCGAGGATCAACAGAAAGAGAAACATCAGTGGCCGGACGAGAAGGTGCTCAGTGATGTGCTGCATACAGGCTGATTAGACGCTCGAAAGCGTTCCCTCGGTGAACGTTAATCATATACGCCGGCCGAACCGATTCAGGCGGCCCGCTGGACAGGTCGCAATCGCGGAGGGACGAGTCGCGGAGCAGGGTGACGGACCCCGGCGGTCCGGCGGTCGAGCGGCAGTGTAGGATTGCGGACCGTGAGATCCAGCACCACGTTGATCCTCTCTTGTACGGCCGTGATAGTAGTGGGTTGCGCCCGTCATCAACAACCTCCACAGCTGCCGGCGACCAACCGGTCCGCCGCGTCATCGATCCAAGAGTCATCGATCCGCGCCCACCTCGAGTTCCTGGCGAGCGACGCGATGAACGGGCGCGGCAGCGGCACGCGCGACGAGTGGATCGCCGCTGTGTACATCGCGGCTCAGCTTAGGCGGCTCGGGATCGAGTCTCTGGGAGACGACGGCGGGTACGTGCAAGACGTGGCAATCGAGCGGAGCGAGCTCGCGGCGCCGCCGATCCTCTCGTTTGCCGGTGGTCACTTCACGCACAACACGGATATGTCGGTGCTCGCGGTCGGCGGTGCGAAGCTCTCCGGTCCGCTGCAGAAGTACCGCGAAGGCACGCCCGTCACCGCGGGTTCGGTGCTCCTCCTGCCAGAGGCGAATCCGCCGCCAACCGACGTCACCGCTCCGGCGCGGATCGTCCTCAGTCTTGAATCGGAGGCCTTGCGCACGCGGCGAGTGAAGGGGCCACCTCGCGCCGTCACCATCACGCGCATCGTGGGCGTGCCCGAGCGCGCCGCAGTCGCCTTGGGAAAGGAGAGCTATGCCGCAATCGCAGCGCTCGACGATGGCACGGCCGTCGCGCTCGATGCCGAGATCAAGTCCACGCAGACATCGCACACCTGGAACGCGATGGGCCGGCTCACCGGCAGCTCGCCCGCGGATGCGCGCGACGTGATCCTCCTTACTGCACATCTCGATCACCTCGGCAATCGCCCCAGCTCGGATCCCAAGGCCGATACCATCAACAACGGAGCTGATGACGATGCGTCGGGATCGGTGGCGGTGCTGGCGCTTGCGGAAGCGCTGGCGACGGGTCCGCGGCCGAAGCGGACGATTGTCTTTGCGTGGTTCGGCAGCGAAGAGTCAGGGGGCTTCGGCGCGCGCCGGTTCATCGACGGGCCGCCGGTTCCGCTCACATCGATCGTCGCGAACCTCGAGTTCGAGATGATCGGGCGGCCTGACGCCGCGGTTGCACCGCACACGTTGTGGCTCACGGGCTACGAGCGATCAACGCTTGGACCTGAGCTGGCGCGGCAGGGAGCGCGGCTCGTGCAGGATCCGCACCCGGAGCAGAATTTCTTCCAGCGGTCCGACAACATCCAGCTCGCGCGGCGCGGGGTGATCGCGCAGACGGTCTCGAGCTACGGACTGCACGCCCAGTATCACCAGCCCAGCGACGATCTGAGCCACATCGACTTTGCTCATATGACCGAAGCCATCAGTTCGATGCTGGAGCCGGTGCGATGGCTCGCGAATTCGGCGTTTCGGCCAGCGTGGCTGCCGGGGAAGAAACCCTAAAGGCTGATACTTTTGCCGCGGTCGGCTGGGGGCTGATTCTTGTCGCTGTCCGCTGACGTTGACCATCAGCGACTGGCAATAGTCACATCAATGGTCTCGCGCTCCAACCACGCCGGCGCGGGGTAGATGCGCAGGTATCGCGCACGGACATCGTTGAGCGCGATCCGCACGGGCACGACGAGCGGATCCTCGAGCGCCGCCGCCATCGCCGGGCCGCCGGTCCAGTCGCGCCACACGGTTCGCCACGCTTGCCCATCCTCTGACGCGTCGATCTGGATCCGCTCGCCCAGCTCCTCGTAGCGCCAGCGCAGTGGGAACGTGATCGATCGCACGACACGCGTCGTCGAGAGATCCAAAGTCAGTCGCTCGGATTCGAGCGTCGAAGAATTGACCGGTATGCGCTCGCCGTCCGCGGGCGCTTTGCGAGAACTTGCGGGCAGGCGGTACACCGTCCCGGCGCCGCCCGTACCGAGGCGCTCGACGCCGGGCAGCTCCTCGATCATCGGCCGGAACTGCGCGCCCTGGTCCGGACGATCGTTGACGATGACGAGGAGACCCCGGTCGCGGGCAAGCTCCAGAAGCGGTGAGGCATCGCCGCGCCGAAGGGCCATTGACAGGATGGTGTAGTGCGGCGCCACGTAGCCGGTGTAGCCGTTGACGAGCGGACGCCGATGAAACATCGCGCGGTACATCGCCGCGACGCTCACCCGCGCATCGTCTGGCGGAACTTCGATGACGGGAGCTGAATCCGCACCGGCGAGCATGACCCTGGGAGGAGGTGCGGCCAGCGGCATTGGCCGCAGCCACCCGTCGATGGTGATACCCGCGGCGGCGGCGGCGCAGAGCACGAGCCAGGTGCGCCGCGAAGCGGGCCTCAGCCTGGCGAGCGCGAGGCCCGCTCCGACGCTGAGGCACAGCGACGCGAGCATCGCAAATCGTGCCGGTGCCCGCAGCCCCGCGTAACCCGGCAGAATCGAAAGCCATCGGTACGGCCGCAGCCACGCTGCGGTGCCCGGCTCACCCGGGCCGAGGGTGAGCGTCCACAGCACGACGGTCGCCAGGGCGTAGAAGATCAACGCTGAGGATCGATTGACGCGTTGAGAATCGCGACGAACTGCGAGTGCTGTCAGTCCTGCGAGCACGAGTGCGATGGCCGTGATACCGGGGAAGAGGTAATCCTCCTGAGTCGACACCTCCTGCGCGCGCCAGAACGCGAGCAGCGGCGCGGCGTGCAGAAATGATCCGGCCGTCGCGCTGAAACGTCCGATCTCGTCTGCGGTCCGGGCCAGGCCGAGCGTTTCCTGGACATTCCGATACGCCAGCAGCACAGGAATCAGCGGGAGTGACGCGATCAGCCACGCGATCCCGATCGCGATGCCACGCCGTGGCGCCCCCCGCCAGTCGACGAACCACGCCATCCACAACACCAGGAGCACTGGAAAGAAGAGCAGGTAGTAGCCGTTCGACAGCGCCTGGACCAACCAGGCAGTCGCGAAGGCGACGAGCCAGCGGCGCCGCCCGTCCGAGAGGTACCCGTGCAGCGCCAGAAGCATCGCCGGCATCCACTGCGACGTGAGGACTTGAATGTGTGCCAGCTGACCGGCACGGTACGGCGCAAACGCAAACGCGAGCCCGCTGCAGAAGCTGGCCAGCGGCGATCCCGTCAATCGATGGACGAGCAGATAGGTGAACCACCCCGAGAGCGCGTAGGAGGCGAGCAGCGCCACGTTGTACGCCAGCAGCGCACTGCCGCCCGCGAGCTGGATCGGTGTGGTGATGGGTCCCAGGCCCGCGAGGTGTTCCGAGAGTGCCAGCGCCCCAGGCAGCGGCACGAGGATCGGAGGGCTCCACCATCGTGCGGTGAACGGGATGGCGTGGGCGTTCCACCACAGGATCCAGATATTGAGGATCGGATCGCCGGGATCGTGCGGAATGCGCGTCGCGAGATGTGCGGTGAGCGGCCAGGTCCAGATGACCGCCAGGGCCATGAACGCCGCGAGCGCCGTCGCCTGGCGCGGCCGTGCGGCCGGCGGTGGGCTGAGCGCTCCAGCAGTCACGCCTCGCGGATGGCAAATGGAAGGGCACACCCTTCTACCATTCCATGTGCCATCTATCATGTGCCATTCAGAACCCGCCAGACGGCGTCGTGCCGCGGCCGCGCGCCTGTGGTTTCGGCAGCGGCTTGCGCGGCAGCTTGTCGTCGCGGTTCGCAGTCTGATACACGAACGCGGCAACGATGACCGCGTTCTGCCGCATGTCCGCTTCCTGGATCCGCTCGTAGACATCCATGTTCGAGTGATGCGTGCGCGTGTCGTACTCGACTGGATCCTGAATGAACTGGAAGCCCGGCAGACCGACAGCGTCGAACGACTGATGATCCGTGCCGCCCGTATCGCGGATCGTCAGCGTGGTCATTCCGAGGTTGTGGAAGGGCTTCATCCATTCCTCGAAGATCGGCGCCGCCGCTTCGTTGCCCTGGAGGTAGACGCCGCGGATCGCGCCGGTGCCGTTGTCGACGTTGAAGTAGCCCGACACGCGTGCGTGTTCCGGTTTGAGCAGCATGTCTTCCCGGTTCGCGAAGTGCTCCGTCACATAGGCGCGCGAGCCGAGCAGCCCCTGTTCTTCACCGCCCCAGAGTCCGATCCGCACCGTGCGACGCAGACGCACGCCGCTCTGCTTGAGGATCCGCATGGCTTCCATCATGACCGCGGAGCCAGCCGCGTTATCGGTGGCCCCGGTTCCGCCATGCCACGAGTCGAAGTGCGCCCCGAGCATCACGATCTCGTTCGCTTTGTCCGTGCCCGGGATTTCCCCGACGACGTTGAAGGACTGCGGGTTGTCGTCGTAGAAGGCGTTCTTCACGTCCATCTCGAGCTTGACCGGGACGCCCTTCTCCATCGCGCGTACGAGACGGCCGTAGTGTTCGATCGCGAACGTGATCTGGGGAAGACCGGCGTCAGTACCGGCGTCGCGTGAGACGCCCGGCGCGCTCTGCACGAACACCGTGCCGCCGTCGCCGCGCCCCGCGTCGATGATCGCCAGGGCCCCTTCGTCCTTGAAGAATTGCAATCGCCGCGCAAACGGGTTCTGGCCGGCACCGCGGCCACCAACTGCCGGTGCGCCGGGTCCTCCCTGACGTCCGGGGGCTCCCGCCCGAGCCCCACCGCGGCCGCCGCGCGCACGCACGTCGGTCTCGCTCTGCAGATCGGCGAGCTCCTGCTCGGTGTAGCGGTGTCCCAGCGGTGTGAACGACGCGGCCACGTCGCGCATCGGCGTGACGAAGACGAACTTGCCCTTCAGCTGTCCTTTGAACTTCGCGTAGTCCTCGTCGGTCTGGATGTCGGCCATGATCGCCTCGCCGGAGATCAGGCCATCGGTGCCGTTCGTCCACGCCTTCGGGTATCCGATGACGGGGAAGGGCGTCGGCGCGAGCGCCTGCACGTAGAACTTGTCGTTCGACCAGCCGCGGCCGAACGGACCCCACGGCTCGAGCTTCGCGTTGACGATGCCCCACTCGGTGAGCTGCTTGACCGCCCAGTCACCCGCCTTGCGGTAGTTCGGCGAGTTGGTGAGCCGCGGACCGTAGACGTCGGTCAGCCAGCTCTCGATCTCCATCACCTTCGATCGCGCGAAGCCTTCATCTTTGATCTTGTAGATTCCGTCGTAGTCAATCTTTTCCGGCGCCTGCTGCGCCGACACCGGTACGAGCATCAGCGCGGCCGCCAGCACCGAGCTCACGAGCAGCGGCCGTTGCCGAAGCAAAACACTCATCGCACCCTCTCTTTGTAGCAATGCCACGCGTCCCGGCGGGGCGCCGGAAGAAAGAAAACCGTCGCTCAGCATAGCGGCACCGTCCGTGGTTTTCCAACCGTCCGACCGATTACGAAATCGAGATTTCGCTCACAGGACTGTAAAACGGCCCACCTACGGCGGATTCGGCCGATCGCCCGCGAGTCCCTTGCAAACAGCGGGTTGCGGGCGGAACGAAGTCGTGTAATCGGAGTGGTCTGCCGGTTGCAGCGCAGGTGCTGAAATCGTCTTTCAGCATTCGAAACGGAAACAAGGCTCGCAACGGCCTGTAGATCGGCTGCTCCATGACCACAGTGCCCCTTTCCAACGAGCGGCCGGAAGCGCCGCTGTTCTGTGACGGACTCGGCGAACGCGTCGTGGCCGCCGACGGCGCCACGGGCGAGCTGCTCCAGATTCTCCGGATCCGTCCGGCGCTCAGCGCCGTGCCCTCCTTCGAGTTCGCGCTGCGCGAGCGCGCCGCACGGCTCGCGAATTTCCGTCACGCCTACTACGCGCGTGTCCGGCGCATCGATCGCGTGCAGACGCCGGCGCCCGGCCTGGCGATCGTGTCCGACCACGTCGAAGGCACACGCCTCTCCGACATCCTTCGCGTTGCGCACGAGCGGCGCCTTCAGCTCGACATCAACGCGGCACTGTGTCTGATCCGTCAGTTGGTTCCAGCGGTCGCCCTGCTGCATGAAAACGCGCGTGAAGTGGCGCACGGGCTCATCGCACCGGAGCGTCTCGTGGTTACGCCTCACGCCCGGCTGGTCATCGTCGAGCACGTGCTGGCCGCCGCGGTCGATCAGTTGCAGTTCAGCCGCGATCGTCTCTGGCAGGAATTCAGGATCGCGATGCCGCCGAGCGCGGGGGTGCCGCGATTCGATCATCGAGCGGACGTCACCGGTCTCGGCCTTGTCGCTCTGGCGCTCGTGCTCGGGCGTCCCTTGCGTGCCGAGGAATTCCCGCATGGTCTTCCAGCGCTGCTCCGCGACGCGCGTGAGCGCACGTCGCTCGGCGAGGAGCAGCCGATATCCTCGCCTCTTCGCGACTGGTTGTCGCGCGCACTCCAAATCGACAACCGGCGTGCGTTTGCCTCGGCACCCGAAGCCCTGTCGGCTCTCGAGGAAGTGGTCGCCGACGATTCGATGTACGTCGCTGCACCGGTAGCGCTCGAGACGTTCCTATCCCGCTACATCGCCGCGATTCTCGAGCCCCTACCTTCGGAGGTTCCCGCGGTTGCGCCGATGATGTCGCAGCCTGTCGCACCTCGTTCAGCAACGTCGCCCACGCCGCCGCCACCCGCACCACTGCCGGCAGCGCCGCCGATGTCACCGCCGCCGTTCGCGTCGGTTCCGGCTCCCGTCGTTCCGCCTTCGCCGCCGCTTCAGCCGACGACGCAACCGATCGTGGCGACTGACCTGTTGAAGCCGTCAGCCCTGACGCCGGCCCCGCCGATCACGCCCGAATTCGTGCAGAGCATCGCCGCGCCGCTTGACCCCCCGCGTCTGCCCGGCACACCCGTCGAATCGCCCGTTTTCAACGACGAGCCGATCGCCTCGCCACGCCCGGCGTCGGTCGATCCGGTGGGTGTTCGCGACATCACCGAGCTCATCTCCGCGGCCGATCTCGCGCCGCGCCGCGATTCGATCGAATCCATCAGGCCGCTCTTCGAGTCCGAGTCCGACGACACGAAGAAGCCAGAGCGCCAGGCAAAATCCAAGGGCACGGGCCCGTCGAAAAAGCTCATGGTCGCCGCCGCGGCTGCGGTGATCGTGCTCGGCGGTGGCGGGGTGTACGCATCTCGATATTTCCGGACCGCGCCCCCAGGACCGGCGATGGGGACGCTCGACGTGCAGTCGAATCCGGCCGGCGTGCAGGTGTTCGTGGACGGGACCGAGCGCGGCCAGACGCCGGCGAAACTGTCGCTGCCTCCCGGTGCGCACATCCTCGAGCTCCGCGGCCGCGGCGTTCCACGGGTGATTCCGTTGACTGTGACTGCCGGCGCGCAGGTGTCGCAGTACCTCGAGTTCGCTGACACGCCAGTCACCGGTCAGCTTCGCGTGCAGTCGCAGCCGGCCGGCGCGAAAGTGCTGGTGGACGGCGTGGATCACGGCGCTGCGCCGGTGACGGTCACCGACCTCACCGCAGGCGACCACGAAGTCATCCTGCAGACGCCCTCCGGGTCCGTGAAGCAGGTCGTCAGCGTCCAGGCCGGTGCGATGGCGTCGTTCGTGGCGCCGGTTCCGACCGAGGCGACTGCCGGTCCTGTGTCGGGCTGGGTGACCGTCAAGGCACCAGTGGCCGTGGAGATTCGAGAAGGCGGACGGCTGCTCGGAACGAGTGATACCGATCGCGTGATGATGGCGGCGGGCCGGCACGAGCTCGAGCTCGTCAACGAAACCCTCGGCTACCGCAGCACGCGCGTCGTCCAGGTGCCGCCGGGCAAGGTTGCGCCGATCTCGATCGATCTTCCGAGCGGCGTCGTGAATCTGAACGCGTCGCCCTGGGCCGAGGTCTGGATCGACGGTCAACGCGTCGGCGAAACGCCCATTGGCAATCTGAGCGTCCCGATCGGACCGCACGAGGTCATCTTCCGCAACCCGCAGCTTGGCGAGAAGCGCCACGCGATCTCGGTGACGACGGGTACGCCGGTGCGGCTCAGCGTCGATATGAAGTAAGGGCGTCGGACGAACGAAGGCGGATCGGGGAACGTGTTATGAGAAAAGCCATTGTCGCAGCGCTGGTGCTGGCCGGTTGCCTGACGGCGACCGCGGCCGCCGCGCAGCCGAACCCGCTCGTCGCGGCACGCGACCTGTACGCGTCTGCACGCTACGACGAGGCGCTGGCAATGCTGAACGGCATTCGGCCCGCGGACTCGGACAACGGCTCGGAGATGAAGTTCGTGGAGCAGTATCGATCGCTGTGTCTGCTCGCGCTCGGACGAGGTTCGGAAGCCGAGAAGGCCATTGCCGCCGTCGTTACCGCGGATCCGTCCTATCAGCCGGACGAGTCGGAGGCCTCACCTCGGGTGCGCGCGGCGTTCAGTGAGGTCCGGAGGCGGATGCTGCCGCAGCTGGTCGCCTCGCGCTACAGCATCGCGAAGGCGACATTCGATCGGAAGGAGTTCGCGTCTGCGGAGGGGCAGTTCCGAGAATTGCTCGCGCTCCTCGATGATCCGGACATGGGCGGCAAGCTCGCGGATCTGCGAACTCTCGTGGCTGGCTTCGTGGATCTGAGCGCGGCCGCGGCTGCACCCGCTCCCGCACCCGCCCCGGAACCGAAGGCCGCAGCGCCTGCGCCGCAGCCGGTCGCGCCTGTCGCACAGCCGACGTCTCCGCCGCCGCTCCGGATCTATTCATCGGACGAGCCGGGGATCGTGCTGCCCACAGTGATCAAACAGGAAGTGCCGCAGGTCCCGGCTCAGGTGCTGTCCCAGACTCGCGACCGTGGGCTGCTCGAGGTCGTGATCGACGAGCAGGGACGCGTGACGAATCTCGCGCTGCGCGTCTCGATGCACCCCATCTACGACACGCTGCTGCTCACCGCCGCTCGTGACTGGCGATACCAGCCCGCGACGCTCAACGGCAGACCGGTGAAGTTCCGGAAGATGATGCAGATCACCGTGTCCAAACGGTAACAATCAGGCGTCGTTTCAGCGACACGACCGAAGTCATCGCGTATCCACAACAGGAACCCACGAAATCGCGTGCGTCATGTCCGAAAACGAAGTCCGTATTCGAGCATGACGCCGTTGCAGCGTCGACCGATCACGTCAGGCAGGCGGCACGAAGGCGAGTCGAGCGTCTCCAATCGCTGAGCCGTGTAATTTATTAGTCACCTCATGGACTTGCAGGTGCTCATCCGTTCCCTTGCGCTGTTCTCAATTCCCACTCGACCGAAGAAAACTCCCGGTTTCCGTCGAACGAGAGAGATGGCAGGAAAGTCGCAATCCTCGCGGCGTGCTCAAGACGACCTCTCGGATCTCGCTAGCTGATCTATCGGCCGCCGGCATCGTCATGACGGCGCAGGAGACGGTTGCGATCGTCCGCGAAGTGATCCAGCAGGTCGCACGCGGGGAGCACCTCGGCGTGCCGTCGGCGCACGTCATTCGGCTCTCGGCTTCGGGCGCGGTGTCGATTGAAGGACCCGTCGAGGCAGGGGGCAGACCGATTCCCCGCATCGCTCAACTTCTCGAGTCATTGCTTCCGCGGCTTGACGCACCGCCCCCACTCAAGGCTCCGGGGGCGCTCAGGCTGGTCATCGCGCGGGCGTTGGGCACGCTCGACCTGCCACCCTTTCCGTCGCTCGACAGTTTTGCCGACGCTCTGGCGCGGTTCGCTGCACCAGATCCAGCGCAGGCCGTGCAGGATCTCTTCATCAGGTGGGCTGCCATTCCTGATGTGCCAGCCGGTACTGATGGGTCTGCAACCCGTACGGCCTCTGGCCCCGATCAGGACGCTCTGACGACGATGGCGGACTTCAAGCGGTCGGATCGCGAGCGTCACGACGAATCGGCTGGCGCGCTGGTCCGTCTCGATCCCGCGTCGCTGACGGTCAGCGACATTCGCCGCGCGCGGCGCGCAACAGGCCTTTCACTCTACGACGTCTCGGAGCGGAGTCGTATTCCCGTTCCCCTGCTCCGGCAGCTCGAGTGGGGGTATCTCTACCGATGGCCGGGAGGGCTGTACGGACGAACCCAACTCATACGGTACGCACGCGCGGCCGGCCTTGATGACGTGCTTGTAGTCTCGACGCTCTCTCCGCTGCTCGACGAGATGGGCGAGGTCGCTCCGCCCGCCTCGGGTAACTTGTGGAAGCTTGCGCCGGGCGAAGCGTGCCCGCAGCCCGAGCCGGTCGTCCGGCGCGAGCCTGTCGTCCGGCCAGAGATCACGATCATCGAGCTCGAGCCAGGCGAAGCGGAATTCGCGGACGAAGCCGAGGCCGTGACGCTGGAGCCTGCTTCTCCGCGGCAAGACGATGACCGGTGTGCCGAGTTGCCGCCCTTCCGCGATGGTGAGCTCATCGCCGATGAACCGCAGCTGTTCCGCGAGATCATTCCGGCGGAGCCTCGGCGACGCTCACGCGTTGTGCCGGCGCTCGCCGCAGCGGCGACGATCGCGATCGCGGCGGTCGGTGGCTACTGGAGTCAGATCGAACGCGATGATTCTTCTTCTCCGCCGCCTGTGGCGGCGCGTGCCGCGGAACCGAATACGCCGGCGACGTCAGATGGCTCGAACCGTTCGCCGGCGGTTTCAGCACCGGCGCCTCCAGCGGCGCAGGACCGCGTTGACAGTTCAGTTCGACCAGGCGCGCCTGATAAGGGTGCCGTTCCGGAGGGAACGACTGCAGCCGCGGCTCGAGGCCACGATCAGCGACCGGAAGCACTGATGGACGGCGAGATCCTGTCTCCCTCGTTTGCCTCCGTAGGGAGCGCGATGTTCTATCGGGCCGATGAATCCGCGCAAGCCGGAGTCGTACGAGTTGGCAGCGCCGGTGCCGGCGAGGTTCTCCGCATCACACGTGTCGTGGACGACGACAACGCCCGTAACTTTCACGCGCGACCGTCACCCGATGGTACGCAGGTCGCGTTCGACTCGGATCGGGACGGCGAACGCGCGGTCTATGTCGCCGACGCGGACGGACACAACGTTCGGCGTGTCAGCGGCGACGGTTTCGCGGCGATTCCCAGCTGGTCGCCCGACGGGCGGTCGCTCGCCTTCGTGCGCGCCGAGGTCGATCGCCGTCGCGTCTGGAATCTCTGGGCCGTCGACTTGCAGTCCGGCAGCGCCCGACGGCTCACGTCGAACGCCGAGGGTCAACCCTCCGGCGCATCGTGGTTTCCCGATGGGAAACGGATCGCCTACAGCCGCGGCGACCGGGTCGTTGTCCTGGACGTGGCGAACGGCCGCGAGCGCACCTATGCATCGCCGCGCGCGGGGAAAGCCGTGCGGTCACCTGCCGTTTCACCCGACGGCCGCCGTGTGATGTTTCAGGTACAGCACGACGGCGCCTGGCTGCTCGATCTGACGGATGGCTCGATGCTGAAAGTGCTGTCCGATCCTTCGGCCGACAACTACAGCTGGTCCCCGGACGGTCACCGCGTGGCGTACCAGAGTCAGCGCTCGGGCGAGTGGGGCGTCTGGGTCATGGGCGGGCGCTAGGCGCTCGGATCGTTCTCGGGTTCTCGGTTCTCGGGTTCTCGGTTCTCAGGTTCTGGCGGTTCTCGAGTGTTGGGTTCTCTCTAGAGACGTTTCCACGAGTATCCAGGTCTGAGAACGGAGAACCTTCGTTAGAACCCTAGAACTGGTTTCAAAACCTCCCGCGGGTGGCCGCGAACGGGGCCGCCCCGCCAGGCGCGGAGGCCGTTCCTCGTGACCAGTGCTTTTCGGCTGAGCACCCGGTGGGGCTGTTCGCGGCCAGGACCCGCAGCCCGGGTTTTGAAACCGCTTATCTAGAACGCTAGAACCCGCAGAACCAATGGTATGCTGCCGGATTCGATGATTCGACCGGCAGCCCTCATCGGTCTCGCGTTGACGCTGTGCGCGTGCACGAAGCAGGAGACAGCGCCTGCGATGCGTGCAGCCGGCCCTGACGTCATCCTCCAGCGGGAGACCGAGACGATCGACGACACCGTCCCCGAGCACGCGACGCTCGATAGCCTGCTCCGGCAGAACCAGCTTTCCGCCGATCTCGTTCGCGCGGCGGTTGAATCGGCGGCCGGCGTCTTCAACCCGCGACAACTCCGCGCGAATCGTCCGTACCGACTGGTGCGATCCATCGACGGACTGCTGCGCGAGTTCGAGTATCAGATCGACGCCGATCGCTTCCTTCGCATCATCAACCGGGATCGCTCGCAGCCCGCGGTGCTCGAGGCCGAGGTCCTGCCCTACGAAAAGGACACGCGGACGATCGCGATCCACGCGACCATCGACAGCGAACACCCGTCGCTCATCGCCGCGGTGCAGGAGACCGGCGAGAACATCCAGCTCGCGATGTCCTTGGCGGAAATCTTCAGCGGACAGATCGACTTCGTGAGCGACCTCCAGCCGGGCGACGGATTCGAGGTGCTCTTCGAGAAATCCACGCGCGACGGACAGTTTGCCGGATACGGTGCCATCCTCGGCGCCCGTTTCATCGCCGACGGTCGGGAGCATCGCGCCTTCCGATGGACGAACGGGGAAACCGGCCGCGCCGGGTACTACGACGAACAGGGGCGATCGCTCAAACGCTTCATGCTCCGCACGCCGCTTCGGTTCGAGCCGCGGGTCACGTCTGGCTTTTCACGCAACCGCCTTCATCCGGTCTTCCGTACCTATCGCGCCCACCTCGGCATCGACTACGCCGCGCCGGTCGGCGCACCCGTCGTCGCGGTCGCGTCCGGCGCCGTTGTTTCGGCCGGCTGGGCGGGCGGAGGAGGAAACCAGATTCGCCTCAGGCACCCTGGCGGGTACGAGAGCTTCTACCTGCACCTCTCGTCTTTCGGCACCGGCATTCGCGCCGGGGCGCACGTGGATCAGGGACAGTTGATCGGACGTGTAGGCGCGACTGGTACGGCCACCGGTCCACACCTCGATTTTCGTCTGCGCAGGAGCGGCGTGTTCGTGAACCCGCTCATCGAACACAGCCGGATGCCGCCGGGGGATCCGATTTTGGCGGCGTATCTGCCCGCCTTCATGACCGCTCGCGACACATTGCTTCAGGCCCTCGAGACGACCCTCGCCGCAAGTCCCGCGAGCGGAGCGCCCGACGCCGTCCGAGCCGTTCGCTGATCACGATTCGCCAACTGTTCTGGGCATTGCGCTCAGAGCCATTCGGCAATTGGCACTGAGCGGTTCCTGCTTGTCGACCGCCGACCGACTGTCGAGTACGACTGTCGACTGCGACTGTCGACTCCCGACAGACTGTCGACTGCGACTATCGACTCCCGACTGCCGACTGTCGACTGACTGGCGACTGCCGACTGACTGTCGACTGCGACTGTCGACTCCCGACTCCCGACTGCCGACTTTTCCCTCCTGAACTAAAATACGTCGATGTCCTCTCTCCATCCGTTCCGGGCCTTGCGACCGGCGCCCGAAGCGGCCGCGGCGGTCTCCTCCGTTCCTTACGATGTCGTGAGCACCGAGGAAGCGCGTCAGCTCGCGTCGGGTAATCCGCTCAGTTTCCTGCACGTCACCCGTGCCGAGATCGACCTCGAGCCCGGGACCGATCCCTACGCGAACGCCGTCTACGCGAAAGCGCACCAGAACCTGGAATCGCTCCGGTCGCGCGCGCCACTCGTGGTGGAAGACAGGCCGTCGCTCTATTTCTATCGCCTGCGGATGGGCGATCACGAGCAAACCGGCATCGCTGGGTGCTTCTCGATCGACGAGTACGACCGCGACGTCATCAAGAAGCACGAGCGCACGCGACGCGACAAGGAAGACGATCGGACCCGCCACATCGTCGAGACGCGCGCGCAGACGGGCGTGGTGTTTCTCACCTACCGCGGCTCAGGTGCGGTCGACGACCTGGCAAAACAGGCGACGGGCGGAAAGCCACTCTACGATTTCACCGCCGATGACGGTGTGCATCACACCATCTGGCGTGTCGCGGACGGTCAGACCAGCGCGCTCGTCGGTGCCTTCGGAAACGTTCCGGCTCTCTACATCGCCGACGGCCATCACCGGGCGGCAAGCGCGGCCCGCGCGCGCGCTTCGCTCGCGGCGGCGAACGCGCCCGAGGCCGGTACTTTCATCGCCGTCGCGTTCCCGGACGACCAGGTTCAAATCCTTCCCTACAATCGCACCGTCAAGGATCTCGGCGGCCGCAGCCCGGAGCGATTCCTCGAGGACCTTCGCGCGAGGCTGCCGGTGCGCGAGGGAATGGCGACGCCACGCGGCAAAGGGGAAGCATCCATGTTCCTGGCCGGTCGCTGGTATGCCGTCGATCTGACGGCTGCGCCCCCCGAGGACGCGTCCAGAGCCGCGAGCCTCGATGTTGCGCGTTTGCAGCGAACGGTCCTCCAGCAGGTCCTCGGCATCGGAGACATCAGGACGGACAAGCGGATCGATTTCGTGGGAGGTGCCCGCGGGACGCATGCCCTCGAACAGGCGGTGCGTTCCGGACGCGCCGACGTTGCGTTCGCACTGCACCCCGTAACGGTCGACGATCTGATGGCGATCTCGGACGCGGGCGGCATCATGCCCCCCAAGTCGACGTGGTTCGAGCCCAAGCTGCGCGACGGGCTCCTCGTGCACCTGATTTGAGCTGCCGCCCATGAGAGTTCTCGTTGCCGACAAGTTCGAGAAGAGCGGTCTCGACGGTCTCAAGGCGGCCGGATGCGACGTCGCCTACGAACCCGATTTGAAAGACGACGCGCTCACCGATGCGATACGCGCATCGGGCGCTGACGTGCTCGTCGTGCGCAGCACCAGGGTCACAACCGCGATGCTCGACGCGGGACGCTTGTCCCTGATCGTGCGCGCGGGCGCTGGATACAACACCATCGACGTCGCCGGCGCGTCGACGCGGGGCATCTACGTCTCGAATTGTCCCGGGAAGAACGCGATTGCCGTGGCCGAGCTCGCCTTTGCGCTGATTCTGGCGCTCGACCGGCGAATTCCTGACAACGTCGCAGATCTGCGGGCGGGCAAGTGGAACAAGAAGGAGTACTCGAAGGCGCGCGGTCTTTTCGGATCGACGCTCGGGTTGCTCGGGATCGGGAGCATCGGCCAGGAAATGGTCCGCCGGGCGGCTGGCTTCGGCATGAACGTCCTTCTGTGGAGCCGGCGGTTCGACGGAGAGGATCGGCCCGTGACGGTTCTGGAAGCGCGTGAGCTCGGTTTCGAACCGGCGCTGCGACAGATTCAGATCACGCTTGCTCCCACGCCTGGCGACGTCGCCGCGCGCAGCGACATCTTGAGCCTGCACCTCGCGCTCGCACCGGACACCAAAAACCTCGTGAACGCCGCGGTGCTCGGGCGGTTGAAGGCGGGCTCGATCGTCATCAACACGGCCCGCGGCGAGGTGCTGGATCACCAGGCGCTCGCCACGGCGATACGCGAGCGAGGCCTGAGAGTGGGGCTGGACGTCTTCGCAAACGAGCCGACATCGCCCACTGGAGACTTTGCCGACAAAGTCGTGGAGCTGGCAGGCGTGTACGGCACCCACCACATCGGCGCCTCCACCGATCAGGCCCAGGAGGCGATCGCTGCGGAGACGGTACGGATTGTCCGCTGCTTCAACGAGACCGGCAAGGTCCCCAACGTGGTCAACCTCGCGAAGCGTACCCCCGCGACGCACATGCTGGTCGTGCGCCATCGCGATCGTCCGGGTGTTCTGGCGCACGTCTTCGACAACCTGCGCGAGGCGAACCTGAACGTGCAGGAGACCGAGAACATCGTCTTCGAAGGAGCCGAAGCCGCCGTGGCGCGAATCAACCTCGACGGCGCGCCGACGTCCGCCGTCTGCGATCGGATCAAAGTCGGCAATCCGAACGTGCTGGACCTCCAGGTCGTCCAGTTGTAACGCTGAAAGGTTCTGTCATGCCCACCGCGACTCGTATCTTCAATTTTTCCGCCGGTCCCGCCGTCCTGCCGCTCGAGGTCCTCGAGGAAGCGCAGCGCGATCTCGTGTCGCTGCCCGGCGTCGGCATGTCGGTGCTCGAGATCAGCCATCGGTCCAAGCCGTTCGACGAGATCATCCAGGGGTGCGAGGCCGATCTGCGCACGCTTGCCTCGATCCCGAAAGATCATCACGTGCTGTTCCTCCAGGGTGGCGCCAGCCTGCAGTTCTCGATGGTGCCCATGAATCTGCTTCCGGCCGGCGGCTCGGCCGACTACGTCGTGACGGGATCGTGGTCGGAGAAAGCCGTCAAAGAAGCCAAGCGTGTCGGCGGCGTGAAGATCGCGGCGTCCACCCAGAGCGAGAACTACTCGAGGGTGCCGAAGCAGGAAGAGCTGAAGCTCGATCCCAACGCCGCCTACGTTCACATCACGACGAACAACACCATCTACGGTACCGAGTTTCCGTACACGCCGGACACCGGCTCAGTGCCGCTCGTCGCGGACACGTCGTCGGACATGTTCAGTCGTCCGCTCGAGATGTCGAAGTACGCGCTCATCTACGCGGGAGCGCAGAAGAACCTGGCGCCCGCGGGCCTGACGCTGGTCATCGTCCGTGACGATCTCGTCAAGCGCACGGCGTCCACGCTGCCCACGATGCTGCAATACGGCGTGCACGTGGAGAATCAGTCGCTCTACAACACGCCGCCGGTGTTTGCGATCTACATCATGCGGCTGGTGTTGAAGTGGATCCTGAAGGAAGGCGGCCTTGCGGCGATGGAACGTCGCAACAAGGCCAAGGCGGACAAGCTCTACGCGGAGATCGATCGCACGGGTTACTACCGTGGCCACGCGCACACGGACAGCCGCTCGCGCATGAACGTCACGTTCAGGCTGCCGAGCGAGGATCTCGACAAACAGTTCGCCAAGGAAGCCACGGCCGCCGGCCTCGACGGCCTGAAAGGGCATCGATCGGTGGGCGGCATGCGCGCATCGATTTACAACGCGTTTCCGGACGCCGGCGTCGACGCCCTCGTCGATTTCATGCGCCACTTCGAGAGCCGCAACGGCTGAACGCATCAGGCGGTAAGTAGTTTGTCCGGAACTGCTTACCGCCGGCCCTGAGTCTTACAGAAGTCTTACAATCGCCGCGGCGCAGTCCTGCTACTGTGTGTGGGACACTCGCGAGGAGCCACATTGCAGACACTGCGCGCCACTGTCGTCCGTGCTGTCTATTCCTACAGCACGCTCAACTGGATCACGGCGATCTTCATGGTCCTGTTCCACATCGGCGCGCTAGCGGCGCTGTGGTTCTTCTCGTGGACCAACCTGGCCGTCGCGCTGGTGCTGCACTGGATGGCGGTGGGCTTCGGCATCAGCCTCGGGTACCACCGGCTGCACACGCACCGCGGCTACAAGACCTCCAAGTGGTTCGAGTATTTCCTCGCGTTCTGCGGCACGCTGACGCTCGAGGGCGGCCCGCTCTTCTGGGTCGCGACGCATCGCGTGCATCACCAGCATTCGGACAAGGACGGTGATCCGCACACGCCGCGCGAGGGTGGCTTCTGGGCGCACGCGGGCTGGATTCTCTTCGGCGATACCCACCACAACAACACGCCACTGATGTCCAAGTACGCCCCCGACCTCGCGAGCGATCCGTTTTACCGCTGGCTGAATACCTACCATTGGATTCCGTTGACGACGCTCGGGTTCGTGCTGCTGGCGATCGGCGGATGGCCGATGGTGCTCTGGGGGATCTTCTTCCGGGTTACGTTCGGCCTGCACGCGACGTGGCTCGTGAATTCGGCCACGCACATGTGGGGCTCGCGCCGCTTCGCCACGCGCGACGATTCGCGCAACAGCTGGTGGGTCGCCCTCCTCACCTTCGGTGAAGGCTGGCACAACAACCATCACGCCCATCCGGTTTCCGCCCGTCACGGTCTCGCCTGGTACGAGTTCGACATCAGCTGGATCACGCTCAAGCTCCTGCGCGCGCTCGGCGTGGTCTGGGATGTGAAAGTCGCGAAGGCCGCCTCCGCTCTGCCGCGCGAGGAAGCCGCCTAGGCCACTCGGTCGTTTCGCCGCCGAGCCGCAGAGCGGATTCGGCGGTATCCTGTGAAGCATGATCAGCGGCCGCCGCCGGTCCGTGATCTTCTTCACGGTCCTCGGCATCTGTCTCGTCGCCCTCGCCGTCACCCTCAATATCAGCTGGATCGTCCTGAACTGGCGCCGGGGTGTGCTCGCGGTCCTCGGGGTCATCTTCTTCCTGCTCATCATCGCCGGCATGGTCCTGAACACGATCTTCCTGGTGCGGGAGATCCGGCGTAACGAACAGCACGACTCCTTCATCAACGCCGTCACGCACGAACTGAAGACGCCGGTGGCCTCGATCAGGCTGTACCTCCAGACGCTTCAGACCCGGGAGCTCGATGAGGGCAAGCGGCAGGAGTTCTACCGGATCATGCTGGAGGACAGCGACCGCCTGCTACACACGATCGAGCAAGTACTGCGGGCCGGCAGCACCGGTTCACGATGGCGGCGCATCGCGCGGACGCGGGTCGATCTGGCGGAGGTCGCGCGCGAGTGCGTCCAGCTGGCGCGGACCCGGTTCCGCCTTGGCGAGGAGGCGCTCGCCTACGATGAGCAGGTCGCAGACGGCCGTTCGATCGTGATCGGGGATGCCGACGAGCTCAAGGCGGCGGTCTTGAATCTGATCGACAACGCCGTGAAGTACTCGGGTACCGACGTCCGCGTGCGAGTCGTGCTCCAGGAGCAGGAGGACGGGCGGCTCGCCGTGCGCGTCACCGACACTGGCGTCGGCATCTCGCCGGTCGATCTCAAACGCATCTTCCGGCGCTTCTATCGAGTGCCGCCGAGCGTCGCCGTCCGCGCCAAGGGCAGCGGGCTGGGGCTGTTCATCGTGCGGTCGGTGGCCCGCCGGCATGGCGGACGCGCGTTCGCCGAGAGTCAGGGCACCGGCCATGGCAGCACGTTCACGATCCTGCTGCCGCGGGCGGTCGAGGCCTGAATTGTCCAAGCGCGTCCTGATCGTCGAGGACGAGCAGCATCTGGCCGAGGTGCTGCGCTTCAATCTCGAAGCGGAAGGCTTTGGTGTCGATGTCGTCGAGACCGGAGAGGCCGCGCTCGCGCGCCTGCTCGGCGGGAACGGCGAGACCGATCTCGTCGTGCTGGACGTGATGCTACCCGGCAAGGATGGGTTCGCGGTCGTCTCGGAGTTGCGCGAGGCGCGTCAGTTCGTCCCGGTGCTCATCCTGACCGCGCGCGGCCGCCCCGAAGACGTCCTGAAGGGATTCTCCGCCGGCGCCGACGATTACCTGCCCAAACCCACGGAGCTTGCGATCCTGCTGGCGCGGATCGGTAGTCTGCTCCGCCGATCCGACTGGTCGCGCCGGGCCACCGATCACTTCACGTTTGCGGGAAAGACGATTGACTTCGACACGCTCGAGCTGCGCGTGGGATCGCGCACGCTGCCGCTCACGCTCATGGAAGCCAACCTGCTGCGCTACCTCGTGTCACATGCGGGCAAGGCCGTGTCCCGCAAGTCGATGCTCGAGGAGGTGTGGGGCGTTCACGAGGACACTGATACCCGGGCGATCGACAATTTCATCGTGCGGCTTCGCCGGTACATCGAAGAAGACCCGGCCAAGCCGCGCCACCTGTTGACCGTGCGCGGCGTGGGGTACCGCTTTATCGCCGAGCCGTCCTAAAGTCGGGTTCGGCTACAGCCGGACGCTACTCTTGCGGTGCGATGTACGGTGCGCGGCGGCGCCGGCGGCGTCTGCGGCTGCGCCGCCGGAATGGATACTCCGCCGGTTGCTGATCGGAGTGGGCCTGACCTGGCTGTGACAACGCCGCCTGGGTCTGAAAATCGCGCCAGTTCGCAACCACGTCCGCCCGGCCGCCGTGAATCTCCATCCAGGTGAGGGCTTCTTCGAAGACTGATCGGTGCAGCAGTCCGCGCCTGGCGCGGAAGGGCGCATTGAGATCCAGCAGCCGCGGCTGGAGTGCGATGATCTGCTGGAGCCGTTCGACGTCGCGCCGCGCGACGGGCAACATCCCAAGCTCGACTCGCCGCTCCAGCGGATCTGCGGAGTATCGGCTCCTCCGGCCGATGAGGCCGAGCGGGACGAGCAGCGTGCCCGACAGAACCGGATTGGTCAGCGATTCCGGCGAGGCGTCGAACCGCGCGCGGTAGCGATCGAGATCCGCGATCGCCCGCCACACCTCGTCAGGTGCGTCGTCGAGCTCCGGCGTGATTTCCTTCAGCAGCTTCGTTCGACGAAGCTGGCGCATTGCTTCCGCCGCGTGGCCCGATCTCAGGATCTTGTAGTACTCCTCCATGAGCCTGGCGGCCGCGCTGCGCTTGATCTCGTGCCTTTGTGTCCCAATCGCTTCGAGGATCGGGACGTCGATCGTGAACTGCAGCCGCGCGGCCAGCACGACCGCGCGCAGCATGCGGACCGGATCTTCGAGGAATCGCACCTCGGGATCGCCGATGCAGCGGATGATCCGCGCGTCGAGATCCCGGAGCCCGCCCACGTAGTCGATGAGCGAGAAGGTACCGATGTCGTAGAAGAGCGCGTTGACCGTGAAGTCGCGGCGAAACGCATCCTCTTCGGGTGTGCCGTAGGTGTTGTCGCGATGAATGAGGCGATCCGCCGCCCGGCGTTCGGGACTGCTCGAAGACTCTGGCCCGGCCGGGTCAGCGGCGGTTTCCGCCTCGGCGACTTCGGCTTCGGCGATGTCTTCTTCGGGCGTGACGTCGAGCGCCTCGACCAGCCGCCGGAACGTCGCGACTTCGATCGTCTGCGTGCCGAACTTGATGTGGGCGAGCCGGAAACGCCGGCCGATGATCCAGCAGTTGCGAAACAGCTTCTTGACCTGATGCGGGTGCGCCGAGGTGCCGATGTCGAAGTCTTTCGGCCGGCGCTGGAGCAGCAGATCGCGGACGCTGCCGCCGACGAGATAGGCGACGTAGTTGTGTTCGTGGAGGCGGTACAGGACTTTGAGGGCGCTGGGATCGATGTCGCGACGGGAGATCGCGTGCCCCGAACGCGGGATGATCGTCGGCTCTGCCATCCTCGATCGGATTATAGCATCACGATGCTGCATGAAACGACTAACTTACTGCAGAATTGAGGGTTATGGCGTCGCGCTTGTGTTACCATCGAGCCATGGCACCGCTCGTCATCGCTCTGGTGATCCTGTTGGGCTCGGTCCCGGCACGCGCCGCCGACCCGCTGGCCGAAGCGCGGCGCCTCTACAACGCCGGACAGTTTCAGGCTGCTGAGAAGCTCGCACGCGAAGCGATGACCGTCCCCGCGCTCGGGGATGCCGCGCGAGTCGTGCTCGGTCGAGTGCTGCTCGAACGCTTCCGCGAAAGCTCGAACGCCGAGGATTTGTCGACCGCCCGGAAGGCGCTGATTGCGGTCGACCCGCGCGCACTCGACGCTCGGGAGCGAGTGGAGCTGACCATCGGCCTCGGCGAGTCGTTGTATCTGGAGGATCGGTTTGGCGCGGCGGCGGAGGTCTTCGCGTCCGTGCTCGATCGTTCCGCGCAGCTCGGTCCCGCCGCGCACGAACGAGTGCTCGACTGGTGGGCGACGGCGCTCGACCGTCAGACGCAGCTCAGGCCGCCGGAGGATCGCCCCAGCGTGTACGAGCGTCTGCTCGAGCGCATGCGTCGGGAGATTGCCGACGATCCAGGCTCCACCGCGGCCAGTTACTGGCTCGCCGCGGCGGCCCGAGGGACCGGCGATCTCGAGCTGGCCTGGCAGGCGTCTGCGGCAGGATGGGTGCGGGCAGTGCTGGCGCAGGATCGTGGCACGGCGCTCCGAGCCGATCTCGACCGTCTCGTCACGCAGGCCATCATTCCGGAACGCGCCGCCCGCCTCGCGGGACGCGAAACCCGTCAGGCGCAGAGCGGGATGCTCACCGAATGGCAGCTCCTGAAAGAGACGTGGAGCAAGTAGCTACTTCGCGTCTTTCCAGTTCTCACCAATCCCCACGTCCACGGTCAACGGCACCTTCAGTCTGACGGCGTTCTCCATCAGTTGACGGAGCTCTGCCGCGACATCCTCCGCGGCCGCCGCGGGCGCTTCGAACAGCAACTCGTCGTGGACGGTGAGGATCATCCGCACCCGTCCGCCCGCAAGGTCCGGCAGCGCGGCGTGCACGTCGATCATGGCGCGCTTCAGGATGTCCGCCGCCGTTCCCTGAATCGGCAGATTCACCGCGACGCGCTCGGCCGCGCCGCGAATCTGTCCGTTGCGGCTGGTCAGCTCCGGCACGAGCCGGCGCCGGCCGAACATGGTTTTGACCACGCCCGTTTCGCGGGCACGTTCGAGCAGCTCGTCGATGAAACGGCGGACGGCCGGGAAGCCGGCGAAGTAGGCGTTGATGAAGTCCTGCGCCTCCTGGCGGGAGACGCCGATGTCCTTGGCGAGCGTGAAGGCCTGCTTGCCGTAGAGCAGCGCGTAGTTGATGATCTTCGCCCGCCGTCGCAGCTCGTGCTCGCCCAGACCGCTGGTCTGGCCGAACACCTTGCCCGCCGTTCGATCGTGGATGTCCTCGTTGCGTGCGAACGCCTCGATCAGCGCGTCGTCGCCTGAAAGATGGGCCAGCACGCGAAGCTCGATCTGCGAGTAGTCCGCCGAGATGAGCACGTTGCCGCGCTCGGCCACGAACGCGCGGCGGATCTCGCGGCCGATCTCCGTCCGGATGGGGATGTTCTGGAGGTTGGGGTCGCTGCTGCTCAAGCGGCCGGTTGCGGCGACCGCCTGGTTGAAGCAGGTGTGGACGCGCCCCGTCTGGGGGTTCACGAGCTGCGGCAGCGCGTCGATGTAGGTGCCCTTCAACTTCTGCAGCCCGCGCCACTCGAGAATCAGACGTGGCAGCTCGTTGGTGAGCGCCAGCTCCTCCAACACTTCGAATGCGGTCGACTGCGCCTTCGTCTTCGTGGTCCTGCGGATCGTCTCAGTGCGCAGCCCGAGCTTGTCGAACAGGATCTCCGACAGTTTCTTCGGCGAGTTGATGTTGAACTCCTCGCCGGAGAGCGCATAGACGCGCGATGCGAGCCGGTCGAGTTCCTGCTCGACCCGCGCCGCCTGGCCCTGCAGCGTGCCGGTATCGACGCGCACGCCCGCGAGCTCGATGTCCACGAGTACCGGAATGAGCGGCCGCTCCAGCTCCAGGTAGAGCGTCTCGAGGTCTTCCTTCCGCAACAGCTCGCGCAGCTTCCCCGACAGCTGCAGCGGCAGGTCCGCCCGCTCGCCGGCGAAATCCAGGGCGGTCTCGACCGGCAGGCTGGCCAGCGACACTGATTTGGCGCCGCGGCCGCAGAGATCCTCCTCGCGCAGGGCTTTGTAGCCCGAGTGCTCGAGCGCGAGATCCTCGAGCGGATGCGACGAACGCGTCGCATCGAGCAGGTAGCTCGCGATCATCGTGTCGGTATCGACCCCGCGCAACGCAATGCCGTGCCGGGCGAGCACGATCGCATCGAACTTCAGGTCGTGTCCGACCTTGGCGAGCGACTCGTCTTCGAGTACCGGCTTGAGGACGTCCAGAGCAGCCTGGAGCTCGACGCGATCGCCGTTCGTCCCGTCCCGCGGCTCGCCGAACAGGTCGCCGCCTGGTGCACCGCCGGCGATGGGCACGTAGCGCGCCTGCCGGCTGGCCGTCGAGAACGAGATGCCGACAATTCCCGCGCGCATCGCACCCGGCGCGTCAGGCAGGACGCGCAGCGAGAAGCGGCCGGCCTGGCGCAGCGTGTTCGCCAGCTCGCGCACGCCGTCGATCGTTCGCACCGCTTCGTACGCCTTGCCGACGGTGTCCGCGGTGGGGGCGTACTCCATGACCAGGGTGCGGAAGCCGAGACGGGTGAACAGCTCGAAGCACCGCTCGCGCGACGCGCCGCGATAACGGACGGCGTCCGGATCGAACGGCACCGGCACGTCGGTGCGGATTTTCGCCAGCTCGCGGCTCTGCCGTGCGTCTTCCGCGTGGCCGAGCAGCCCTTCTCGATATCGCTTGTTCGAGACTTCGCCCGCGTGGGACAGCAGCGACTCGAGCGATCCGTAGGTCGCAATCAGATCGCGCGCACCCTTTTCGCCGATGCCGGGAACTCCTTTGATGTTGTCGATCGAGTCTCCCATCAATGCAAGCACATCGACGACCTGCTCCGGGGTCACGCCGAACTTTTCCTTGACGCCATCCGCGTCGAACCAGGTGCCGTCGTCGCGCGGGTTGTAGACCTTGATGCCGTCGTGCACGAGCTGGAAGAAGTCCTTGTCGCCGGTCACGATCGCGACCTCGTAGCCGGCCGCAGCCGCTTTCAACGCAAGCGTGCCGATCACGTCGTCGGCCTCGTAGCGCTGGGAGGTGAGAATCGGGACGCCCATCGCCTCGCACGCCTCGTGTACCCATGGAATCTGCTCGGCCAGATCCGGCGGCATCGGCGATCGGTTCGCCTTGTAGTCCGTCGCCATCTCGGATCGAAACGTCGGACCCGCGAGATCGAACGACGCGGCGAGGTACTGCGGGCTGTGATCCTGGATCAGCTTGCGCAGCATCGTGACGAAGATGTAGACCGCGTGCGTGGACTTGCCGCTTGGACCGCTCAGACCAGAGCCGCGCATCGCGTGATACGCGCGGTACATCTGAGAGCTGCCATCGATGAGGAACACACGATCGGATGTCGGCATCGGGATCGAAAACAGGTGAGAAAAATCAGTATATCATTCGAGGAATGTCCCTTCGCGCGGGCGCGCCGCTGATGCTCGCACTGTTGCTGACCGCGATAGCGACCGCGGCGTGCGGTGGCAGCAGCCTCTTCGGCAAGCGGTACGAGTACGAGGAGGATCTCTACGTCAAGACCGATGGCTCCGCTGATCTGATCGTCAACTCGTCGATCGCCGCGCTCGTATCGCTTCGCGGTCTGAACTTCGATACCGATCCCGCGGCGCGGCTCGACCGTGGGGCGATCCGCGCGGCGTTCGAATCTCCGGTCACGGAGGTCCTGCGCGTGAGCCGTCCGTGGACTCGAGGCGGGCGGCGCTTCATCCAGGTGCGCGTACGCGTCGCCGATATCCGGAAGCTCTCGTCGACCTCACCGTTCTCGTGGTCGCACTATGACCTGGTCGTGCGTGACGGGCAACGCGTCTTTCTTCAAACCGTGGGGCCGTCAGCGATGCGTCCGGGGACGCTTCGCAACTACGGCTGGACTGGTGGAGAGCTCGTGGCCTTCCGGCTGCATCTGCCCAGCCGGATTCTGTGGCACAACGCGCGGGACGTCGACACCGGCAATCCGACCGACGTGCAGCGCGGGAATATTCTGGCCTGGGAACAGCCGCTCACCGATCGTCTGGACGGGCGTCCGATCAGCATCGAAGTGCGGATGGACACGCAATCGATTCTGTATCGGACGCTGTGGCTCTTCGTCAGCGCGTTTCTGGCTGCCGTCGCGCTGATCGGCGGCCTCATCTGGTTGACGGTCCGCAAGGGCGCCAAGGACGCCGCCGTCCAGACGACCGTGAACTGACCCTTGCGGCCCACCGTCACTCGCTTCGCACCTCGGCGTCCGTCTTCAACTCGTTGACGACCGACAGCTCACCGAATCCGGTTGCCAGCGATCGCGCCAGCATCCGCTCGACGTTGCTGTTCACGACGCCCGTCAACCGCACGTGGCCACCCTCGACAATGATGTGGATCGGCGGGTTGGCCATGGTCGCGTAATTCCAGAACGAGGGATTGCCGTAGATCGCGCGCGCGATCCGATAGCGCAGGTTCTCGTCGAACGTCGAGACCGGCAGCACCTCGATGTTGTTCTGCACTTCACGCACGCCGTCGACCTTTGCGACGATCTTCCCGATGTCGTCCTTCTTGTACGGCATCGTCACTTTTCCGCTGAGTGTCACCATACCGTTCTCGATTCGCGCGTTGATGTCGTCGAAGATGGTGAAGCGCGAGTACCTGTTGACCGCGCGGCTGATGTCGTCGGCCGCACGTACGTCCCGTCGATCCTGCGCCAACGCGGCGCTGGCGAGCGAGACGAGGGCCACGAACATCCACGTGGTCACGAACCTGGCCTTCATGGAACTTACCTCCGGCCGCTGTTGAGGCGGCCCATCCCCGGCAGGCGTACCGGCGATACGCCTGGGTTCAGCGCAAAGCCAGTGCCACTCGTTTTCCGTGTAAATCGGCTCGTTTCGTGACGCGCAGCCGCCTGAAGGGGACATATCCCCGAGGCCGCTTGTCCCCTCGCGGCAGCACCAATCTCGGCCGTCCGCTACAGCAACGAGATGGTGAGGATACCGGCGCCGATCATGGCGAGCTGACGGATGGGCCCTCCCTCGAGCCCGCCGCGATGCAGGTCCGGGATGAGGTCCGCCATGGCGACGTAGAGGAAGTTGCCCGCGGCGAATGCGAGCACGTACGGCATCAGCACGGGCACGGATCGCGAAGCGGCAATCATCGCCAGCGCGCCAAGAATGCCGCCCAGGCCGGACAGCAGGTTCAACGTGAATGCCCGGACGCGCGAGTACCCGGCGCGCAGGAGGATCGCCACATCGCCAACCTCCTGCGGGATCTCGTGCGCGGCCACGGCCAGCGCAGTCGTGACCCCGAGTGGCACCGAGGTGACGACGGCGGCGGCAATCACCGCCCCGTCGACGAACGTGTGCAGCGCATCGCCGACAATGACGAGCGACGCCGCGCTGCTCGTGTGCACCTCGCACTCGAGCGTATCGTGGCAGTGCCGCCAGAGGACCAGTTTTTCGAGCAGGAAGAACGCGAGCACGCCCGCGAGGAGCGTGGCCATGACCGGCCCCGGTTTGAGAACCTCCAGCGCCTCGGGCACGAGCGCCAGCAATGCCACGCCGAGCAGCGTGCCGACCGCGTAGCTAATGAGCCAGGGGAGTAGTTTGACGCGGATTCCGTCACCGAGCAGCAGAAACGCCGACGCCGTGATCAACCCGCCGAGACTGCCCAGGATGCTGAGCGAGACCGCGACCCCGTAGAGATGCACGGGGAATGATACTTCAGGCGATAGACGGACTCTCCTGCAGGTCAGCCCTCGTTACGGGGACGCAACGTACCCCCGACGTGCGCGGACGCGGTAGTTCTGATCGCGGAGCTCGACGCGGATGGTGTGCCAGAGACCGTCCTTCTTCCCGGTCGACGGGTAGCCCAGGTAGTACTGCTTGCTCAACTCGTCGGCGATGCTCGCCGTCGCGGGATCGAGGTCGCGGCCGGAGCGCACGATCTCGGTGCGGCCGCCGCTGTCGTCGGTGATGTCTCTCAACGCCGTGACGTTCACGCGCTCGTCGGGATTCCAGCGCGTGCGGCTGCCGCCTCCGCCGGGTCCCGACGGCGGTGAGTAAGGGGGCGACGACGGCGGACGCCGTGTACCGGGCATTGGAAACGGAAACGGCATCGGCGGCCGCGCGCGCGGCTGGCCGCCCCCCGGGAACGCCTGGGTCGTGGCCTGCCCGTCGATGCCCACCGCGTACACGATGACTTCCGCCTGGCGGATCTGTTGTTTCAGCTCGCGGATCGTCACGTGGCTGCTCGTGTCGTTCCCGTCCGAAATGAGGACGAGCGCTCGCTTCTTGTTGCGCCCGGTCTGCGCGAGCGGCACCGCTTCCGAGACTGCGTCGTACATCGCCGTGCCCCCGCGCGGTACGAGCCGTCCCAGCTGGCCGCGGATGCGCTGCCGATCGGTCGTCCAGTTCTCGACGAGCTCGGGCACGTTGGCGAATCGATAGAGGAACACCTCGTCGCTCGGATCGAGCAGGTCGAAGAGGAATCGGTTCAGCGCGTCTCGCGCCGCCATGATCTTTTCCCCTTCCATGCTGCTGCTCGTGTCGAGCGCAACGCCGAGGCTGACCGGCACGCGTTCGCTGCTGAAGTGGGTGATCGGCTGCTCGACACCATCCTCGAAGATCCGGAAGTCCTCCTTGCGCAAACCAGGCACGAAGCGTCCGGACTCGTCGGTGACCGCCGCAGTGACGTTGATCAGTTCGACGGCGCTGCGGAAGCGGAACGATTGGCCGTCCCCCTGCTGTGGCGGCTGTTGCGGTTGCGCCGCGAGGGTCGCGACGCCGAGCAGGACGGCGATGAGCGCGACCTTCGCAGGATGTTGCGTGCGCATGGTCATCACTTCATTCTGCGCGGGCGACCGCGCCGTTTTTCCGCCGGTCGATGTGCCCGATGACGCGTCCCGTCTGATCGCGGAAGCTCACGCGATACCGCGCTACGGCGCCGGTGACGGGCACGTTGATCACGAACGGTGATTCTTCACCCGCGCGCAGCGTCGTGAAATCGAGCGGCGCGCGCCCGCTCGTCAGGAACGTACCGTCACCACCGAAGAGAAACGCCGTTGCCGTCACCTGCGAGAGCGCCGTTCCGTTGCGCGGGTTCTGCACGAGACCCGAAATCGTCAGGGCGCTCTGTTCCTGCGTGTGCCGAAGCGAGAGGAGCTCCAGCGGCGCCGGTTGCGTCGCGGTGCTGACCGCGGCCGCAGACGACGAGCCATGTCGCGACGGCAGCGCGAGCAGCGCCAGACAGGCGCCGACGACGGCGAGGCCGCCGATGACGACGGCGCGGCGTGGCCAGGGAGAGCTGCGCTCCGGTTCCGTGAACATGTCGGCGACGGCAGAGACGTTGCGGTGGAGGTCGAGATCGCGGCTGTCATCCACGTGGAGTTCGCGCGCGACCGGCGGTGCCACCGGACGCGCAACCGGTTCGTGCGTGCGACGGACGGGTCGCGCTGGCGGCGTCTCGATCGCGTCGCGATCGAACTCATCTCGCGACGCGAGCTCCGCGAGCGCCGCCGCCCGGGCATCCGATCGCTGCCGCTCCTCGCGCACCATGCGGAGGACGACCAGGCTCATACCGGCGGCGATGGCCAGCGAGGCGAACGTGATGATGACGAGAACTGTGCTCATGACTAAACCGGGGGTTTTCGCCCCGCCGGACCCCCATCGCCGTCGCTCGCGGGGCCCCATCGCCCCGCTCCGCTCCGGCAGAGCGCGCCTTCGGCGCGCCTGGACTGCTACCGCATCTTGAATTCGACGGCGACTTCGACGATGACGTCCACCGGCGTGCCGTACCGCCGCGCAGGTGAAAAGCGCCACTGCTTGACCGCATCGATCGCGCGTTGATCGAGTCCAGCGCCCAGCCCCTGCAGCAGTCGCACTTCGCCGACCGAGCCATCGGCGCGAACGATGATCTCGAGCACCACGTCGCCCGCCAGGTTCCGGCGCCGCGCCTCTTCCGTGTAATCCGGCTTGATTTCGCGAAGCAGGCCGGGCGGCGTGATCCCGGAGCCGGGGCGATAGGGTCCGCCACCCGTCCCGCCGCCGGACCCTGGACCGATTCCTGTGCCGGTGCCCTCGCCCATGCCGGTTCCCTGACCGCTGCCGGTGCCGCCGCCGGATCCGCTTCCGCGGCTCTCGCTCGGCGGCTGTTCGTTCGCAACCCCGGGCTTGTCTACCGGATCAGCCGGGACGCTCACGACCGGTGCAACGACGGGTGGAACCGGGTCCGGCTTCCGCTCGGGTGGTGGTGGCTCGACCGGACGCTCGGTGGCAACCGGCGGTGGCGGAGGCGTCTGCCGAACCGCCGGTTTCTCCTCCGGTGCTTTGATCGCGGGCCGCACGGTGACCGGACTCTTGAGCGAGTCTTTACCCTTGAGCTGCGCGCGAGGGGCCGGTGCGGGCTGCTTCAACCCGCCACCGCCCCCACCACCGCCAGGACCGGGCAGCGGCAGGAACACCAGCCTCGTGAGGTTGCGGGTTTCCATCTGAACGCGAGGCGGCGCCGCCATACCGACGGTCGTCAGTACGAAGAGACCCACGAGCAGCGCGTGGAAAAGGCCTGAAGCTGCGAGCGGAATGCTCGGGTGCCGCTGCGCCGACGAGGCAGTCCGGAAAAGGCCGGGGCGGCCAGCCTGGCCGAGGCCTTTGCGCAGCCGACGCACAGCGGCTATCGCCTGGTCCGCCGTCGCGAAGTGCCCGTCCACAGACTCGATGACACCAGACGCCAGCAGGGCGCGGACCTCGCGGATCGATACCCCGGCAGCGCGGCCGATTTCACGAGCGCTGAATACGTCGAGGACCCTTCGGGCCGGTGTGAACATGATCGTACGCGCTGTCCCGCGCCAGCTGGGCTCCACCTAGATCGAGGGGCTTCGCCCCGCGGACCCCCCACCTCCACCCTAACGCGCAGAATACGCGCGCCGGTGACTCCGGTCGCCGTCGCTCGCGGAGACCCCGTCGCCCCGCGCTCCGCTCCGGCGCGCGCCTGATTAGACGTCTTCGCCGCGTCCCTCGACGGTCTTGCAGCGCGGCCTCGTTGGCACAGGGCAAAACACTTGCCGGGTCGATTCGGCCGGCGGCATCGGCGACTTAGATGTTTTCGGCCATTTCTCACGCGGTCTGTTGGCGAACGGGTCGGACGGGGTGTGCTCCAGCACAGACAGCTGACGTGAGCAGATGACATTCATTCCCGCTTTCACCTTGGCTCTGCAGCTGTCCCGACCGCGCAGTTCGCCAACATGATGAGGCGGGGGCTTTGGCCCGCTGCGTTGCTCGACTTCTGCAGTTCCCGATTTGCGCCCTCTCGCGCATGTCAACGAAGGGGGTCCGTGCTACAACCTGTCCCATGGCTTCAAGTCAGACGGTTATCGTGACCGGCGCGTCCAGCGGGATCGGCCGCGCGACGGCCTTGCGATTTGGACGCGCGGGAGCCTCCGTCGTGCTGGTGGCTCGTGACGCGGGGGCGCTCGCAAGTGTCTCCACCGAGGTCGAGCACGCCGGCGGGCGCGCCGCCGTCGTCGTCGCCGACGTGACCGATGCCGATGCGCCCGAGCGAATCGTCTCGGCGGCGATTGCCGCGTTCACTCAGATCTCCGCGCTCGTCAACGCCGCAGGGATCATCGCGAATGGCACCGCAGAAACCACCACGGACGAGCAGTGGGACGAGATGCTGGACATCAACGTTCGCGCGCCGTTCCGGCTGATGCGGACGGCAGCCGCGGCGCTCATCGCGACACGCGGGGCGGTCGTCAACGTGTCGAGCGTGACAGGGCTTCGCGCGTTTCCGAACGTGCTCGCGTACTGCGTCAGCAAGGCCGCGGTGGATCAGCTGACGCGGTGTGCCGCGCTCGACTTCGCGGCAAAGGGCGTGCGGGTCAATGCGGTCAATCCCGGTGTCGTCGTGTCGAACCTGCATCGGCGCAGCGGCATGCCGGAGGACGCGTACGAGGCGTTTCTCGCGCGCGCGAAGGACACGCATCCACTTGGCCGCGCGGGTCACGCGGACGAAATCGCGGAGTTCATCTTCTTTCTGGCGTCGGACCAGGCGGGCTGGATCACGGGCGAGACGATTGCGATCGACGGCGGGCGCCACCTGACCTGCGCGCGGTGAGGTATCTTTCTCGGCGTTCGGCGTTCGGCGTTCGGCGTTCGGCGTTCGGCGTTCGGCGTTCGGCGTTCGGCGTTCGGCGTTCGGCGTTCGGCGTTCGGCGTTCG
>DATAEK010000074.1:0-7435 GCA_036258055.1 Vicinamibacterales bacterium
AGTCCGCAATCAGTCTCGGTCCTTATAATCGTCTGACGACGCTGGATCCAACTCCCAGCGGTGCCGATCGCGCTGACTGATCTTGTCGGCGCCTTTCAATTCCTCGTTGTCGTCGTACTGGACGCCCAGCGCCTTGCCGATATCGTCCACGCGATCCTGATCCGGCGTCGGGTTGTCGCCTCCTGGCGCCTCATCGCCGACCGAATACGCTTCTTCCCAATCGGCATCGACGTCGCCCGCGGTCAGCTCGGGACTGACCTCGGTGTGCTCGAGCCGGGCCTCACGCATCTCGTGACGCCCGGAACGGGCCGCGGACGGCGTACGGTCGAGATCCAGGCTCGACGGCGGGGTCGGCACGTTTTCGTCCACTTCTTTCAGCTGACGGCGCTCACGTTCGAGCCCTGGCGGATGGCGGGCGTGCAGGCGTGGCGCCGGTTTCGGGGTCTTGACGACCCGTGCGGGAGTCGTGGACCCGGCGGCGGCCTTCATTGGCTTTCGAGCAGGTTTGGGAGCCGGACGGGCCTTCGCGACGCGTGCGGCTTTTCGCGCGGTGGAGCGTGACGGAGTTTTCTCCCGCGGTCTGCTCTTCTTCGACGTCTTGCGACGTCCGGCACCGGCCTTTGCCGAGGCGCGGATTGGCTTCGTGGGGCGTTTGCTGCGCGAGCGGGCGCGTGATCCCGCTGCCGAACGCCTCGCCTTCCGGGCTCGAGCACGCGGTGGCGGGGCTGCCTTCCGCTTTGCTGCCTTTTTCGCCATAGGTTTCTGCGCTCCCCAGTTGACCTCGCGTCCGTAAGTGATGTATATTCTATTGCTTATCGCGATCCAAAGCGATGCAATCTACAGCCCGCCGGAGCTGAGATCCGGTTCAGCACGATCGAGGAGGACCCGTAACGCATGGCAACTGACAATCCGCAACAAACCAAACCACTAGGAGGTGGCATCACTGAGACCGCTGACAAGTCATCGGGTTTCTCCCGTTTCGACGATCAGGTGGATCCCCAGGAATATGCGCGCCTTCTGGACCTTTACGATAGCAGCTTCCGCAACATCGCGGAAGGCGAGGTCGTGAAAGGAACCGTCCTCAAGGTGACGCTCTCCGAAGTCATCGTGGACGTCGGCTACAAGTCCGAAGGCATCATCCCGATTGACGAGTTCGTCGACGAGACCGGGCAGGTCGCCGTGCAGCCCGGCGACATCGTCGATGTGCTCCTCGAACGCACCGAAGACCGTGAAGGCTACGTCGTCCTCTCGCGCGAGAAGGCCGAGAAGATGAAGATCTGGGACGACGTCGAGAAGGCGTATGCCGAGAGGAAAGTCGTCATCGGCCGCGTGATCGAGCGGATCAAGGGAGGTCTCGCGGTGGACATCGGCGTCCGCGCGTTCCTGCCGGGGTCGCAGATCGACGTGCGCCCGGTGCGCAACCTCGACGCTCTGCGCGGCCAGGAGCTGCGCATGCGGGTCATCAAGGTCAACAAGAAGCGCGGCAACATCGTGCTCTCCCGCAAGGTCCTGCTCGAGGAAGAGAACGCGGAGAAGAAGAAGCACACGCTCGACACGCTCGCCGAGGGCAAGGTACTGCGCGGCGTCGTCAAGAACATCACCGACTACGGCGCGTTCATCGACCTCGGCGGCATCGACGGCCTGCTCCACATCACTGACATGTCGTGGGGCCGGGTGTCGCATCCCTCCGAGCTGTTCAAGGTCAACGACGAAATCGACGTCATCGTCCTGAAGTACGACCCGGCGACCGAGCGGGTTTCGCTCGGCCACAAGCAGCTGATGAACGACCCGTGGTCGAACGTCATCGAGCGCTACCCGGTCGGCGCACGGATGAGCGGCAAAGTCGTCAGCCTGACCGACTACGGCGCGTTCGTCGAGCTCGAGCCCGGTGTCGAGGGCCTGATCCACGTTTCCGAGATGTCGTGGAGCAAGCGCGTCAAGCACCCCTCGAAGATCCTGAACGTGGGCGACACGGTCGAGGCGATGGTCCTCGGCGTGGACCCGGGTGCGCGACGGATCTCCCTCGGCCTCAAGCAGGTCGAGAGCAATCCGTGGCACGAGCTGTCCGAGAAGTACCCGATCGGTACGACGATCACCGGCAAGGTCCGCAACCTGACCGAGTTCGGAGCGTTCGTCGAAGTCGAGGAGGGGATCGACGGCCTGATCCACATCTCCGACATGTCGTGGAGCAAGCGGCTCAAGCATCCGTCAGAGGTCCTCAAGAAGGGGGACACGGTCGAGGCGATGGTGCTCAACATCGACGCCGAGAATCAGCGGCTGTCGCTCGGGCTCAAACAGCTCCAGACGGACGTGTGGGACGAGTTCTTCTCACAGCATCACGTCGGCGACCTCGTCGAAGGCAAGGTCGTCCGCCTGACGAACTTCGGCGCGTTCGTCGAGCTGGCCGAGGGGATCGAAGGCTTGATCCACGTCTCGGAGTTCGACGAGTCGCATCACGCCGGGAAGGACGAGAAGCTCGAGCTGAAGGTCGGGGAAAGCTACCAGATGAAGATCATCAAGCTGATTCCGGCGGAGCGGAAGATCGGGCTGAGCATTCGTGCGCTGAAGAACGACGAGTTCCGCGCGGACTGGGAAGCGTACGCGGAAACGACCGGACGTCCCGAGGTCACGCTGGGCGATCATTTCAAGCACCAGCAGTAACGGAGTCGACGGTCGGCAGTCGGGAGTCATCAGTCGCAGTCGACAGTCAGTCGTCGGTCGAAGGTCGGACGGACGACCGGCGACTGTGACTGACGACTCCAGACTGACGACTCCAGACTGCAGACTGACGACTGACTGACGACTGTGACTGTCGACTGACGACTAACGACTGACGACTGTCAGCGAGAGGACCCCATGAATACCGGCAGCATGACGAAGGCGGAGCTGGTCGAAGAGGTTTCCAGAGTTTCCGACCTCACCAAGAAACATTCCGAGGTCATCGTCGACACGGTCTTCAAGAGCATCATCGACGCGCTGCATCGCGGTGAGAAGATCGAGCTGCGCGGGTTCGGCAGTTTCCGGCTGCGGCGCCGTGAGCCGCGAAAGGGAAGGAACCCGAAGACGGGTGACAAGGTGGACGTTCCGCCGAAGAAGGTCCCGTACTTCAAGCCTGGCAAAGAGCTCAAGGAACTGATCAACCGCGAGCCGGAAACGCCGGGCACACCGAGCGCGCCGCCGGTTGCGCCATCCGGATCAGACCCGGGCGTCGTCGAAGTCTGATCTCGCGGATCCGTCCGGCGTCAGCTGCTCGCGGCTGAGTTCTCGTGCATCATCTCTGGTCTCCCTGGAGACTCATTTACGTGACGGGCACTGGCGCCTCGATCGGCTGCGTGTTTTGCGACGCGCAGGCCGACGGTAGACAATCGAACCTGGTGGTCCATCGCGGCCGCACCTGCTTCGTCATCCTCAATCTCTATCCGTACAACAACGGTCATCTGATGATCGTGCCGAACCGTCATTTCGGACGGCTCGCTGATGCGACCGCTGACGAGCTCGGTGAGTTGATCGGACTGACGCAGCGCGCGGAGATTGCGTTGAGCGAGGCCTACGCGCCGCACGGTCTGAACATGGGCGTGAACATCGGCAAGCCGGCCGGCGCGGGCGTGCTCGATCACGTCCACCTGCACGTCGTGCCGCGCTGGAACGGCGACACGAACTACATGACGGTCGTCGGCGAAACCCGCGTGCTGCCCGAGGAGTTGACTCAGACCGCGGAGAAGCTGCGCCCCATTTTCGCGCGACTATCTTCCTGACTCTGCCAGCGCGCGATACACCGAGATTCCCCACGCCTCGGGGTCCTCGGGCGGATCGGCATTCCAGCTGCCGAAAGAATGTGATCCGTCGGTGCGATAACGAAGCACGTACTCGCCGGCCGGCAGCTTGATGACGCCGTCGAACCGCCGGTTCTTCTGCGCGCCGCCACCGTGCTCGGTCATCCGGTAGGTGAGCTCCCACACCGTACGGCCTGTCCTGGCGTCTTCGATCCAGCCGTAGTCGTGCATCTCGCCGCTCGTGCCTTCGCCGAGCGCGTAAATCCGGACGGCCGTCTCTCGATCGAGCGAGAACCGGCGGCTGCCATCATCGCTGTCGCGCATCCTGACGACCTGGGCGATTAGAAGCGGATCCGGTTTCTCCTCGTACGGCGCAATCGCCGACGAGTCGAGGGTGCCGCTCGCGGCAAAAACGGTCGCGCCCCAGTGGGCTCCGTCAGCCGGCGCCGACGCATTCCAGTCGCCGTATGAATGCGAGTCGTCGCTTATGTAGTGCAGGACGTAGCTGCCCTTGTCGAGATGCAGCACCGTGTCGACGAGCCGGTTCTTCGGATCCCCTCCGGCGGACGTCGTATCGTCGTAGCGCATCTCCCACACGCGTCGCGTGGACGATGACGTGGTCAGCCAGGCGTAGTCGAACATCCGGCCGTCACGCCCTTCGCCCATCGCGTAGATGCGCACGTCCAAGGGCCGCGTGAGCGTGAATCCGCGCGTTCGTGATTCGCCGTCGCCCATCTTCGTGAGGGCGACGATCGTCGCTTTCTCCGGCACGTGCTCGTACGCGAACGGCTTCAGGGCCGCGTCACTCGACGCGCGAATCGTCAGCCCCCACGCCGCGGGATCGAAAGGCGGCGGTGAGTTCCACTCGGAAGGATCGTGCGAATCATCCGTGGCGTAGAACGCGGCGTACCGTCCCGCCGGCAGCTTCAGTGTCTCGTGAGCGACCCGGTTCTTCGGCGCGCCCCCCGCGGGTCCGGAGTTCTTCCACGTCAGCTTCCAGATCGTCTTGTGCGAGGTTGCGTCGATAATCCAGCCGGAATCGAATTCTCCATCTTCACGAATTTCCCCGGCCGCGTCGACGGTGATCTCGGTTGGCCGCGCGAGCTCGAAACCGGTTTGTGAGTAGCGTTCGGGGCCGACGCCTCGGACGACGACAGCCGCGCCCGATCTGGTCGAGTCGTCGAGACGCTTGACGTCGTCGGACGAGAGGCGGTCGCCAGCGGCGCGAATCGTGAGCGCGAATTGGGCGAGCGCATCGCGTCCCTGCCGGTTGAGGTCCAGCTTCTTCACGCCGTCGCGGTTGGTGTAATAGCCGCCGTCGGGGAATGCCGAATAGAAAGCGCCGTAGGACCCTGCGGGCAGTTTCACACGCCCCGAGAAAAGCTTCATGTCGCGCCGGCCGTCCGTCGTCGACGCCTGGCGCAACTCCCACACGACCTGCCTCGTGCGCAGGTCGAGGATCCATGCGTTGCCCGACCATGGCCGTGGGCCTTCGGGCTCGCTCCGCCACGACGCCGGGAACCAGGACGTGTATTGGTTTCTGGACGTGGACTCGGCTCCGGTGGCCTCGATCGTCACTTCCTGCGGCGAGGCCAGCGAAAAGCCTTGTTCGCGGAGTTCGTGGAAGGACAAGGCCCGCATCTCCACCAGAGGGGTTTGGGCGCTGGCAGAACCGTTGCCGGCGGCGGTGACCAGAATCAGCAGGAGAACCTTCGCGGCGGTCTTCGGGTGCATCGAGCCTCCACGAGAGAATGATCTCCGGATGAGACGTGCGGCGGGCGCCGATCGTTCACCAGAAGATTTGTCTGCCGGACGGCCATCGGGAAACGCGATACATTACTTCGAGCCATGCAACTCGAGCTGACCCCCTCGCAGCGTGACTACCAACAGAAAATCGACCGGTTCGCCATCGGACGCGTCGCGCCGGCCGCTGCGTCCATCGACGAATCGGGCGACTTTCCCCGCGAGCTCGTGAAGGAAGCGGCAGAACTCGGGCTCCTCGGCGTGACGACTCCGGTTGCGTGGGGGGGCGCGGGCCTGGAGTACGTCAGCTACGCGCTCGCGATCGAGGCGCTCGCGAGGGCGAGTTCCGTCGTGGCGGTCATCGCTGGCGTGAACAACTCGCTGGTGGCCGAACCGATCGCACAGTTCGGCACCGATGCGCAGAAGCAGCTGTGGCTGCGGCGGCTTGCGACCGGTGCGTCGCTCGGAGCATTCGCCTTGTCCGAGGAACAGGCGGGGTCGGACGCGGCGAATCAGCACACCGTGGCGCGGCTCGACGAGCGCGGGTACGTGATCAACGGCCACAAGGTCTGGGTAGCCAACGCCGAGGCCGCGGATCTCGTGCTCGCTTTCGCAGCCACGCAACCCGGCACGCGGGGGCGCGGCGTCAGTGCGTTCCTGGTGCCGATGGATACGCCCGGGATTCACCGAGCCGCGACCGCGGATTCACTTGGTGTGCGCGGCCTGGGCTGTATGGATCTGGAGTTCAAGAACGTACGCGTCGAGGCCGACGCACTGCTCGGGGCGCCAGGAGAAGGATTCCGCATCGCTCTCTGGGCCCTCGACGGCGGCCGCGTCGCGATCGCCGCGCAGGCGCTCGGCGTGGGGCAGGCGGCGCTCGAGGAAGCGCTGGAGCACGCCAAAGAGCACACGGCATTCGGACAGCCGATCGGCAACTACCAGGCTATCCAGTGGATGCTCGCTGACACCGCGACCGAGCTCGACGCAGCGCGGATGCTGACCTGGAAAGCCGCGGACTTCCACGATCGTCTGACGCGGCCGACGCTCGAGGCCTCCATGGCGAAGCTCTTCGCGTCGGAAGCCGCGCATCGCGCCGCGGACAGGGCGATGCAGATTCTCGCCTCGAAGGGATATCGGCGGGGGTCCGTGGTCGAACGGCTCTTTCGCGACGTGCGCGCCACCGAGATCTATCAGGGCACCTCCGAGGTGCAGCGCATGGTCATCGCCGAGCACATCCTGAGCTGACACTGGTCCCTATCTTGCACTTCGGCATCCCCAACGAAGGATTCGAGAGGAGGGATGCATGGCTGCGACGACTTTTGCCTCACGGCTGCGATATCTCGACGCCGACGACGTCGATGACTCTGTCGTGGATTTTGACGGACTGGCTGTCCGCGGACAGGACAACGAGAAGCTCGGCGATATCGAGGGGTTCATCGTCGACGTGAACTCGGGCCGAGTCCTCTACGCGGTCGTCGACTCCTCCGGCTGGTTCACCTCGAGACGATTCCTCTTGCCGATCGGCCATGCGACGATCGTCGACCGTGCCGACGGATCGCTACGTGTCGATCTGACGCGCAAGGCACTCGAGAAATACCCGAGGTTCGACGAGGATCGGTTCCAAGATCTCTCCAACGACGAGCTGAGGACATTCGAGATGGCAACCGCGGCCGCGTGCTGCGCGGACGAGGACATCGGTGCGGCGGATGTGTGGCCGTTCGAAGCGCCGCGGCACTTCGCGCAACCTGCATGGTGGACGCCACGCACGTACGGACCGGACCGGCTGCGGGCTGTCGCGGCCAGTGCATTCGAACCGATGTCGAGCCCGGCGCGCGATCGATACGAGCGCGAGCGGGTCGTCGCGCAGGCTCGCTCGGACGTCACGGTCGGGCGTGATGACGTCAGCCCGCACTTCGAAG
>DATAEK010000090.1:0-23116 GCA_036258055.1 Vicinamibacterales bacterium
ACGCGCGGCGACCTGACGATCAACTTCCTGCTGACGTGGAAGGCCGCCGGCATTCCGGCGAAGGACATCTTGAAGGCGTTGACGACCAACGGCTACAAGGCCGCCGATGTCTACGCGGAGCGCGGGCCGATCAAGGCGGGCCTCTTCGCGGACTTCATCGGCATCGTCGGCGATCCGCTGACCGACATCGACGCGCTCCGCAAGGTGCAGTTCGTGATGAAGAACGGTCAGGTCTTCAAGAAGGACGGGGTGATCACCATCGACAAGCTCCTCCATCCCGGACCCGTCAACGGCTGGAGACGCCGGTGAACATCGACTTCGCGGCGGATTTCGATCTCGCGGCGGAGGAGCCCTTCGGGCTGCTGATCGGTGGCCAGTGGACGCGGCGGTCCGCTGACATCGACGTCAAGAACCCCTTCGACGGCGAGCGTGTCGCCGTCGTGACCGCGGGGAGGCCCGAAGACGTAGAGACCGCCGTGGGCGCCGCGGAGGCAGCGCTCGCACACGAGTTCCCAGCGCATGCGCGTTACGACGTCCTGATGCGCGCAGCGGATCGGATCGAAGCGACGCAGGACGAATACGCGTGGGCCATCGCCCGCGAAGGCAGCAAGACCATCCGCGAGGCGCGCCGGGAGCCGCCTCGCGCGGCGACGATCCTGCGGCTGGCTGCCGAGGAAGGGCGGCGGCTGGCCGGTGAGACGCTGCCCTTCGACAGCCGTGCCGGATCCGAGAATCGCGTTGGCTACTACTTCCGTTTTCCAGCCGGCATCGTCGCCGCCATTACGCCGTTCAACGATCCGCTGGCGATGGTCGCTCACAAGGCAGGGCCGGCGATTGCCGCCGGAAATGCGGTCGTGCTCAAGCCGTCATCGGCGACGCCGCTGTCAGCGCTGCGGTTCGCCGCCGATCTCCTCGCGGCCGGTCTGCCGTCGGGCCGCCTCAACATCGTGACCGGAGCCGGCGAGGTGCTCGGTCCTGCGCTCGTGACCGATCCACGCGTCCGCGTGGTGACGTTCACGGGCGGTGTCGCGACGGGTGAAGAAATCACCCGCCTGGCCGGCATCAAGAAGCTCTCGATGGAGCTCGGGTCGAATTCGCCCGTCATCGTACTTGCCGATGCGGATTTGCTTCGCGCCGTTCCGGCCGTGGTGTCGGGCGCCTTCGCGCAGGCAGGCCAGAACTGTCTCGGCGTTCAGCGCGTGTTCGTGCATGAGGCCGTCTACGATCGCTTCCGTCAGAGGCTACTCGAGCAGACCGGGCGGCTCAGATCGGGCTGGTCGCTCGACGAGGAGACCGACGTCTGCGCGATGATCAACGAGCGGCAGGCCCGGCGGCTGGAATCCTGGATCCAGGAGGCGGCGAGCCACGGGGCGCGAGTGCTGGTCGGCGGGCGCCGTGACGGAGCCGTGCTGTGGCCGACGGTGCTCGAGGACGTGCCGCGCGGCACGCGCCTCGATCGCGACGAGGCGTACGGTCCTGTCGTCTCGCTGTACCGCGTTTCGTCGCTCGATCAGGCGATCGATCGCGCCAACGCAGTCAGCTACGGCCTGCACGCGGCGATTTTCACCGAGAGCCTGCGCGACACGTTCAGCGCAGTCCGCCGGCTCGCCGTCGGCGCCGTGATCGTCAACGATTCGACCGACTATCGCCTCGACGTGATGCCGTTTGGCGGCACCAAAAACAGCGGCGTCGGGCGTGAGGGGGTCCGCTTCGCGATTCAGGAGATGACCGAGACGCGGGTGGTGTGTCTGAATCTCTGATTCTTGCCGCGGTCCGCGGTCCGCTTTTCTCGGCGCTCGGCGCTCGGCGCACACAGAGCTGGCTACGGGCATTCAGTCAGCATTTCTCACCGCGCGCGGGGCCCCACCCCCGCGCGCTCTCGCTCGGCGGCTTCGCGCCTCGCTCGGGCCGCAGGCGCTGCTGATTCGACCCCTGTTTCCATTTCACCGACAGCCCAGCACGACCTCACCTGCGAGCGCCGAGTTCCGAGTCCCGAGCCCCGACAATCATCACCCGTAATACCCCTCCACACATCGATCCAGCACCCACGAGGTCCTTGCCCCACTCTCTCCGGTGGATTCGCACCGTCCTCGTCCGAGCAATTCGTCGACGATCGTCTGAATCAGTGGCTGATGCACGTGCGGCGGATTACGTACGGGATGGGTCGTTTCACCGTCTTCCGTTCGCACGAAGACGTCATCGTCGGCAAACAGGGACGTGCGGATCTCGCCCTTGGAACCGATGAGCGTGAGGCTGTCGCGTTTGCGGGCCGTATTGAAGTTCCAGATGCCGGTACCAATCGTTCGCGGGCCAATCTGAAAGGTGGCGCCAGTCACGTCCTCGGCCGCGTACGCGCCACCGGAGTTGATGGCAAAGCCGGCCACCTCTGTGATCGGTCCGACCAGAAAATCGACGAGATCGAAGCCGTGCGAGGCGAGATCGAAGAAGAGTCCGGCGCCGCCGATCTGACGGTCGAAGCGCCAGTCGCGTGCCTGATCACCGGAAGCAAGGTGATCGAGCACCTCGACGTGCACGGACGTCACCTGTCCGATAACGCTGTCGCGCAGCAACTGCCGGACCAGCAGGAATCGGGGCAGCGCCCGCCGGTAGTACGCAACCCAGAGCGGCAGGCGCGCCGCACGAAACGCCTCGACCATCCGCACACATTCGCCGTGGTTGAGCGCCATCGGCTTCTCGACCAGGCAGGGTTTGCCGGCTGCCGCGGCTGCCAGCGCGATCTCACAGTGACTCGACGGCGGCGTCGCGATGTACACCGCGTCCACGGTGGGGTCATCGACGAGCGCTTGTGCGCTCCCGTGCACCCGCGGCACACCGTGCCGTCGCGCGTAGTCCTCGGCTTTCGCGCGGTCGCGTCGCATGACCGCGACCAGCGCCGAATTGCGCGCCTTCTGAAACCCCGGCCCGCTCTTGACCTCGGTGACCTCGCCGCACCCGACGATCCCCCAACGCACCCTTTCCATCCGCACCAGCATACGTCGGCGTTCGGGACGCCGGACACGGCCGGTCTAACCGCTTGTTATCGGCCTTCAGTCAGCATTTATCAGTGCCCGCGGGCCCGACAGTCCTCACGGCGGCGGGGACCCCACCCCCGCCGCAGTTGCTCACCGCTCCGCGGTTCGCAACGGCTCAAGGCTGTCGCTCGCGCAGCCTCGCACGTTCGTGCTCGGCTGCAGCCGCAGGCGCTGCTGATTCAGCAACCGGCAGTTTTCAAACACCATCGCAGCACGCCCGACTCTGACCCTGGCTCAGCGCCCCTGGCCCATGACCCATGGCCCATGCCATTTACCATTTGCCCTTTGCCATTTACCATTCCGTCCAGGCCTGTTACAGTTCGCTAACACCATGGCTGGAGGCCGCCGATCGTCCGCCTGTTGAGCTGCAGACCCAGCGCGGCGGTCGAGTTGTGCGGGCTCGCGTTCTTCGCGTGCGGCGTGGCCGGACCCGTCGCGGCGGCGACGGTCGTCCGCGGCGCGCAGGTCCACGTCGTCCTGACGTCCCCCACGTCGTGTGACGTCGACGCCGCCTACACGATTCAAACGGATCGGCCAGGACCAGTTCCCTTCACGCTTCAGACGTTCGACGGCACGAAGGTCGAGCTCTCGGTCGCGAACGGCGCGGCAGTGCCCGCGTCGGATCTCCGGCAGTCTGGCAAGACGACCGTCTTTTCGGCGCAGTTGCAAGCTGCTGGAACGCAGAGCACCACGCTGCGTTATCGCGTGACGCAGGCGCCGGCGTGGGCGTATCGGTGTCCAATCTGGCTGCCTGCCGTCCCAACCGACGGACGGCCGGGCACGGTCAGGTTCGAGGTCGAGTGGCCGGCTGGCGCGTCCATCACCGGCAGCACGCTGCCACCCCTTCAACGCGCCGAGTCGCGCGGTTCGTCGTCGCTGTCCCACATCCCCGCATTCGTGCGGGTCCCGTACGTCGGCGCGGGAGAAACCCGATCAGCGTTGACCGGATGGGACGTGACGCGCGTCATGGACGTGGCGACGACCGTCGTACTGCTCGGATCGAGTCTCGTATGGGTCGTCCTCCGGGAACGACGTCGCCGGCGCCCGCCGGCCGCGGTGCGAGGGAGTTAGTGAGATGGGGTTCGGCTGGAGCTTCTACGGCTTCTTCCTGATGGCCGTCGTCTGGATAGCCGGCTATTTCGTCTGGGCGTTCGCGGCGGATGCCCGTGACCGTCACCGCAGCGGCCGATGACCCTCGGATCTCCAGTCCTGCTCGTCGTCACCGGCCTGTATCTCGCAATCGTGCTCGGCGTCTCGATCTGGGGCTACTTCAAGACGGAGACCGAAGAAGATTTCCTCGCGGCCGGCCGTTCGATTGGACCCTGGGTCGGCGGCGCGGTGCTGGCGGCCACGCAGATCAGCGCTGGCACCTACGTCGGTACGCTGGGGCGTCACTATCAGACTGGCGTCAGCTGGATCTGGATCTGGTTCGGCCTCTGGACCGGATGGATCATCTCGGCGATCTTCGTCGCGCCGAAGCTGCGCCGTTTCGGCGCGCTGACGGTGGCGGATTACGTGGGCAAGCGGTTCGCGAGTGAAGGCGCGCGCACGCTCTCGGCGGCGCTCATCATCCTGACCTACACCATCTACCTGACCGCGCAGTTTCAGGCCGTCGGCGAGATCGCGTCAGCGGTGTTCGGCATCGCTCCGCTGTGGGCCATGGCCGCGCTCCTCCTCAGCACCGGCTTCTACACCGTGCTGGGCGGTGTCCGATCGAGCTCCTACATCGAGTTCGTTCAGACTCTGATCATGGTGCTCGCGCTCATTGTTGCGGTTCCCGTCGTCATATGGCTTGGCGGGGGCTTCACGGCGCTCGGCGAGTACGTGGGGTCAATCGATCCTCGCGTGACCGGCTGGTGGTTCGGTGGCCACGAGCTGCTCGCGTTCGGCATGGCGTTCGGGCTCTCAATTGCCGCGGCGCCGTACGAGATGACGCGCTACTACTCGATGCGCGATGTCTCGACGATCCGGTACGCCATCGGCATCTCGATGGCGGCCCAGGCTCTTATCGGGGCCAGTGTGATGGTGCTCGGCATCGGCATGCGAGGCCTGTTCCCGTATCTGCCCTCGGCGGATCAGGCGTCGAGCATCATGGCATCGACGGTGATGTCGCCGCTCCTCGGTTCGCTCTTCCTCGTCGCCATGATGTCGGCGATCATGTCCACGGTGAACTCGATCCTGCTCGTGACGGGAGGCGCTTTCGCGCACGATCTCTACAAGCGGCTGGTCAACCCGCAGGCGTCGCAGAGCCGCCTGCTCACGGTCAATCGGGTCTCGATCGTGGCGCTCGGCCTGGTCCCGTTCTGGTTCGCCACGCGGAAGTTCGGCGACGTGCAGGCGATCGTGGTCGAGCAGGCGAAGTTCATTGCCAGCTTCTTCTTCGTGCCCATCGTGCTGGGCCTCAACTGGCGGCGGGGAACACGGGAAGGTGCGATCTGGAGCATGGTGGCGGGCTTTACCGGCTGCCTCCTCTGGACGTTCACGTTCCAGCGGGGGTTCGCCCGACACGGCATCGACGCCGCCGAAGTGGGTGTCGCCGTGAGCGCCGTGACGTTCATCCTCGTCAGCCGCGTGACCCGGCCGACGCCCGCCGAGAACCTCGCCATCTTCTTTGAGGATGCGCCGGCCGGCCCGCCGGCGGCGACCTCATTGACAACGCGGGGCGTTTAGGTTTAGAAGCAGTGTCACGAAAACATAACAGTCGCGGGAACGCGCCGGCCATGCACCTCTTTCACTACAACGCCGCCGCCCGCATCCCCGCGCACGTCCAGCTCGAAGAACAGGTCAAAGTGGCGCTCGCACTGGGCAAGCTCAGGCCGGGAGATCTCCTGCCGTCGATCCGGAACGTCGAGGATGAGCTCGGCGTCGGCCGGATGCTGGTGCGAAAAGCCTATCAACAGCTGCAGGACGCCGGTCTCGTGCGGATCATCCACGGCAAGGGCGCCGTCGTGACCGGGCAGGCGCGGGCCAACGGCCGGGTGACCGAAAAGGCGGAGGCGCTCATTCAGCGCGTGCTCGCTGAGCTGCGCAGCGAGGGTCTCGATCCCGTCACCTTCGCGCGCATCCTCCATCAACGCCTGCTCGAAGACGATGCCCGGGCGCCGCGGATCCTGTGCATCGATTCGAGTGAGGTGCTCGCGCGGGAGCTCGGGGACCAGATTCAGCAGGCGCTTGGCGTGCACGTCCGCGCGATGTCGGTGACGAAGCTGCGGCGCTACCGCACCAGCGTGACCGCCGATACGCAGGTCCTCGTCGACTACTACTACCTCGCCGACGTGCGGCGCATCCTGGATGGGCGGACGCGCGGGATCTACCCCGTGTCCTGGGACTACGACGCGGCGTTCATCGAGCGCATCCGGAGCCTGCCGCTCGGATCGTCGCTGCTCCTGCTCTTCTATGCCAGCAGCCTGAAAGAGCAGGGGACGCTGCTCGCGATCGACGCGTTGCTCGATCGCGTGAAGGAGCGCGAGTTCCAGGTCGATGTGAAGGCCGTGGAAAACGTGGGCTCGCTGGCGCGGCTGGCGCGCTCGCGCTACGCGGCAGTAGTGGTCAGCAACCGTGTGTGGGACGAGCACGCCGCCGCCCTCGAAGCGCACCCAGCCACTTTCTGGCGGCTCGCGTCCCGCCTCAATCACCAATCGCTCGACGCGATCCGGGATCGTCTCGGGTTCGTGTTGTAACGCGCGTGTCGACCTGGACGTGATCCGTGCGAGCGGCGGTGCAGGTTGGTTACGGCGGTGTCGACACGAGTCTTCGCCTCGATGATGTGGCCGTTCCGCGCCCGGGCCCGGACGATGTGCTCGTGCGCGTCGAGGGTTCCACGCTCAACCGCAAGGACCTCTTCGCGCTCGAGAACCTGACCGGTCCCGGTATCCGTCCACGTCCGCCGCTTCCGCACGTCAACGGTGCCGATGCGTGGGGAACGATTGCCGCAACCGGATCGGGGGTCCGCGGCTGGCGCGACGGCGATCGCGTCGTCGTCTATCCAGGCTTGTATTGCGGTGGATGCGAATGGTGTCTGCGGGGCGAAACGTCCGCGTGTGAGACCTACGGTGTGATTGGCGAGCAGTGCTGGGGCAGCCACGCCGAGTTCGTGCTCGTGCCGGCGCGAAATCTCGAAGCCGCTCCCGCCGGCCTGGAAGGTGACGCGCTGGCGTGTGCGGGTGGCAGTTGGCTCACGGCCTGGCGCGCACTGGTCACGGTCGCAGAAATCAAGCCCGGCGAGACGGTCCTGGTCGTCGGCTCCTCGGGTGGAGTAGGTACCGGCGCAATCCGGATCGCCCGACTCGCGGGATGCCGCGTTCTCGCCGTGGTCAGCGATGACCGGAAAGCACAGCGAGCGATCGAGATCGGCGCCGCCCAGACGATCGATGCCCAGGAACCGATCGCTGCGCGGGTGAAATCGCTGACGCGAGGCCGCGGCGTGGATGTCGCCATCGATTGCGTCGGCGGCGCCACCTGGCGCGAGACGATTGCCGCGCTCGCTCCCTTCGGCCGGATGGCGATTTGCGGCGCGACCGCGGGCGACGTCCCCCGTATCAGCATCCGCGAGATTTACCAGCAGCACCGCCGCATCCTCGGTGCGCCGCTCGGGTCGCGATCGGAGTTCCGCGACCTGGTGTCGCTCCTGGCATCAGGACGGCTGCAGCCGGTCGTCCACGCGACGATTGGCCTCGAGCGGATTCACGACGCGCTCCGGATGCTCGAGCGGCGGGAATTCTTCGGCAAGGTCGCGCTTCGAGTTGCGCCATCGGACTGCTGACAGCGAAACGGGGAACGGATGAACATCCTCTACCAGATCCCGGGAGACCTCAGCGCGGGACCGCTCGGCGTCGCCGAGCTCGATCGCCGTCGCGGGCTGCTGCAGTCGTGGGCGGCGCGGGGCGTGACCGTCGACGTCGCTGACGCGCCGGGTGGGCCGCCGTCGATTGAAGGCCAGGCCGAGGAGGCGTTGTGCGTGGCGCCGATGATTGCCGCCGTCCGCAGCCGGATCGGCGATCGCCAACCGGATGCGGTGATCGTCGGGTGTTTCGGCGATCCGGGTCTCGCGGCCCTGCGCGAAATCCTCGATTGTCCGGTCGTGGGACCGTTCGAGGCGTCCTTTCATCTCGCCGCCCAGCTCGGCGGCCGCGTCGGCGTCATCACCATCCTCGACAGCGTCGTGCCGTTGCTGGATCAGCTCGTGCGCGGGATGGGCCTGTCTTTGCGCTACGCGGGCGCCGTGGCGATCGACGTGCCGGTTCTCGAATTGAAAAACGACCAGGCGACCGTGATGCGCCGCGTGTCCGACGGCGCCGCCCAGCTGGTACGCACGCGCGACGCGGACGTGATTGTCCTCGGCTGCATGAGCCTCGCGTTTCTCGGGCTCGCTGAATGGCTGGCGCGCGAGTGCGGCCTGCCGACGGTCAACCCGGCGCGGTGCGCGCTGAAGACGGCCGAATCGCTGGCGGACCAGGGATTGGTGCAAAGCCGCCGCACGTTTCCCAAACCGCGGAAAGACCAGGTCATCGTCTGACGCCAAACGAGGCCGTGCCGGGTTCGTCCGTGAGCGAGACAGAGCGGTGGAATCAGCAGCGCCTGCGGCTGCGGCCGACCACGACGTGCGCGTAGGCGAGCGGGAGGGGGCCCGGCGGTCGGACGGTAGGCCGCCCGTCGGCGACGGGCGGACAGGCCGAAGGCCGTCGCGCGAAGCGCGTAGGCGAGCGGGGGTGGGGCCCCGCGAGCACTAAGAGGAGGAATCATGACCATCCGCATGACGCGCAAGGAATTCCTCAGGACCACCTTGTGGGGCGGGGCCTCGGCGCTGGTCGTCGGCGTGCCCGACCGACTGGGCGCGATTCAGGTGTCCGGTCCGCAGCTCGACGTCGTCATTCGCGGCGGACGGGTGATCGACGGTACCGGCGCTCCGGCGATCAACGCCTCGGTCGGCATTCGCGACGGGCGAATCGTCGACATCGGCGACATCCCGGCGAGTGCCGCACGGCAGTCGATCGACGCGAAGGGCAGCTACGTCTGCCCCGGTTTCATCGATCCCCACACCCACGAAGAGATCCTGATGCTCGCGGATCCGGTCCTCGAGAAGTTCGTCCGCCAGGGCGTGACGACGATCGTCAACGGCAACTGCGGGCACTCGGTCACGCCGTATCACGCGAAGACGGTCCTCGAGTACTGGTGGCGCGAAGCGTTGATCTCGAGAAAGCGCAGTCAGATGAAAATTGACTGGGACGGCGTGGACGGTTACGCGAAGACGATTGCCGGGATCGGGGCGACTATCAACAGTGCCGTTCTGCTCGGCTATGGCGGCATTCGGTGGGGCGCGATGCACGGTGGCTTCGATCGGCCGCCCACCGAAGACGAATTCAAGGAAATCGAACGGATCGTCGAGACCGGTCTCGAGCAGGGCGCGGTCGGCATGTCCACGGGTCTCGCGTATCGCCCGTGCTTCTACGCCAAGACCGACGAGCTCGTGCGCGTGTCGAAGCTCCTCACGAAGCACAACAAGGTCTACGCGTCGCATCTGCGCGGCGGACCCAGCGGCGCGCTCGAATGCGCCGACATCGGCGAAAGAGCCGGGTGCCGGATCCAGTTCTCGCATTTCGGCGGCCGGACGAAGGCGCAGCTCGATCTGGTCACGGAGACCAACCGACGCGGCGTCGTTTCCGCAGCGGATGTCATCCCACAGTCGACGAGCCATCGGCGCGCCTCGAATCGCATGGTCGAAGCGCTTATGGTCTTCTACCCGGGCGTCTTCGACGACTCGGACGAGCAGCTCAGGGGGCTGCTGCGCGATCCCAAGACACGCGCCGAGATCTGCCGGACCGTGAGCTTCTTCAACAACGACAAGAGTCAGGTGGTCATCGTGCGTGCGTTGACTCCCGCGCACACTGCGGACGTGGGGCAATCGATCGCCGCGCTTGCGCAAGCACGACAGAAAGATCCCAATGACTACTACGTCGAGCTGATTCTCGATGAGAACAATCCCGTGGTGTTCGCGTTCGACGGCGATCGACGCGAGGCCCGCGGACAGGGCGAGGGCGGCGGGCGCGCCGGACGAGGACGTCAAGGCAACCCTGAAGACGTGTTACCCGCGGGTCATTGGACAACGCACGCCCGCTTCGGACCTGGCTCGGACTCGATTCCCGTGGACATGGACGAGCCGTACGGCTGGTACGAGCATCAGCGGCGCGGGGCGTTCCCCGGTTACTTCCGACAGGCGAAAGCCGCCGGCGTGTCGATCGAACAAGCGGTCAGCCGTTCGACGCAGCTGCCGGCCGAGCACTTCCGTCTCAAGGACCGCGGTGTCCTGGCGAAGGGCAAAGTGGCGGACGTGATGGTCTTCGATCCGGACGCTTACAGTTATCCGACGCCCGCCGAATCAGATCCGAATGATCCGTTTCCCGTTGCCCGCGGCGTCGCGCACCTGGTGGTCAACGGCGTACCCGTGCTCGTCGATGGCAAGTTGACCGGTAAGAAGCCCGGAAAGGTGCTTCTCTAGAAAAGGCATCGCGATGGGGTCCGGCGGGCGAGGCCCCGGCAGAATTCAGGCGCGCCGCAGGCGCGATGGGGGTCCGGCGGGGCTAAGCCCCTGGTTAGAAGCAAGTGGTAGCGAGCCGCGCCGCAGGCGCGCACGCCGGAGCGGAGCGGGGCGATGGGGCCCCGCGAGCGACGGCGATGGGGGGTCCGGCGGGGCGAAGCCCCCCGGATGATCATGAAACTCGCGCTCGAAGCCGACCGCGTTTTCACCGGCCGATCCGACGGCGCCGAAAAGGCCGTCGTGCTCATCGACGACGACCGCATCGTCTCGGTCGACACCTGGCTCGCTGACGACACGGTTCCGGTCATGCGGCTGCCGGGCACGACGCTGCTGTCGGGGCTGATCGATGCGCACACCCACGTCTCGGTCCTGCCGGCGTGCGGCAATCAAATCGATCAGATGAAGCGGCCGGTCGAGGAACAGCTCGCCGCCGCTCGGGCCAACGTGCTCGCAGATCTGACGTCGGGTGTGACGACGATGCGGATCATGGGGCAGGAGCTGGACGTCGACTTCCGTCTCCGTGACGAGATTGCCGGCGGACGCTCCCTCGGGCCGGATCTCGTGTGTGCAGGCGTGCAGCTGGCCAAGCCCGGTGGGCACGGCCACGCGCTGACGTCCGTGTCGACTGTCGATGACATCAAGCGCCTTGTAAACGCCAACGCGTCGCGCGGAGCAGGGCTGATCAAGATCTTCACGACCGGCGGCGTATCCAGCGTCGCCTCGTCTCAGGGTGATTGTCCGTTCACCGATCGCGAGATTCGAACCGCCGCCGACGCTGCGCATCGCCACGGGCTCAAGCTTGCCTCACACGCGCACGGGGGAGTCGGCGCGAAGCTGGCGATCGAAAACGGCGTGGACACGATCGAGCACGGCGCTCTCCTCGATGAGCGCCTGATCGAAGAGGCCGCTCGCCGCGGTCTCGCGATTGTCGGAACCTTTTCGATCGCGGAGCATCCGGCCGGTGTCGAAGCCGGCGATGCGAGCCGTCCCGAGATCATCGCGAAGCTTCGCGAGGTCCGCACACGCATCGGCGAGACGTGGCGGCGAATCCTGCAGTCGGGCGTGGATGTCGCCCTGGGCACCGACAGTATGCACGGTTGCCTGGCCTTCGACGTCACGCGGCTGACCGCATTCGGCGCGACCCCGGCGCGCGCCATCCGCGCCGTCACCAGGGACGCCGCGACGGTGTGCGGACTCACGGATCGCGGCACGATCGCGCCGGGCCTTCGCGCCGATCTGATCGCTGTGCTGGGGAATCCACTCGACGATGTTCGTTCCCTCGCGTGCCCGGTCCTGGTCATCAAGGCCGGTCGAATCGTGCATCGTCTCGGCGTGTGAAGCTCGATCGGAGCCGACCGCTCTCGCGGGAGGTCATCACGTGACGCTCACTCCTCGTTTGATTCCCCTGGTTCCCGCCGTTCTCGGACGACTGGCGCTGTTTGCCACGATCGCGACAATCACCGCCGCCGCCGGAATGTCTCAGTCCGACGCGCCGTTGCCGCTGCTTCAGCAACGGCTGTTAGGCCGCCCGTCCGCGCGCGGCGCGCATCCGCGCGACCGCCTTGGCTTCGATCTGGCGGACACGCTCGCGCGTGATTGACAGACGCCGCCCGATCTCCTCGAGCGTGTACTCCCGTTCCATTCCGAGCCCGTAGCGCAGGCGCATCACTTCCTTTTCCCGGTCGGTGAGCGTTGCCATGGCGCGCTCGACTTCGTTCGCCATGTCGCTGCGAATCGCCGATTCCTCGGGCGACCGGGTTTCGAGGTCGCGGAGCATGTCGCCAAGCTTCGTTTCCTCGGAATCGCCGATCGGCGTTTCGAGTGACGCCGGAAGCTTCGCCGCGTCGAGCAGGAGTTCCACCTTACTGACCGGCATCTCTGCGCGTTCGGCGAGCTCCTCGGGGCGCGGTGGACGTCCGAGCTCTCCCGCGAGCGTCCGGCGTGCGTGCATCAACTTGTTGAGAGATTCGATGACGTGGACGGGCAGTCGGATCGTGCGGCCGTAGTCCGCAACCGCGCGGCCGATTGCCTGGCGGATCCACCACGTTGCGTAGGTGGAGAACCGGAAGCCGCGCCTGAACTGGAATCGGTCGACCGCCTTCATCAGCCCGATGTTGCCCTCCTGAATCAGGTCGAGCAACGACAACCCCCGGTTCGAGTACCGCTTCGCGATCGAAACAACCAGCCGGAGATTCGCCTCGAGGAGATCGCGCTTCGCGTCGAGGATGGCCGCCTCCTTCTCCAGGACACGGCCCGCGAGCTCGAGGAACTGACGCCGCGGGAGACCCGTACGGTCCTCGAGCGCGCGTCGTTGAGCCGTACGAGCGGCCGCTGGGACGCCCTCCAGATCTTCGAACCCCTTTTTGACCTCACGGACCTTGGCCACGATGTCGTCCACGAGCGCGGGACGAAGCGGCAACGAAGCCAGCAGGCCTCCGATCGTCTCGCGGGCCTTTGCGATCTCCCGCCGGAAGTCCGCGCGCGTGGCCGTCGTCGACCGCCGATCCTCGCAGCGGCGGTGGCACTCCTTGACGCGATTGTGGATCCGCTGGATCTTCGCGAACGCCTCCAGAACGGGCGCAATGTTGTCCGGTTTCAGCTCGCCGCCGTCGGGCAGCAGAATCAGCTCGGCCGCCGGCGCTCCCTGCCGGATGTGATCCACCATGCCCAACAGCGTCCGCCGCGCGCAGGGGATGGCGCCGAGCGCCGACTGGAGCTCGCCGCGCGCCACTTCGATGCGCCGGCCGATCTCCTGCTCCTCCTGTGGCTTCAGCAGCCGCCGCTTGCCGACGCTCCGAAGGTAGAGGCGGACGATGTCGAGATCTTCGCGGGAGAGATCGGAGTCCGGGGTTTCGTCGTCGTCCTCGTCCCGCTCGTCGTCCTCGATGTGCTGGTCCTCGAAGGCTTCCTCCTCTTCTTCGTGGAGCAGTCGCTCGGGAGGCTGAACGTCGACGGTCTCCCCTTCGTCGCCGTCATTGACCGGGACGAGCCCAAAATCGTGCGCGCGTTCACGCCAGTCGAGCACGTGGGTATTTCGCTCGGGCTCGCGCCAGTCGATCAGCGGGCTGTCCGCGTCCGGAACTGATCGCCGTTTGATGGCAGTGGGTCGCGTTGTTGTCGTTGTCTGCGTGTGTCGCGCCATGTCGAGCCCGGATGCAACCGTTCTGCCCGGCTCCGAAGCCGTCGTGCGGTGCATGGAAGAGTTTGGCGGACTGTCACGGGATTCGGCCCGCCAGCCCGTCGAAATTCATACCCGATTATGCCTGTGCTGATCCATCTCTGACACGAGCGCGACGAGCTCGGCCCACCGTCATCGGTGACCGGTTTCCGCCGCAAAGTGCGCTCTGGCGTGCATGGTATACTGCTTCGGTCAGGTGGACGACAGCCATCCTGCTCGAGCCGCTCAAGGCTGAACCGAGCCGATAGACTCGCTTCTCCCGCAGAACGTGTTCGCTTAGCACAGCTCAATCCATCAACGATCGATCCACCTTCCACGTCGTGAAACGCCCTGGGCTCGGGGCAGAAGTGAGACTGACAGAACAATGGCTCGTAAACTTTTCGTGGGCAACCTGCCGTATCAGGCGGGCGAACAGGACCTGCAGGAGCTTTTCGCCAGCGCGGGAACGGTCGAGAGCGTCAGCGTGATGCGTGATATGGCTACCGGCCGCGCGCGGGGCTTCGCCTTCGTCGAGATGGCCTCGGATGCCGACGCGCAGAACGCGATCACGCGGCTGCACAACTATCAGTTCCAGGGACGTAACTTGACGGTGAATGAAGCCCGTCCCAAGACGCAGGGTCCAGGGGGCGGTGGTGGCGGGTTCGGCGGCGGCCGTGGCAAGGGCGGCGGCGGCCGGCGCGAGCCGCGCTGGTAGGCTCAGCCAACGCGAATCAGTCAAGGGCGGCACGTTCAGACGCGCCGCCCTTTTTCTTTGTCCCGAGATTGTGGCCGATCGAGCCGTGACGCGCATTCGCCCGGCACGACGTTCGGCGGCGCCGCGAACGCTTGTCGGAAGCGTTCCGTCTAAGTGCCGGAGGCAGGCACGTGGACAGACTTCGACAAGACCTTCGCGTCTCGCTCCGCGCCCTCATCAACCAACCTGGATTCACCTCGATCGCCATCGTCGTTCTGGCGCTGGGGATCGGCGCCAACACCGCGATCTTCACGCTGGTCGAAGCGGTCATGCTCCGGCCGCTGCCGGTCGAACGGCCCCACGAGCTCTACCGGCTTGGCGACGGCGGCAACTGCTGCGTGGTGAGCGGCTTTCAAGGCAGTTACTCCATCTTTGCGTATCCGTTATACGAGCGGTTCCGCTCGCAGTTGCCTGAGTTCGTCGACCTCGCCGCGTTCGAGGCGCGCACCACGTTGTTCAGCGTTCGTCGCGCCGGGTCGCCAGGCGCCGCGCTGCCGCTTGCCGGCGAGCTCGTGTCGGGCAACTACTTCGAGACCTTTGGTGTCCGCCCGGCGATTGGCCGGCTGCTCGCGGCGACGGACGATCGGGCGGGCGCACCATTTGTCGCGGTCATGAGCTATCGGGCGTGGCAGGAACGTTATCACCTCGATCCAGCCGTCATCGGTTCCGCGTTCACAATCAACGGACTGCCGGCAACCGTTGTCGGCGTCACGACGCCGGCGTTCTTCGGCGACACGCTGCGCCCCGACGCCCCCGACGTGTGGTTGCCGCTGGCGATCGAGCCAATCCTTCGGCAGAAGAACTCGTTGCTGGCGAGCGCGACCCAGAACTGGCTGTACGTCGTTGGCAGGTTGAACCCGACGACGCAGGTGTCGAAGGTTCAAGCGCGAGCGACCTTGCTGCTGCAGCAATGGCTGACTGATCGCGGAGAGGTGCCCGAACGGTTTCGCGATCGCATTCCTCAGCAGACGATCACTATTGCCTCGGCGAGCCGGGGCGTCGGCTTGATGCAGCGCCGCTACGCTGACGGCCTGCGCGCGCTGGCACTCGTGTCCGGTCTCGTCCTGCTGATCACGTGCGCGAACATCGCGAACCTGCTGCTCGCGCGCGCCAATCACGGGCAGCTCGCCGTCCGGGCGGCGCTCGGCGCCTCGCCGTCCCGTCTCGTGCGGCAGACGGTCACTGAGGGAGTGCTGCTGGGCGTTGCCGGCGGTGCCGCCGGCATCGGAGTCGCGTACCTCCTGACGCGCGTGATCCTGACACTCGCGTTTCACGGCGCGCCGGCCGTACCCGTCGATCCGCAGCCCTCGCTGCCGGTTCTGGCGTTCGCTCTGATGCTGTCGCTTCTGACCGGCGTCGTGTTCAGCGCCGGACCGGCGTGGATTACGTCGAGAGCCAATCCGATCGAAGCCTTGCGTGGCGCAGGGCGATCGACGGCGGGGCGATCGGCGGCTGCGCGTCAGGTACTCGTCGTGCTCCAGGCGGCGCTGTCCGTCGTGCTGCTGGTGTCGGCCGGGCTCGTCACGGAGAGCCTGCGACGGCTCGAGCACCAGTCATTTGGATTCGAGAGCGCTGGACGATTCGTGGCGAGTATCAACCCGGTGCTGGCGGGTTACAGGCCCGAGCAGCTGCCGGCACTGTATCGTCAACTCGAGGACCGCCTCAGCGGGATTGCCGGTATCACGAGCGTGAGCCTGTCGCTCTACAGTCCGATGCGGGGTGACAACTGGTCGTCGGGTATCAGCATCGAGGGACGCTCCAACGATCCGTCGCGAGAGGACTCGGCCTCGTGGAACCGCGTCGGTCCACGGTACTTCGAAACGCTTGGCACCCGGCTCGTCCGAGGCCGCTCGATCGGTGAACAGGACACACCAGCCTCGCCGCGTGTCACCGTCGTGAACCAGGCGTTCGTGCGCAAGTTCTTTCCGGACGGCGATCCGCTCGGCAAGCATCTGGGGATCGGTGACGCGAGTCACAGCAACGACTTCGAGATCGTCGGCGTTGTCGAAGACACCAAATACGTACGCGCGAACGAGCCGGCATGGCCGACGTTCTTCCTTCCGCTCTTGCAGACCGTCGCTCAGCGCGACGCATCGGACGGCTCGGCGCAGACCCGATCCACCTACGTTCGAGACATCGAGCTGCGAATGAGTGGACGATCGGATCACCTCGAAGCGTCGGTCCGGCAGACGCTGGCGGAGATCGATCCTGATTTGACGCTGCTCGGGCTGGTGACGCTCGACGAGCAGCTTGGCCGGAACTTCAACCAGCAGCGGCTGATGGCGCGTCTGACGATGCTCTACGCCATCCTCGCGTTGATTCTCGCGTGCGTCGGGTTGTACGGCGTGGCGGCGTACACGGTCACGCGGCGGACCGGCGAGATCGGCATTCGCATGGCGCTCGGTGCGGATCGCGGACGTGTGATCAGGTGGGTTCTGGCCGGTACGCTGCGTCAGATCGCCTGCGGCCTGCTCATCGGCATCCCGCTCGCGCTCGCGACGGGACGTGCGCTCTCCAGTCAGCTGTACGACGTCAGCCCGCGCAATCCGGTGATTCTCAACGCGGCAGCCCTGGCTCTCGTCGTGTCGGCCGGGCTCGCGGCCCTGATTCCTGCGCGCCGCGCGGCCTCTATCGAGCCCGTTCGGGCGCTTCGAGCTGACTAAGGCTGACGGCTGACGAAGTCTGACGAGCCGAGGCCGTTTGACCTCATCCATAGGACAACCTATACTCCGGCTCCCACACAATCCTCCAGGAGGGGAGGGTCCTATGAAACGTGCTGCGCTTTTCATCACCATCGCCAGCGTGCTCGTCTTCGTTGCCGGAGTGCGGATCGCTGGGCAGAACGATCGAGGGCAAGGCGCCGACAACGAGGAGGCCAAGGGGCGCATCGGGCTGCGGATCGCACCCGTCCAACTGAACATGCAGGGCCTGAATCCGGCGCTCGTGGGCCTGGGCAGCTACATCGTCAACGCGCAGGGGGATTGCTCCGGCTGCCACAGCACCCCTCAATACTAGGACGGCGGCGATCCCCACCTGGGTCAGCCCGAGAAGATCAGCCAGTCGACGTATCTCTCGGGGGGCGGCGACCTGTTCGGGCCGTTCGTGCCGCGCAACCTGACGCCCAATGCCGCGGGAAATCCGGCAGGGTTGACGCTCGACCAGTTTCTTCAGGTGATGAATCACGGAACCGACCTGAAGGGACGGGCGCCGTTCGTGCCTTCCCAGGCCAACGACCTGCTCCAGGTCATGCCCTGGCCGGTGTTCTCGAAGATGAGCGATCGGGAGCAGCGCGCGATCTACGAGTACCTGCGCGCGATTCCCTGCATCGGTAGCGCGTCACGGTGCGGGGGATAGGGCACTTCTCCGGTCAAAGGGTTCTAGGGTTCTAAGGGTTCTAGGGGGTTCTACAGGTTCTAGCGTTCGCTGTCCGCGTCCGCTGTCCGCTGTTCGCCGTCCGCTGTTCGCCGTCCACGCATTCGGGATGCGGGCGGCGGACCGCGGATGGCGATCCCACTTTCATACCTTCCCCGCGCTGTCTCCTCCCAACCCCATCCTTGTACCGACGGGGCCATGCTACGTTTGTGACTACGCTTCTCGACCGGCCGCAGTGTCCGGCCGTCGACGTGCGCCTGCTTCACAACCTTGGAGTGTTCTCATGATTCGCTGGCGTCATGCAGCCATCGCCCTGTGCCTCAGTCTTGGATCGGCGGCTTCCGCGTTCGCGCAGCTCGACGCGCGGATGCTGCGCTATCCGGACGTTTCTGCCACTCAGATCACGTTCGTCTACGCCGGTGACATCTGGGTGATGCCGAGATCCGGCGGCATGGCGACGCGTCTCAGCTCGCCGCTCGGCGAGGAATCGTTCCCGCGGTTCTCGCCGGATGGCGCCAAGATCGCGTTCAGCGCGTCATACGACGGCAACATCGACGTGTACGTGGTGCCGGCGAGCGGTGGCGAACCAGTGCGTCTCACCTACCACCCTGGCGCCGACCGTGTGATCGGCTGGCATCCCGACGGCAAACGGATCCTGTTCGCTTCCTCCCGCGAGAGCGGCCGTCAGCGCTACAACCAGTTCTATCTCGTCGGCCTCGACGGCGGGCTCCCGGAGAAGCTGGTCGTGCCGTACGGCGAGTTCGGCACGTTCTCGGCCGACGGCACTCGGTTCGCCTACATGCCGCAGTCGCAGGATTTCCGCACCTGGAAGCGGTATCGCGGCGGGTGGTCGCCGGATGTCTGGATGTTCGACCTCAAGACGATGGCGTCGAAGAATCTGACGACGAATCCTGCCAACGACGCGCAGCCGATGTGGCACGGCGACACGATGTACTTCGTCTCGGATCGCGGCGCCGAGGAGCGGAACAACATCTGGGCTTACGAGGTCTCGAGCGGCAAGATGCGCGAGGTCACCCATTTCGCCGATTTCGACATCGGCTTCCCGTCCATCGGACCGGACGCGATCGTGTTCCAGGCGGGCTCCCGTTTGTATCTGCTGGATCTCAAGACGGAGAAACAAACCGAAGTTCCCGTCCGCGTGGTCACCGACGAGCGGACGCTGCGCACGCGAACCGCGAAAGTTGACACCCTCATCAACTGGGCGAGCGTTTCACCCACGGGTCAGCGTGCCGTGTTCGAGGCGCGTGGTGACGTCATCACCGTTCCGGCGGAGCACGGCGCGGTGGTGAACGTGACCCGCAGCTCCGGAACCGCGGACCGCTATCCCCGATGGTCGCCCGACGGGAAAACGCTGGCGTTCTGGAGCGATCGCAGCGGTGAGTACGAGCTGACGCTGAGGCCGGCGGACGGCTCCGGCGCCGATCGCAAGGTGACGTCGCTCGGCGCCGGTTTCCGGTACCCGCCGCAGTGGTCTCCCGACAGCAAGAAGCTCACCTATGTCGATCAGGCGATGAAGGTACACCTCTACGACATCGATGCAAATCGCGACACGGAGATTGATCAAGTGCCCGCCCAGCTCGCACACGGATCGCTCGAGTCGTTCACCTTGCAGTGGTCACCCGATTCTCGGTGGATCGCGTATGCCCGTAACGTCAAGTCCGGCAACACCGCGATCATGCTCTACGACGCGAAGAGCGCGAAGCTCCACCAGGCGACGTCCGGGTACTTCAACGATCGGATGCCGGTGTTCGATCCCGAGGGCAAGTATCTGTATTACGCCTCCGATCGCACCTACGAGCCGGTGTATGGAACATTCGACAACAGCTGGACCTATCCGAATCCGACGCGGCTCGTTGCGGTCACGTTGAGGAAGGATGTCGCCTCGCCGCTTTCTGCGCGCAACGATGCCGAAACGCCGGCCGCCGTCGCTGCGAAAGAAAAGGAAGAAGAGAAGAAGCCGGATGCCGCGGCAGAGAAGCGGCCTCCCGCTCCCGCTGACGTCAACATCGATCTCGACGGCTTCGAGTTCCGCGCCGTCGTCCTCCCGCCCAAGCCGGGCAACTACGCCGATCTGCAGGCGGTGAAGGGCAAGCTCGTCTACCGCCGCCTGCCCCGTACCGGATCGAGCGACGAGAAGAACCCGGTCGTGTATTTCGATCTCGAGGAACGCGAGGAGAAGACGGTGCTCGAGGACTCGGATCGTCTGGAGGTGACGTTCGATCAGAAGAAGGTGTTCGTATCGAAGGGTGACAAGTACGCGATCGTCGAGCTGAAATCAGGTCAGAAACTCGACAAGCCAATGCGGACCAGCGAGATGGAGGCACCTGTCGATCCGCGCGCGGAATGGCGGCAGATGTTCACCGACACCTACCGCTTCGAGCGTGACTTCTTCTACGACCCGAACATGCACGGCGTGGACTGGGCGAAGCTGCGCGATCGCTACGCCGGACTGCTCGGCGACGCGGTGACGCGCTGGGACGTCAACTTCGTGCTCGGTGAGTTCATCGGCGAGCTCAATTCGTCGCACACCTACCGCGGCGGCGGCGATCTCGAGGAAGCGCCGCAGCGTTCCGTCGGCATGCTCGGCGTCGACTGGGAGGTCGATCACGGCGCGTACCGGATCAAGCGAGTCCTGCGCGGAGGGCCGTGGGATGCCGACGCACGCTCGCCGCTCGATGAGCCCGGCGTGAACGTGAAGGCCGGCGAGTACGTGCTGGCCGTCAACGGAGTGCCCCTCGACGTCAAGGCCGATCCGTGGGCGGCGTTCCAGGGATTTGGCGAGAAAACCGTGGTGCTCTCGGTCAATGCCAAGCCGACGCTCGACGGTGCGCGGCAGGCCGTCGTGACGTGTCTGAAGGACGAAACCGAGCTGCGGTTCCGCGCCTGGATCGAGGAACGGCGCGCCCAGGTCGAGAAAGCGACCGGCGGGCGCATCGGGTATCTCTACGTGCAGAGCACCGGCGTCGATGCGCAGAACGAACTGATGCGCCAGTTCATCGCGAACTGGAAGAAAGACGGCCTGATCGTCGACGAGCGGTTCAACAGCGGCGGTCAGATTCCGGATCGCTTCGTCGAGTTGCTCAACCGGCCGCTGCTCGCGTACTGGGCCGTCCGCGATGGTGAGAGCCAGCAGTGGCCGCCGGTCGCCCATGCGGGTCCGCAGGTGATGCTGATCAACGGTTGGAGCGGATCGGGTGGTGATGCGTTTCCGTTCTACTTTCGGGAAGCGAAGCTCGGTCCGCTCATCGGCACGCGGACCTGGGGCGGTCTCATCGGGATCAGCGGATCACCGGCGCTCGTGGACGGCGGCGGCGTCACCGTGCCGACGTTCCGGATGTACGACCCGAAGGGCGTGTGGTTCGCGGAGGGACACGGCGTCGAGCCGGACATCAAAGTGGACGAGGACCCGTCGGCGCTCGCGAAGGGCACGGATCCGCAGCTCGATCGCGCGATCGACGAGGTCATGCGCCGCGTGCGCGAGCAACCCGCGACCCCGCCGCGTCCGGCTTACGAGCGGCGTGCGGGATCCGGTTCGTAGCGTCCGGCTTCAGCTGCACCCCAGCCGTAGGGTCCGGCTTCAGCCGGACCTCCACGGTGTTCGGCTTTACCCGGACCTCCGCAGTGGCGTCCGGCTTCAGCCGGACATCAGCGATAGCGTCCGGCTCGACCAGGGCCGCCCCCGAATACTTCCGCGTGCTCAGGCAGATCGGCATCGGACGCGTGCCAGATCTCTCGCAGGTCCTTGTAGGCGCGCTTCGACGCGCCTGTTGCCCCTGCCGCTGCGGCGGCGCGTGCGAGGCCGAGCACCGAGAGCGCCCGCCGCGGTTGGCGCGCGAGCACGCGCTCGAATGCCGACTGCGCATCCGCCGCACGTCCAAGGTTCAGGAGCAACTCGCCCCGCAGCTCGTTCGCCGGTTTCACCGGGACGGGCGGACCGTATTCGAACGTCACCGAATCTTCGATCGCCGCGGCGCGATCGGCGAGGGTGACCGCGTCCTCGTGACGCTTTTCCGCGGCCGCAACCAGCGCTTCCAGCTCGAGCCGCATCACGTTCGCCTGCGCGCGCATGATCTCGTCCATCGTTGCCGGCGCCGCGCCCGGATGATGCGGACTCGCATAATGCGAGGAGGGCGGCTGCGCCATCATGTCGAGCGCCTGCTTCGCGACCGCGAGGTCGCCCGTCCGCACCGCCGTGAACCCGGTCGCGAACCGATCGGACGCGGTGACTGCCGCATTGAGTCCCTTCAGGTCCGGTGACGGCGGGAGCCATGACGCGCCGTTCGTGTCGACGATCCAGGCCGCCCGCATCGCCGCGAGATGCAGGCGTGTCCGCGGCGATCCGCTCTTCGCGTTGTCAGACACCATCGTCTCGACGAGGCGCCGCGCATCGGCGCGCCGGCCCTGCTGCAGGTAGGCGTACTCGAGCCAGAGCAGGGCATGGAACCCGCGCTCCTCGACACCGAGCTGCTTGGCCCTCAGCCGCTCGTCACCCGCCGCGGCTGACGCTTCGTTCAGCGTCGCGGCCTCGTCCCACATGCCGAGCGCGTAGAAGACGTGTGAGGGCATGTGCAGCGCGTGCTGAGCGGCGGGGGCGATCGACGAGTACGCGCGCGCCGCGGCAAGTCCCTGCTGCGCGTGACCGGGATCGTCGTAGCAGTGAATCAGGTAGTGCGCGGCACCCGGATGCTGCGGATTCTTCGCGAACACCTTTTCTGCCAGCGCGGCGGCGCGAAGATACGTCGAGCCGTCCCGTACGCCCTCTGTCGCTGCGAGGAGCGAGAGCGCGTAGAAGAGCGACGCTTCGTCATCGTCCGGGAAGTCGCGTGTGAGACGGCCCATGCGCTCGGAGTACGCGCGATCGCGGGCGGATTTGTCGCCCTCGCCGAAGAGCGCTTCCACCGCTTCGAGATATCCTCGCTCGCGGTCTGTCGGTGCTTTCGCCAGACGCGCGTCAGTCGAGGGTCCGAGCTTGCGCAACGCGGCGCGAGCGCCATCGAGGTCGACCCGCCACCAGATCGATTGATTGAGGCTCATGGCCTGGCCCCAGTAGGCCATCACGAACGCCGGATCCGCCTGCTCCGCCGCCAGGAACTGCTCGCGCGCGTCGTCGTATTCGAAACTGTGGAGGAGCAGCACGCCGTGCACGAAATGGCTGGCAGCCTCGGACTTTCCTGTGGCGGGAAACGTGAGGCGTCCGAGCCGATCGGTCTGTGCCGCGGTAGACCCTGACCCGAGCCCGAGCCAGA
>DATAEK010000093.1:0-18221 GCA_036258055.1 Vicinamibacterales bacterium
AATCGGCGCCGTCAGTCGAGATTGGAGAGTTCGGCTGGCCAGCGGCGTTGGTCGTGACCGTTCGGTTCACGCCCGCGAGGTTCTCGACGTTGAAGAGATTCTTCGCTTCGAAGAAGGCCTCGATCCGCTGGCCTGTGGACAACGGTATGAACCGCGAATACCGGAGATCCAGATCGAAGACTGTGCCGAGGCGGCCGACGTTGCGCTCGATGCTCAGCGGACGGTCGTTGAAGAACGAATCGCCGTTCAGGTCCAGGTTCGAGATGATGTTGAACGGCAGGCCGCTGTTGGCCTGGACGACGATGCCAAGCTGGTTGTTGTTGAGAAGCGCGGCCCCAAGACCGTCGCCGGACACCGACGGCGCAATCACGGAGGACACGCCGAGCGTGTGCGTCTGATTGAACGGTGTCACGCCTTTGTCGCGGTCCAGGTTCGAGAAATCCGACACCCGATCGTCGCCGCTGCCGATGACATACGTGCTCGTCAGCGGCCCGTTGTCGACGCCACGCGCCAGAGTGTAGGCGACCTGCGCCTGCCAACCCTGCGTCATCCGTTTGGTGAATGTGACGGTCAGCGCGTTGTAGGACGCATCGGCGATCGACTGGAAGACGTTGATGTGATTGAACGTCGGATCCACTCGCGCGGTGCTCGAGTAAATCGGGCGGCCGTCGCTGAGGCTCTGCCCCGTCGGGATCAGATTGACGTCGATGAGCACCGGCAGGTTACGACCGGTGGAGTTGACGTAGCCGACGGCCACCGACATGTCGTTCCGCAGCGCACGTTCCACCTGGATGTTCGTCAGCCAGGCGTACTGCGTGCGGAACCCGTGATCGACAGCCGTGACGTTCTGACGGGAGAGTGCGAACCCGGGCGGTGCCGACGCCAGGCTGCTAGGAAACGGCGGCGCGCCGACGTCCGTACCAGCAGCCGTCACCGTGAAGCTCCGGGGGTCGCCGTTGTTGAGAATCGCGTTGTCGTAGAAATCGAGCAGCGGCGGCTCGTACATCAGGCCGGTCGATGCGCGCAGGACGGTCTTCGCGCTGTGATCGAGCGCCCACGAGAAGCCGACGCGCGGCGCGAGGTTGTTCTTGTCGACGGTGAAGTCGGTAGAGTACGGGTTCGGCGCAAACGTCCGCGCCGACGGCACGTCGAAGATGTCGTACCGCAGCCCGAACAGCAGCTTCATGTCGGCGTTGAGCTGCCAGTCATCCTGGATGAACAGCCCGTAGAAGGCCGAATCGTAGTTGACGGTCAGATCGCCGAAGTCCTGTTGCAGATTGACGTATCCGAACGGATTCGCGCCGCTCTTCGCCGCGAGGTACGCGGCCGACGTGGCGAAGGTATAAAGGAACCGCTCCCCTTTCACCCGATCGTCGGCGATGAACTGCGCGTCGATGCCGCCCTTGAAGCTGTGGCTGCCGCGAATCCAGGTCAGGTTATCGATGACCTGCCAGATGCCCTGGGTGAAGTCGAACCCAACCGAGTTGCTGTCCCCGATGCGGGGTCCGCCGAAAAGGGCCACGCCATTCACGGTGATTGCCGGGCCGTCCGCGGCGCTGGCCGCGAGCGTTCGGAACTGGTGCCGCCGCGCGTACTGCACCCGCACCTCGTTCAGCTTAGTCGCTCCGATGCTCGACACGAGCTGTACGGACGCCGAGTCCATCCGGTCGTTGAAGTCGGTGGCGCGATCGGTCGTTGTCAGACCTGCGTTGATATTCGATGGTGACAGGTTCTTGAAGAAGAAGTAGCGCCCCGACAGGCGATTCGCCGAGTTGATCTGATAATCGGTCTTCCCGAAGAGGAAGTTGACTTTCTGGTGCGACGGGATCACTCCGTCGGGCGGAAGCGTGATACCGAGGACGTCAGCTGCCGCAGGGTTCACGGTGATGACCTGGTTTCCGGTGATCGTGCTGCGATCGACGTACTCGTAGGCGCCGAAGTAGTGCCACTTATCCTTGGCCAGCGGGCCGCCGAGCGTCGCCGTGAAGTCGTTGACTTCAGTGTCTGGCTTGCGTGCGGTCGGCGACAGGAAGAACGGTTTCGACGACATGGGATTCCGCCGGAACCGGAAGCTGGTCGAGCCATGCAGATCGTTGGTGCCTGACGGCGTGATGGCGTTGTAGACCATTCCCGTCGTCTGACCGAACTCGGGGGCAAAGCCGTTGGTGATGACCTTGACCTCGCGCACCAGCACTTCGGAGATCGGCAGCATCCGCAGGCCGGCGCGATCCTTCTCGGTATTCGTATTCCCATCGAGCTGGTAGTTGGTGTGCATCTGCGAGCCATTCGCGTTGATGCGGGGCACGCCGAACTCGTTGTTCTCGTATCCCGTCACGTTCGTCTGGAGGAAGGCGAAGTTGTAGGGATTGCGTGACACCAGCGGAAGGTTCCGGACTTCCGATTCGCCGATGGTCCGACCCAGATCGATCTTGCCTGGCTGGGCGACCGGTGACTCCCCCGACACGGTGACCGTTTCGGAGAGATTGCCGACGGCCATCTCCACGTTGACGACCGCGACCTGGCCGGCGGACAACGTGAGGCCCTGGCGCTCGAACGTCTTGAAGCCTTGCAGCTCGGCAGTAACCTTGTACCGGCCCAGTGGCAGCAGCGGCACTCGGTATACGCCGTCAGCAGTTGTCTGAGCCGACCGCGTGGTTCCCGTGTCCACGTTCGTCACGGTGACCGTCACGCCGGGCAGAACCGCGCCGCTCGTGTCGTGGACCGTGCCTTCGATGTTGCCGTTGGCGGCCTGCGCCTGCGCCGCCGCATTCCGCGGGGCGCCGAACGCGACGAGCGCGATCAGTGCGCCGATCCCGATGGCCTTCAACATGTCTGAAGCCTCCAGCGTTGGTGGAAAAGAGCCCACGAAAAGGAAACCCCGAGTGTACAATGTTCAGTTAGCTCCCCATTAGACGCGATAAGCCGGCTCGGCGATCCGGCCGATATCTTCTGTAGCGTCGGCCGGCGATTAGAGTGAGACGCTCCGGCTCATAGCGCACGACGTGACCACCACCGTAAGCGCGGCCACTTCCGCGAAGAGACCCGCATCGTCGCGCCCGCGTAAGCCGCGGCGCCGGCGAGGATGGAAGTTCTTTCTCCTCGTCGGGCTGGGCGGACCGCTCATCGTGATGTGCGTGGTCCTCGGCTACTACTACGTCATTTTTTCGCGAATGATCGACGCCCGCATCCACGGCGAGATGCTGCGCGTCGACCCTCGTGTCTTCGGCCGGCCGGTTGAGGTCCACGGTGGCCAGGCGCTGAAACCGGCGCAGCTCGTCGATCGCCTGAACGACCTGGGTTACGCGAGCCGGGCGCATGCGGAGCAGCCGGGCGAATTCACCGTCGGACGGGACGCCGTGCTGGTCGTACCACGGGAAGGGGATCGCAAGGGTCAGCTCGTCCGCATCGTCTTCGCAACGCCCAGGTCGAAGAATCCCAAGGCGCCGCCGCCCGAACCATCGTCGATCTCACACGTCGAAATCCTCTCGCCCGCCAAGGCCCGCACTGATCATGTCACGCTCGACGCGCCGCTTATCACCGCGCTCATCACGTCCGGTCGGGAAAAACGACGCGATGTCCCGCTGTCGGCCATTCCGCCGAGGATGGTGCAGGCGGTGCTGGCCATCGAAGACCGCCGCTTCTACGATCATCCGGGCGTCGATCTGATCCGCACGATCGGAGCGGTGTGGACGAACCTGTTCGGCAAGCGGCGGTATCTCGAGGGCGGCAGCACCATCACGCAGCAGCTCGTCAAGAACACCTTCCTGACGCAGGAGAAGACGCTGCGCCGGAAGATGCTCGAGTGGTTCATGTCGGTCATCCTGGAGCGGCGTCTCAGCAAGGATCAGATCCTCGAGCTCTATCTGAACGACGTGTGGCTCGGCCAGCGTGGATCGTTCGCGATCCACGGCGTCGCGGAGGCGGCGCGGCTCTTCTTCGGCAAGGACATCACGAACGTCTCGGTCAGCGAGGCCGCGATGATCGCGGGCGTCATCCAGGCGCCGCCGCGGCATTCCCCGTTCAACAACCCGGAGCCGGCGAAAGAGCGCAGGAACGTCGTGATTCGAGCGATGGCTGACGCCGGTTACATCACCCAGGATGCGGCCGAACGCGCGTGCCGGGAGCCGCTGCAGATCGTTGCCCGCGCGCTCGAGGCCGAAGCGCCGTATTTCGTGGACTACATCAGCCAGGAGCTGCAGGACAAATACAAAGCGGTCGCGTCCACGGTGGACGTGTACACCACGCTCGATCTTCATCTGCAGCGGGTGGCGCAGGATGCCGTGCGCGACGGGCTGACCCGTGTGGACGAAATTCTCGCGAAACGCCGTAAGGTGCGCGCCCAGGCCGCGCTCATCGCGATCGACCCGCGGACCGGCGAGATCCTCGCGCTCGTCGGCGGCCGCTCCTACAACCAGACGCAGTACAACCGCGCAATCGCCGCCAGGAGACAGCCAGGTTCGGTCTTCAAACCGTTCGTCTACCTCGCCGCGTTCGAGCAGGCGGTGGCGGACGGACGCACCGACGTGACACCCGCGTCGGTCGTCACGGACGAACCAACCTCGTTCGAGTTCGAGCAGCAGACGTGGAACCCGGGCAACTACGAGGGTGAGTACGACGGTCCGATCACGTTGCGCCGCGCGCTCGCGCTTTCCCGAAATATCGTGGCGATCAAGGTGGCCGAAGGCGCCGGCTACGATCACGTCGCGGCGCTCTGGCGGAAAGTCGGGGCCGGGACCCCGCCCAGACCGTATCCCTCGATCGCCCTCGGCGTGTTCGAAGCGACGCCGATCGAAATTGCAGCGGCGTACACGGTCTTCCCGAATGGCGGCACGGTCCGTCCGCTGCGTGCGATCTCGCGCCTCGTGAGCGCCGGACGCGACCTGTCCGTGCAGACGACCGCACCGAAGACCGTCGCGCGCCAGGACACGACCTTCCTCGTCACGAACATGATGCGGAGCGTCATCAACGAAGGCACGGGCGCGGGCGCGCGGGCGGCCGGGTTCGCGCTCGATGCCGCGGGCAAATCCGGAACAACCAACGATCTGCGTGATGCCTGGTTCGTCGGCTTCACGCCGGAACTCCTCACCGTCGTCTGGGTCGGTCTTGACGACAACCAGCCGCTCGGCCTCAGCGGAACACAGGCCGCGCTGCCGATCTGGACGTCATTCATGATCAAAGGGCTCGCGGGGCATCCCAATCAGCCGTTCGAAGCCCCGGAGGGAATCACGTTCGTCGATATCGACCGCGATACCGGCCGCATCGCCTCGCCCGAATGCCCACGAGTCTTCACGGAAGCGTTCATTTCAGGCACCGAACCCACCGACGTGTGCCGCCTCCATGGGCTCAACGGAGGGTCCTGAACCAGGTTCTACGGGTTCTACGAGGTTCTACGGTTCTGCCCCCCCGTCGCTTCAGTTGAGACGGTCCTGCAGACACCGTACAATTCACCTTTTAGCCAAGGATTGCGAGACATCTCAGGAATGACTGCGAAAACACTCGTTACGACCACGATGGCGGCGGCCCTTCTGATGAGCGCCGCTGCCTGCCGGAAAGCGCCGGCTCCCGCTGCGAATTCGACTTCCACCCCGGCCGTGACCGCAACAGCACAGCCGGCCGCAGGACAGCCTGCGGCGGGTCAGCCCGCCACACCACAGCCGCCGAAGCCGATGCCGGTACAACTGCCGGACGTGCTCGCCCGCGTCAACGGCGAAGCTGTGAAGCGCGTGGACTTCGACCTGTTCATCAAGAACCTGGAGCTCGCGCAGGGGCCGATTCCAACCGAGCGGCGGGATGAAGTCCTGCGCGGCGTCCTCGATCGGATCATTACGTTCACGGTGCTCGAGCAGGAAGCGAAGACGCGCAACATCAGCGTGACCGATCCGGAAGTGGACGCGCGCATCGCCGAAATGAAGAAGCCGTACCCCAACGACGAGACGTTTCAGAAGGCGCTGGCCGCGCGTAATATGACGCTGGACCGCCTTCGCAACGACACCCGCAACGGGATGATCGTGGACAAGCTGCTGCAGGGCGAGGTGGGCGGCGTCCCTGGAGCATCGGACAACGAGGCCAAGGACTTCTACGCGAAGAACCCCGACAAGTTCTCGCAAGGTGAATCCGTCCGCGCGAGCCATATCCTGGTCAAGGTCGACGAGAAGGCCGATCCGGCGACGAAGAAGAAGGCGCGCGCCAAGATTGATTCGGTCCTGAAGCGCGCGAAGGCCGGCGAGGACTTCGCGACCCTGGCGAAGGCGAACTCCGACGATGGGAGCGCACAGCAGGGCGGAGACCTGAACTACTTCACGCGGGGACAGATGGTTCCCGCGTTCGAGCAGGCCGCGTTCACGCTCAAACCCGGCCAGGTGAGCGACGTCGTCACGACCCAGTTCGGCTATCACATCATCAAGGTGACCGACCACAAGGCGGCCGGCAAGGTGCCGCTCGAGCAGGTCAACGATCGCGTCAAGCAGTTCCTGACCGAGCAGAAGAAGCAGCAGAAGGCCGACGAGTTCATCGCCGGGCTCAAGCAGAAGTCGAAGATCGAGGTCCTGGTGTGAACGAGGAGGTCCTGTCGGCCGCGGCCGAGGCACTCAAGCGCGGTGACGCGGTCGCGCTCGTGACGGTGGTGCGATCGAACGGCTCCACGCCGCAACGCGCCGGGGCGAAGATGCTGGTCTTCGCCGACGGCCGCATTGTCGGCACGATCGGCGGTGGCTGCTACGAGAACGACGCGTTCTGGAAGGCCCGCGAGGCTATCGGCACCGGCCGATCGGCGCTGCTCCATTACGAGCTCAACGATGACTTCGCCCAGGAGAACGGGCTGATCTGCGGTGGCCAGATGGACGTTCACATCGATCCGCTCTCGCCCGCGCCGCACCTGTACATCATCGGCGCGGGTCACGTCGGCTGGCACGTCGCGCGCGCGGCCGGCGATGCCGGCTTCCGCATTCACGTGATCGACGACCGTGAGAAGTTCGCGAGCCGCGAGCGTTTTCCCGACGCCGATGACGTGGTCGTCGAAAACATCGCGGAGTGGCTCCACGCGGCCTCGCTTCCCGCCTCGGCCTACGTCGTCATCGTCACGCGCGGACACCAGAACGACCTCGACGCGATGCGGGCGCTTGCCGCGCGAGAACTGGCCTACGTCGGCCTCATCGGCAGCCGGGCGAAGGTCGTGCGGATCAACGACGCCCTGCTCGCTGAAGGCATGCCCCCCGAGTGCCTCGAACGTGTGCACGCACCCATCGGTCTCGATATCGGCGCCGTCACGCCCGCGGAGATTGCCATCAGCATCGTCGCGGAATTGATCGCCATTCGTCGCGGCGTGGACGTCAGCCGCGTGTCGATGGCGGCGACGCGTCCCAAGATTGGCACATAGCCAGGATGCGGAACGACGCGTCCGTAGCGGCCCGGTAGATCTCGCAGGCCCGCATCGTCCATGAGCTCCACGCTCATCCGACACGCCACGATTCTGACCATGAACGATCGTGCCGAGATCGTCACGGGCGCCGTTGGCGTCCGTGACGGCGCGATCGTCTCGGTGGGCGCCGAACCGGTCGGACGCTGGGACACGACGATCGACGCCGGTGAGGCCTACCTTCTACCCGGCTTCATCCAGACGCACGTGCACCTTTGCCAGACGCTGTTTCGCGGCTTCGCCGACGACCTGCCGCTGCTCGAGTGGCTTCGGCGGCGTGTGTGGCCACTCGAAGCGGCGCACACAGCCGCGACGCTCCGTGCGTCCGCGCGGCTGGCAGCCGCTGAACTGCTACTCTCCGGCACGACGACGGCGCTGACGATGGAGACCGTGCACGACACGGATGCCGTATTCGAAACGCTTGCCGATGTGGGCCTTCGCGCCACCGTCGGCAAGTGCATGATGGACGCGGACGCCCAAGTGCCCGGACGGCTCCGCGAGCAGACCCAGCGGTCGATCGACGACAGCGTCTCGCTCCATGCGCGGTGGAACGGCGCGCGCAACGGACGGCTTCGTGCGGCGTTCGCGCCGCGTTTTGCCGTCTCGTGCTCACGCGATCTCCTCGAGGCCGTCGCATCCCTCGCCTCGCGGGCGGACATGCTCGTGCACACGCATGCGTCCGAATCGCAGGCGGAGGTGGAGATCGTCCGCAAGTTGTCAGGCGGGTTGACGAATCTCGAGTACCTGGCCGACACCGGCCTCGCGACGCGTCACCTGTGCGTCGCGCACTGTGTGTGGGTAACCGACGACGAGCAATCCCTGATGGCGGAGCGCGGAGTGAACGTGATGCACTGCCCGGGATCGAACCTCAAGCTCGGCTCGGGCATCGCACCGGTTCCCGAAATGCGCGCGAAGGGCATCTCGGTGTCGATCGGTGCGGACGGCGCCGCGTGCAACAATCGCCTCGACATGTTCGACGAAATGCGGCTCGCGGCAACACTCCAGGCCGTTCGCCGTGGACCGGGCGCCCTCCCTGCGCGAGACGTGCTGTGGATGGCGACGCGTGAAGGGGCGAAAGCACTGGGGCTGCAGGATCAAATCGGATCGATCGAGGTCGGCAAGCGCGCCGATCTGATCCTGATCGATCGCAATGCCCCTCATCTGCAGGCTGACCGAGATCCGTGGTCCACCATCGTCTACGCCGCTCGCGGCCCCGACGTCAGATTGACGATGGTCGATGGCGAACTACTGGTGCGCGACTTCGCATTGACGCAGCTCGACGCGAGATCGATTGCAATCGAAGCGCGAGCGGCGGCGGACGAGCTGGCCACCCGCGCGGGCCTCGCCTGAGTCGCTCGTCCGATAACACCACGGCCTTTTCGGTGTCTGGGCCGTTTTCCCGTATAATTGTTAGCAGTCGTCAGTCTCGAGTGCTAAACGATGACTCTGCGCCATCCTGAGCTACCGGAACGGGATAGACGGATCCTCGGTGCGGTCGTGCAGGCCTACATCGACCAGGGGGAACCTGTGTCGTCGTTGTGGCTTGCGACCCGGGGCTTCGGGATCTCGTCGGCAACGCTCCGCAACGTCATGGCCAGGCTCGAGGATCAGGGGTACGTGAGGCAGCCGCACACCTCTGCCGGCCGGGTTCCAACTGACCTGGGCTACCGCGTCTACGTGGACGGCTTGCTCGCGGAACGCCGGACGCTGCGGCGAGCGCCGCAATTCGAAGCGCGGCTCCGTCGCGCGGCAACCGTCGAGGACATGCTGTCCCACGTCTCGCACGAAGTGTCCCGGGCATCACATCAGGTCGGGTTCGCGATTGGTCCGCCAGCGGACTCAACTATGCTCGAACATCTGGACTTCGTGCCGCTCGAGGGAGGCAAGATCCTCGTCGTCGTCGTGGCCGCGGGCGGTCACGTTTCGCACAAGGTCATCCAGCCCTCCGAACAGTTCGAACACTCCGAGCTCGTGCAGGCGGCGAATTACCTGAATAGCGAATTCAAGGGACGATCGCTGCTCGAGGTTCGACAGGCCGTGCTCGAGCGTCTGAGCGAGGAACGAACGCTCTACGACGCGTTGATGGCACGGGCGCTGCACCTGGCGAGCCGCACCTTCGACGGAATCGACGCGTCACCGACGATGTCCATCCAGGGCACGTCGCTGCTGCTCGAGGACATCGGCGTGGACGATCCCGAGGTCACGCTCGAAACGCTGCGTGCGCTGCTCCGCATGATCGAGGAGAAGACGCGTCTCGTGCAGCTCCTCGACGACTACATGGACGCCGACGGCCTGACGATCGTGATCGGTTCGGAACATCACAACCTGGAGATGCAGCGTTTCAGCCTGGTGCTCTCGGCCTATTCCGACGGGCACTCAACGGGAGCCGTCGGCGTCATCGGCCCGACGCGGATGCGCTACTCACGCGCGATCAGCGCCGTCGAGAGCCTCTCGGCGGCGATCAGCCGGATGGTCGCGCCGAGGTCATGAGGCATCACGCGAGTTTTCGTATCTGACAACCACACCTGCCTCGAGCATATCGCCGGCTTCGTGCCCGGCGGCCGGAGCGGGCATCGCAAGCATTACAGAACCATGGACGACAACGAAGACGAAACCAGCACCGACCTGCCGGTGGCGACCGAAGAATCGCCACAACCCGCCGTCGGCAGCGACGAGGTCCGGCGGCAGCGCGACGAGTACTACGACCTCCTCCTCAGAAAGACGGCGGAGTTCGACAACTACCGGAAACGTACCGACCGCGAGCGCCTGGCGCTCGCCGAGTCTGCAGCCAGCGATCTGATCAAGGAGCTTCTGCCGGTCGTCGATGACATGGAACGCGCGCTCAAGGCCGACGCGACGGCCGACAGCGCGGAGTCATACCGCCGTGGCGTCGAGCTGATTTATCAGCGGTTGATGGACATCCTGCGCAAGCGGGGAGTGACGCCGATCGAAGCGCTGGGCGCGGACTTCGACCCCTATTATCATCAGGCCGTTGCCCACGATCCGGCAGACGGCCACCGGGATGGCGAGATCATCGAGGAGTTCCGGCGCGGCTACATGCTCGGTGAAAGGCTCCTTCGCCCCGCGATGGTGAAGGTCGCCAAAGGCTGACGGTTCGATAAATGAGGAGCGGCGTGAGCAAGCGCGACTACTACGAGGTGCTCGGCATCGAGCGACAGGCCTCGGACCAGCAGATCAAGAGCGCCTACCGGAAGCTGGCGCTCAAGTTTCATCCGGATCGAAACCCTGGCGATCGTGAAGCCGAGGAGCAGTTCAAGGAGGCCGCGGAAGCATACGCGGTGCTGGCGGATAGCGAGAAACGGAGTCTCTACGATCGCTTCGGCCACGCCGGTGTCAGTGGCGCCGGCGCCGGTGCGGGGTTCGATCCCACGATCTTCGCCGACTTCTCTGACATCTTCTCGGGCCTTGGCGACGTCTTCGGGTTCGGCGACATCTTCGGTTCGCGCCGGAAGCGCGGCGGTCCACAGCGCGGCGCGGATCTGCGGTACGACCTCGAGATCGCGTTCGAGGAGTCGGCAACCGGCGTCGAAACCACAATCCAGATCCCTCGCGAGGAGACCTGCGAGACTTGCAAAGGTTCTGGTGCGGCACCGGGAACGTCGCCGGAAACCTGCTCGCAGTGCCGCGGCGCCGGTCAACTCCGTTTTCAGCAGGGCTTCCTGACCGTCGCGCGTCCGTGTCCGACCTGCCGCGGCACCGGCAGCATGATCACCAAACCCTGTCAGTCCTGCCGCGGTGCGGGTCGCATCGGCCGCGAGCGGAAGCTGACGGTCAAGATTCCTGCGGGCATCGCCACGGGCCAGCGACTGCGGCTCTACGCGGAAGGTGAGCACGGCAGCGCCGGTGGTCCTCCAGGAGATCTCTACGTCGTCGTCCACGTGCGCGAGCACCGGTTCTTCCAGCGAGATGGCGACGATCTCTACTGCGAGATGCCGATCACCTACCCGACACTCGCGCTCGGTGGACGAGTGAAAGTGCCGACGCTCGACGGCGAAGAAGAGCTGCACGTTCCCGCGGGGACGCAAGCCGGGGCCCGGTTCCGCGTCCGAGGCAAGGGCATGCCGAACGTGTCAGGGCGCGGACACGGCGATCTTCACGTGATTACGAAAGTCGCGGTTCCGCGGAAGCTGACGAAGGAGCAGAAGCACCTGCTCGAGGAACTGGGCAAGACCCTGAAGGAAGAGAAGCTTCCGGCCGACGGTGCAGAGGACGGCACCGATCGTCCGTTCTTCGAGCGCGTCAAAGACATCTTTGGATAGATCTCCGGCGCTCGACGTGACCGTCGAGCGCAACTCGGGCGCGTCCGATCTCGAGGATCGGCTGCTCGCGGCGCTCGATGCCTTCTCTCCGCTCGCGATCCAGGATCGCGAGACCGGTGACGGGTGGCGCGTCTACTTCACCACACCCAACGAACGGGACCGGGCCGCCCAGGCACTGCAGGACGAGCTCGGCTCCGAGCTTCAGGACATCGCGTCGATTGATGTTCCGGACGAAGACTGGGCGCGGCGAAGCCAGGCGGCGCTGACCGCTGTTCGCATCGGCCGCCTGATCGTGGCTCCCCCCTGGGATCACCCGCACAGGAGCGCCGCGCCAACGCTTCCGGCCCGTCCGGGCGAGATCGTGATTGAAATCGATCCCTCGATGGGATTCGGCACGGGTCATCACGCCACCACTCGACTCTGCCTCGCACTCCTTCAGCAACAGCACCTCGAGAACGCGAGCGTCGTCGACGTGGGAACGGGCTCAGGCGTCCTGGCAATTGCAGCGAGCCTGCTCGGTGCCATCGAAGTCGTGGCCATCGATCACGACGCGGATGCCCTCGCCAACGCGCGGGAGAACATCGAGCGGAATCAGGCGACGGTCACTCTGCGGCATGTCGATCTCGGCTCGCTCGAGTCCGGCCAGTTCGACCTGGCGCTCGCCAACCTGACGTCAGCGGTCATCCTTCGCTATTCACGCGCGCTCGCGAGGCTGGTCAAGCCTGGCGGCGCGATCATCCTGAGCGGCTTCAGTCCCGACGATGTGCGGGAGGTTGCGGAGGCGTTCGGGGTCGAGCCGGCGGAGATGACGGTCGAGGGAGAGTGGGCCGCGATGCTGGTGCGGGTTCGCGGGAAGCTGGGTTGAACACGCAACCACGGAACGCGCCGACGCTCCGCGCCTCCGTGTAGGCGTTTCATTCCCACAAGAACCGGAACACCGAGATTGCGGCGATTGGGACGGCGTCAGCCCGCAAGGTGAGTTGGCCGAGCGTCACCGGGACACAGCGCGCGGCTACAGCGGCAGAGACTTCCTCCGCGGCCCACCCGCCTTCAGGACCCACTACGAGCGCCGCCTTCGCCGGCGCCGGCGTGCCGACGAACCCGCGCAGCGATCGAACTTCCGTGGCCGCAGACGGCTCGATGAAGATCAGCGTGAGCACGCGATCGTTCGCTGCGAGCCAGCTTTCGAATGCGCTCGGCGTCAGAATCGGTGGAACCGTCGCGCGGCGGCACTGCTTGGCCGATGCGACCGCGATCCGTTGCCAGCGCTCGACCGCATCAGAGCGCGGCCTGCCGGCGATGTGCGCTGTCACCAACGGCTGGATGACGGCCGCACCCATCATGGTTGCGTCACGCACCACATCATCCATCGCGGAGCCCTTGAGGACCGCCTGGGCGAGCGTGAACGGAACGGCTGATTCGGCGGCCGGCACGATGCGGTTCACGAGCGTGCCCTTCACCTCGTCTCGCCGAGCTGTCACGATTCGCGCGACGAACTCGTTCCCCCGTCCATCGAAGACGGCGATCGGCTGACCCGGTCCGAGCCGCAACACGCGTGTCGCGTGCCGTGCTTCGTCGACAGGCAGCGTGACCTCGGACGCCTGGGGATCGAGATCGGGAGCGAGGAACCGCGGCAGCGCGTCCTCAGGTTTCCGTACCATTCGCGCTATACTGCCATTCATTCCCCGTCGCGCTGAAGCGATCGCGCGGCGGACGCGTCCACCACTCATCAGTGCTCATCGGGAATTGCTCTTCAGAGGCCAGATCCTCGGGAAGTACAAGATCCTGACGCCGCTCGGCAGCGGCGGTTTCGGGACTGTGTACCTCGCGCAGGACACCTGGATCGACAAGAAAGTCGCCATCAAGGTTCCGCACCGTCAAGGACTCGACTTCGGCGAGCTCCTGCGCGAGCCACGGCTCCTCGCGAGCGTCAACCATCCCAACATCGTCGCCATCACCACCGCGGAGAAGCAGGAAAACATCTTCTTCATCGTGATGGAGTACGTCCAGGGGGAGACGCTCGAGAACCTCATCGCGTTGAAGGGATCGCTCGACCTGAACCGCGCGCTCGACTTCACGTGTCAGATCTGCAACGCCGTCGACCACGCGCACAAGCAGGGCGTCATCCACCGCGACCTGAGGCCGGCGAACGTGCTCGTGACCGAAAACGACATGCTCAAGGTCGCGGACTTCGGCACTTCGCGGTTCCTCGAGATCGCCGCGCACGGAACGACCGTCATCGGCAGCCCGCCCTACATGGCCCCCGAACAGTTCCACGGCAAGGCGGTTTTCGCATCGGACATCTATTCGCTCGGCGTCACGATGTACCAGATGCTGACCGGACTCCTGCCCTACGACGCTCCGGCGCCCGCGGATCTGGACAAGCTGATGTCCGGCGAGCTCGTGTCGCCGCCGAGGCTGAAGAATCCCGCCATCCCGAAGGCGATCAGCGACATCGTTCTGCGGGCGATGGCACCTGACGTCCCGTCACGGTATCAGCGTGCGTCGGACCTGCTCGACGATTTGCTCGCCGCACGGACGCCTCCGCCGAAGCGCCCGACACAGCCAGCTGCGCACGTGGAGCCCGCCGTGCGCCTCCCGCGAGAGGAGCCACATGTCGTCCAATCCCGGGTGCGATCGCGCGAAAATCCGACACCGCGGTTCTGCTGGCAGTGCCGGAAGCCCCTTCACGCGCGTTCGGATCGCTGTCCGTTTTGCGGCGAGGCGCAATAGCGCTGACAAGTCTGTGATCGCGCGCAGGACTGGGCCGGACGACGATTGGACCGGATTCCGGCCTGTATCGGTATGCTAAAATTCGAGTCCTGCAGGACGGCATGCTTCCTGCTGGGTAGCGCAGGACGGCACGGTTCTGCTGGATTCATCATCGCTCGCACATGATCGACACCAGCACGGCCAGCCCCGAGCGTTCTCCTCAAAGGAGTGGCTGATGGCCTTCAGCGGTTCCGGGACAGTCTGGATGAACGGTTCGTTCGTGGAGTGGGCGGACGCGAAGATACACATCGCCGCGCACGTCATCCACTACGGCAGCAGCGTGTTCGAAGGGGCGCGTTGCTACAACACGCCGCGCGGCTCGGCCTGCTTTCGCCTCGACGCGCACATGCGCCGCCTGTACGACTCCGCCCGCATCTATCGCATGGAACCCACGATCGATCAGCCCGCACTGACGGAAGCCGTGCTCGAGACGATCCGCAGAAACGAGCTGAAGGCCTGCTACATCCGGCCGATCATCTACCGCGGCTACCACACGCTCGGTGTGAATCCGTTCCCCTGTCCAGTGGATTCTGCAATCCTCGTCTGGGAATGGGGTGCCTATCTCGGTCAGGATGCGCTCGAGCGCGGCGTCGACGTCCGGGTGAGCTCGTGGGCGCGCTCGGCGCCGAACACCTTCCCGACGCTGGCGAAGACGTCGGCCAACTACGCGAATTCCCAGCTCATTAAGATGGAAGCCATCACGGAGGGCTACAGCGAGGGGATTGCGCTCGACACCTTCGGTTATCTCAGCGAGGGCAGCGGGCAGAACCTCTTTCTGGTCCGGGACGGCACGATCTACACGCCCCCACAGACGGCGGCGATCCTTCCAGGCATCACGCGCAGCTCGGTAATCACGCTCGCCAAGGATCTCGGTTATCGCGTTCGAGAAGAGATGCTGCCGCGAGAACTGCTCTACATTGCCGACGAGGCGTTCTTCGCGGGAACCGCCGTGGAGATCACGCCGATTCGGACAGTGGACAAGATTCAGATTGGCGGCGGTGCCCGCGGCCCGATCACCGAGACGATCCAGCGGACGTTTTTCGGCATCATCAACGGCGACGTGCCCGACCGGCATGGCTGGCTGACCTATGTCTACCCTGGCGAGCCGCTCCAGCCCGTCGGGGCCGGCACACCGGCGTCAGCGAAGACTACGTAACAGGAACGTGCCCGGCGCCCCGCCGGGCGGTTTATACTCAGCCGCAGGCGGCGTCGCATGACGCCGCCGCGGCGGACTTCCCCGGTGCGTTCGGTCCGGCGGCTCCGCGGGCGGACATCCAATGCACATCAACGATCTCCTCAAGACCGCTGTCGCGAGCGGTGCGTCCGATCTGCACCTGAAAGTCGGCAGCTATCCGGTGATGCGGGTCAACGGGACGCTGGTCGTCGCGTCCGAGGAAAAGCGTCTCGAGCGCACTGACACGGAGGAAATGGCCGGCGTCATCTTCCAACCCGAACATCTCGAGCGCTTCCGCAAGGCTCAGGAAGTGGATCTTGCGTACAGCGTCCCCGGACTGGGCCGCTTCCGCTGCAATGTATTCCAGCAGCGCGGAACCGTCGGATTGGTCCTCCGCGTCATCCCGTTCGGCGTCCGCAACATCGACGAGCTCGGGCTCCCCCCCGTCCTGAAGCAGATTGCGATGGAGGAACGCGGGCTCGTGCTCGTCACGGGCACGACCGGCAGCGGGAAGTCGACGACGCTCGCGGCGATGATCGACCAGATCAACGCGACACGCTCGGCGCACATCATGACGATCGAGGATCCGATCGAGTATCTCCACCGCGACTATCAGTCGATCGTCAACCAGCGCGAGGTCGCCGTGGACACGCGGTCCTTCTCGCACGCGCTGCGCAGCGCCCTGCGTCAGGATCCCGACGTCATCCTCGTTGGCGAAATGCGCGACTTCGAGACGGTGGAGACGGCGCTCCTCGCGGCCGAGACCGGCCACCTCGTCTTCTCGACGCTCCACACGCTCGACGCGACCGAGACGGTCAACCGCATCATCGCGGTCTTTCCGCCGCACCAGCAGCGTCAGGTCCGGATTCAGCTCTCGAGCGTCCTCAAGGCTGCCATCTCGCAACGCCTGATGCCCCGCGCCGACGGCCTCGGACGCGTTCCCGCCGTGGAAGTGATGGTCACCACAGCCTTCATCCGGGACTGCATCGTCGACAAGGATCGGACGCCGCACATCCATGGTGCGATAGCCGCAGGCACCTCGCAGTACGGCATGCAGACGTTCGATCAGTCGATCTTCAACCTGTACCAACAGGGCTTCGTCACGCTCGACGAAGCGCTGCGCTGGGCATCGAACGTCGACGAGTTCAAGCTCAAGGTGCAGGGCATTGCCACCACGACCGAGCTGGCGCGTGAAGAGATGGCACGAACCCCTGGCAACCCTGACGTGTTTCGCTTCGGAAGCTGAAGGTCAGGCCCGGACACGACGGTACGTTCGGAGCCAGAGTGTCTCCTCCTCCCCACAACCGTCGCGGATCGGCGTACAGCGACGCGCTGGCTTTGCTCTCCAGGCGGGATCTGTCCGTCTCCGAATGCCGGGCGAGACTCCGCGATCGCGAACATCCTGCCGAGGACATCGATGCCGCTATCGAGCGGCTGCGCGAGAGCGGTGCGCTCGACGACGCGCGCGTGGCGCGGTCGTATGCCCAGACGGCGTTGAGTGTGAAGGGACGTGGACGTCTGAGAATCCTGCGCGAGCTCCAGGAGCGGGGCATCTCGAAGGAGGATGCCGCCGGCGCGCTCGGCGATGTCGCCGGCAGTTCGGACGAACGCGCGCTCGTCACGAAAGCGATCCAGAAACGTCTCAGAACAGGACGCCGACCTACCGATCGGGCCGGCTTCGCCCGGCTGTATCAGTACCTGATGCGGCAAGGGTTCACGCCGTCGGCGGTCAGCGCCGAGTTGCGCAAACTGCGCGGCGGTGGATCAGATGACGATCTCTGATCGGGCACGATCACGGAACCGCGGGCGGCGGAACGACCGTCCTCACCGCGCGCCGAGCCTGCCACCGCGAGAAGATGTTCGAGAGAATCGCCCCCAGCCCCGTCGACCACGCCAGGAACTCCAGCCCCGTCCCCGCCGCCAGCAACAACAGCGAGATCGGCCACCCGACAATCCCTGACAGCCCGATCAGACGACCGAGCAACGTTGGCAACAGGATGATCAGAATGCCGATCCAGATGTCGGGGAAGCCTGGGGCCGAGCCCAGACCAAAACGGCGGCGCGCCCATTGACCGATCGCCAGGGCGGTGCCGGTAAACCCGGCGAGCGCCAGCAGCATCAGGAACAGGACCGCAAAGGGCACCAGGAACAGCAATGGAATTCCGATGATCGTGATTGCCAGGACAATGCAGGTCAGCACCAGGACCGGCACGAACAGGAGCTCTGCCGCGAGCCCGACCAGCGCGGCCTTGACGGGATTGTCGCCGACGCGATGCGCCGATCCTTCGACCGAGCCGCGCGCGAGGATCATCGCCATCGATGCGAAGAGCATCAGGAGCAGCAGCCGGAACGTCGTACCCACGAGCCGCGGCACCGCGCCAAGCCCGCCGAACAGCGACAGCACCCCGAGTCCGCCAAGGAACGGCGCACCGTGCACTCGCCAGTCCATGTCGGAGAGCGACACCTCGGTCACTCCTCCACGCACCTGGGCACCGGGCGTCCTGTTCACTCGCCCTCCGACGCTGACGACGTCGCCGTGGACGACCGCCTTTTCACCGAGGTCGACGGACCCGAGGACAGA
>DATAEK010000101.1:0-19829 GCA_036258055.1 Vicinamibacterales bacterium
AAGAGCGGCCGGTTGGTCAATCAGCAGCGCCTGCGGCCCGCGCGAGGCGCGCGCCGCCGAGCGCGAGCGAGCGGGGGTGGGGCCCCGCGAGCATTGATGAAAGCCGCGCCGTCCGTTATTTGAACGCCACGCCGCCGCTCGCGACGACCATCGTCACTTTCGGATAGGCCGGTCGCGTCCCGACCGCGTCCTGCGCGTTGATCTGATAGAACCGCAGGTCGAGCGAGACGGCGAGGTGCTTTGTCGCGAACCAGCGCGCGCCGCCTCCGTAGTTGAGCGCCTTCACCCGCGGTGCGCTGGCGGTTTCGGGGAGGTCCTCACGCTCGGTGGTGAGACGCGCCCAGCCCAGGCCGCCGCTCAAATAGCTCCAGCCTTCACGCTTGCCGAAATTGAGCGAGACTTGCGGCGCGACCGACGAGAACTCCGTCCGGACTGTCGGGCCTTTCGGGGCGGTTTCGTTCGCGGGTTCGACGGTCTTGCTCCCGTGGCTCACCACGACCTCACCCCCGAAGCCGAACGTCACGATGCCCTTGTGCCACGGATAGAAGTGCCCGCCGAACGCCAGCCCTAAGCCGTGGCCGGGCAGGTCCGTCGAGGCGACCTCGAGCGCGGTGGCCACCGTTGGTGTGCTCTTGAAGTTGGGAAACGCCACGCGGGCATCGACCGCCACGATGGGAAGCGTTTCCTTGTCCTGCGCGATCGCGCAAGGCGCGAAGGCTGCCGCGACGAGCAGCATCGCGAACCCACGTACGAGAATCATCCTGCCTGCCTTGCCGATCGAATCCACGGCCGGTTGACCGTGTACTCGGGGGTCGCCGTCCGGGCCTCACGCTGGATCTGCACGAGACGTCGACGCGTCAATGTTCGAATCGCGGCCTGCACGGCACTCTTGGAGAGGCCGGTGGCCTCAGCGATGCTGCGATGGCTCGTCTTGACCGTACGCGATCCGTGCCCCACGGTGCGGTGCCACAGGTGAAGGTACACGAGGAAGGCCGAGGGCTGACGGTCGTGACCCGTCAGATCACGCATCAGCACGTCCACGACGTAGGCGTCGAGCGCAATCTTCTGCACGGACGTTAAACACTATAGTGCTCAAAGCTATAGCAGTCAAAAACGGGTCGTGGCGGTGCGCAGGACCTGATGAGATCGACGCGCCGAGCCTCCCCGCAAGCGGCGGTTACTCCGATCGGCCCGGTGCCGCAGCGCCGATGATCTCCCGCGCCAGGGAAAGACCGTCGTCCAGCGTTTGCACCCGGCCGTCGAGCTGCTGTTCGTAGATCTGCCGGAGGACCTCGCCGACGCGCGGGCCCGCTGTTACCCCGAGCTCGAGGATGTGCCGGCCTTTGACGATGGGCTCTGGTGGCTGATGCTGGACACCGAGCCCGCGCGCTCGCTCCAGGAACCATTGAATGCCCGAGCAGTCGAAGTTGCCCGTGCGCCCGCGGCAATCCGACTCCGCCACGCGCGCCAGCAGCTCGAGGTCGACCTTCTGCGCGAGACGGCGAAACGCGCCATCACCGACCGGCGACGGTGACTTGAAGAACGCGAGCGGCTTCAGATGGTGCGCGACGATGCCCTCGACGTGATGCCGCACGTCGAAGCCGCCAATCGTGTGCACGTTCAGCCGATCGAGGAGCCGATCGGTCGGCTCGACGCCGGCCTGCTCGTGATCCATCGAACGGACTCGGCCGTCCACGACGGCCGTCGTCGAGGGTTTGCCCAGATCGTGACAGACCGCGCCGAGCATGACCGTGATCTGCTGCGGCCGCTCGAGATCGTCGATCCGCGTGCGGGCTTCGTCAATCACCATGAGCGTATGGATCCAGACGTCACCTTCGGGATGCCAGTCAGGCTCCTGCGGACAATCGACGAGCGCCTGCATCTCGGGCAACACACGCGGCACGACGTCGAGATCGAGGCCCAGCGTGAAGCCGATGGACGGCCGCGGCGCCAGCAGGAGCAGCTTTTCGATCTCGCCCCAGACGCGCTCGGCCGGCAGATCGTCGAGCGGGATGCCGCGGCAGAGCGCCCGCGTCGGCCCGTCCATCTCCAGCGCGAACCGCGCGGCGAACTGCATGCCCCGCAGGACGCGCAGGCTGTCCTCGGTAAACGTGCGCGGATCGACGGCGCGAAGCCGCCGGCGCTCGAGGAGGTCCTTTCGTCCATCGAACGGGTCGAGGTACTCATCAGTCAGCGGATCCCACGCGATGGCGTTGACGGTGAAATCGCGCCGCCGTGCAGCTTCCTCGACCGGCATGAACGGATCACCGGTGACCTCGAACCCGCGGTGTCCACGCGAGGTCTTGGACTCTCGACGCGGCAGGCCGACGTCGATGTCATCAATCTTGTAGATCGTGAAGCTCTCGCCGACCGTGTTGACGGTCCCGAACCGGGCCAGAACCGCCCGCAGACGATCCGGCGGCAGGCCATACACCTCGAAGTCGACATCTTTGGATTGGTGTCCGAGCAACTGATCCCGAACCCATCCGCCGACGATCAGCGCGCGCCCTCCATCGTCGCGGACCGCCTCTGCGATCGCGAGCGCCGCAGGCGGCACATCAGGACGCGGCATGATCGATCACCCGCCGGCGCCCGTACTTCTGGACCAGCCGGTCGGCAAATCCCGGCGCCACGACGTTGAGCACCGCGAGCGCCCGCGATTTGGCGTGCGGATAGACCTCGGGCCGTGGTCGATGCAGGCAATCGAGGATGGCTCTGGCGACGCGCTCGACCGGCTGTTTGGGTCCGAGGCCTTCGAGTACGTAGCCGTAGTCGCGCCGCATCGCGGATCGAAATTCGGTTTCGGTCGAGATCGGCACGACGAGGCTCACGTGAATGTTCGAACCGGCGAACTCCGATCGCAGCGACTCGGCGAAGCCCGCCTGGGCCGCTTTCGTTGCCGTGTAACCACTCATCAGCGGTATTCCACGCCGGCCCACGATCGAGGACACGATCAGCAAGTGGCCGCGTCCCTGGCGGCGGAACACCGGGAGCGCCGCGCGCGCACCGTAAAAGGTGCCGAAGAAATTCACGTCCATCATCCGCCGCATGATCTCCGGCGACGTCTCTTCGACGGTCCCGTAGAAGCCGAAGCCCGCGTTGCAGATCATGATGTCCAGCCCGCCGAACGTCGTCTCGGCTTGCCGAACCAGGCGCTGCACGTCCGGCTCGTTGACGACGTCGATCGAAACCGCCTCGGCCCGCCCACCAGCCTGTCGGATGCGTGTGACAGCCGCTTCGAGTCGATGCTCACGGCGCGCGCCGAGCACGACCGCGGCCCCCTCGCGCGCCAGACGCTCCGCGCACGCGAGTCCAATACCTGACGAGGCCCCCGTGATCGCCGCCACGCGGCCCTGAAGGGTCATATCCGGACATGATACAGTCCGCTGTCCGCGATCCGCTGTCCGCGGATTCGCTATCACTCATGGATTCTTGCCTGGCGCTCTTGCGCGACCTAGTCGCCATCGACTCCGTCAACCCTGTGCTCGTTCCGGGCGCGGCGGGTGAGGGGGCCATCGCCGAGGCGATCGCGGCGTACCTCCGCCGTCTCGGGTTCGACGTCGTCGTGCAGGACGCGGCGCCCGGCCGTCCGAACGTCATCGGCGTGATCGAGGGACGCGAGCGCGGACGATCGCTGATGTTCTGCGGCCACGTCGACACTGTCGGCGTCGAGGGGATGTCGGCGCCGTTCGATCCGCGTGAATCGAATGGTCGGCTGTACGGCCGGGGCGCGCAGGACATGAAGGGCGGCGTCGCGGCGATGATCGACGCCGCGCGCGTGGCGGCGACCAACGGCTTTGCGAAGGGGCGGCTCGTCGTGGCGGCGGTCGTGGACGAGGAGTACGCGAGCATCGGTGCCGACAGCCTGGTGCGGGACTGGCGGGCGGACGGCGCCGTCGTCACGGAGCCGACCGATCTGCAGATCGGGATCGCGCACAAAGGGTTTGCGTGGATGGAGGTCGAGGCGCGCGGTCGCGCCGCGCATGGCAGCCGTCCGCGGGAAGGGCGTGATGCCATTCTCCGCATGGGCCGTTTCCTCGGCAGGCTTGAACGGCTCGATCGCGATCTGCAGGCGCGGCCGCCGCATCCGATCCTCGGCACCGCCTCGCTCCACGCATCGCTCATCGATGGCGGACGCGAGTTGAGCAGCTATCCCGATGCCTGCCGGCTGCAGCTGGAGCGGCGGACCGTACCCGGCGAAGGTGTGGCGCCCATCGACGCCGAGGTCTCACGCATCCTCGACGAACTGCGCGCTGAGGATCCCGAGTTCGAGGCGACGTCGCGCCTCACGTTCGCGCGTCCGCCGTACGAGCTCTCCGCGGATCACGCCCTGCCGCGAGCGCTCGGCGCATCCGCTGCGACACAGGCCCAACCTGCTCCGCTCGTTGGAATGAGCTTCTGGACCGACGCGGCGGTTCTGGGATCGGCGGGTACGCCATCGGTCCTCTTCGGCCCCGGCGGGGCCGGTCTCCACAGCATCGAAGAGTACGTGAACGTGCGGGATGTGCTGGCGTGTCGAGACGTGCTGGCGCAGTTGGCGGTGGATTGGTGCGGCGGCCGCTAGGTCCTCGCTCTGAAACATCGAGCAGGTCCTCAACGGCCGCCGGCGTGGATCAGGCGGTCTTGCGAAGGCTGGCGCCCTCAGACGATGCGAGGGCGTGACGTTCCGCGTCGCCCTCGTAGCGGAGGCGTGGCGCGCGGCCTTCGATCTCCCATCCGGGCGTGTCGTGTCCGCACGACGTGCAGCGCATCATCACGCGATTGCCCTCGAAGTGCATCATCGAGTCGTGACCGCCGATGCCGCAGAGAACCTGGCCGAGCCGGCCCACCGCGCGCGAAACGAAACCTGACTCCGCAGTCTTCCTCGTACTCGTGACGGCTCGTGCTGCGAGCTGCTGGGGATAATTCGTGACCATTGGGGCTCCTGCTGATCTGCCCATATCTAAGACGCCGAAACCCGCCCTCCGTTTCCGGCAAGGCGTCATCCCGCCTCGCCTCGGGAATATCAAGAGACATGCCACGGCGCTGACAGAATCGACATCTCGAGCTGTGCCAAATAGTTAGAAGAACGGAGGGCAAGTGCCCATAGGCGAGGTGTGTAGTGGAACCCTCAAGCCATGGGCAACCGGGGTCGGCTTCCATACACCGCGGCAGCCGAAACCACGTCGAAGAGCAGACTTTCTATCGTTCCCGCGCCAGACTTTTGATCACGAATCCGATATTGGCGGGGCGTTCACCGAGCCGGCGCATGAAGTAGGAGAACCATTCGCGGCCAAACGGCACGTAGACACGGACGCGGATCTGGTCCCGCGTCAGCGCCTTCTGCAGGTCGCGCCGGACGCCGTAGAGCATCTGGACTTCGTACCGCTCGGGCGGGATGCCGCGCTCAACGGCGAACGCTCGGGTGGCGGCGATCATCGCCGGATCGTGCGTCGCAATCGCCGGGTAGACGTTTCCCGCGAGCAGCACTTTCATCAACTCGATGAACGCCGCGTCCACTTGCGCTTTGGACTGATAGGCGACGCCGCGCGGTTCCTGGTACGCGCCCTTCACGAGACGAACGCGTGCGCCGAGCTCGTTCATGCGCTGCGCGTCCTTCATGCTCCGCGGCAGATACGACTGCAGCACCACACCGACGTTGCGATAGCCCTGCTGCCACATGATCTCGACGATGTCGAGCGTGACCTGGGTGTAGGGTGAATTCTCCATGTCCACGCGCACGAAGAAGTCGCGGGTGGTCGCGGCATCGAGAATGCGGCGGAGGTTGTCGACGCAGGTCGCCCGGTCGACGGTCAGCCCGAGCTGCGTCAATTTGACGGAGATGTTCCGTCCGATGCCCGCCTGCGTGATCTGATCGATGATCGCGAGGTAAGCGCGCGTCGCCTGATCCGCTTCCGCCATCGTGGACACGCTCTCGCCCAGGTAGTCGAGGGTCTGGGTCATGCCGTCGGCTTCGATGCGGCGCGCGGCGGCGATGGCTTCGTCAACGGTCTCGCCGGCGATGAAGCGGCGCGCGAAACCGTTCGCATTCATCCCATACCGCGACGCCAGGCGTTTCAGAGGTTGGCTGCCGGCCAGAACGTGGAATAGACCCCTGGAGAGGCGGTCGATCATCAGTGGGTCCGCGGCGATCGTCTCGGGGCCGCGAGCAGGTGCTGAAGCGTCCGCGCGTAGTAGCGCAGGACGGTGCGTTCGCGCACGCGGTATCGTCCCCCTCGTTCGAGGTGGATGATGTTCCTGGCCGCGAGGAGCTCGGCGCCCTGCTGCACCGCCTCACGTCCGGTCGAGACGCCCATGTTGCCGCCGGCGGTCCGCACGCTCTCGATGATCGCATCGGCGCGCGCTTCGAGATCGCGCCGGCCGATGGACGGCCGCATGGCGGCCGCGACGATCGCCGTCGGCAGCACTTTCATGAGGCGCCCGATGTTGTCGCGAATCAGGTGCGCGAGCGTCATCACGTCGCGGCGGGACTCCCCGTCGTGCGCGCTCAGGGAAATCGGCGACCCGAACGTCACGAACGCGCGGGACTGATAGCCGACGGCGTACCGCACCATTTCCGCGATCTCTCGCGCGAACGGCCGCTGACGGCGCTTGGCGCCCTGGTGAGCGAGCACGTGATCCTCGAGCACCAGGTCGTAGGCAATCGCCATCGGCACGACCAGCGTGTCTGCGCGCTGCGCCTGCATCGCCGCGTGCAGCAGTCCCGTCTTGGGCGCCTTGAGCTCACCCGAATAGCTGCGTCCCCCCTCGATGTAGAACATCAGGTCGTGACGGTTGAGGAGCTCCGCGACGTAGGCCTTCAGCGTGATGAGGTACGCCGGGTCCTTCGTGTTGCGCCGGATCGGAATGGCGCCGGTGACGTGGCGGTGGAGAAGGCCCAGCGGGCCGCCAAACAGGTTGATGCCTGCGGCGATGACCGGCGGACGCACGTCGTTGTCGTCGAGCACCAGCGGCTCGACGAGGTAGTCCAGATGACTCCGGTGATTCGAGATGTAGATGGTGCGGCCGTGCCGGGTCGCATCCTGCGCGATCGTCACGCCTTCTTCGATGCGTTCGATCTTCCGGAGGATAGGGTAGAGGGGATGCTTGAGGGCCCGGTAGATCGGATACCGCTGGGTGGTGCGGAGCTCGTCGAGATAGGCGTGGATCCGTTCGCGCGCTTCGAGTTCCGTCTGCCCGTGACCGCCCCGGAGGTAGCGCGCGACGTCCTCGCGTGCCAGCACCGCCTGGCTGATGTCGTCGAGCATCACTGCCCGAACTATATCAGAAAGGCTGCGGCGGTCACTTCTCGACCTCGCGGCAGATCTCGTCGGTGAATTCGGTGGTCGAGGCGCGGCCGCCGAGATCGTGTGTGCGCACGCGCCCCTCGGTCAGCACCCGCGAGAGCGCGCCGCGGATCCGTTCCGCACGCTGCCGCTCGCCGAGGTGCTCGAGCATCATCAACGCCGAGAGCAGCAGCGCGGTGGGGTTCGCGAGGTTCTTGTCGGCAATGTCCGGCGCGCTGCCGTGGACTGCCTCGAACACCGCGCAGTCCTCGCCGAGGTTCGCCCCCGGGACGACGCCGAGCCCGCCGACGAGCCCGGCGCACAGATCCGACACGATGTCGCCGTAGAGATTCGGCAGCAGCAGCACGTCCAGCTTTTCCGGGTGCATGACGAGATGCATGCACGCCGCGTCGACGATGCGCTCGTCGTAGGTGATGTCCGTGTACTCGCGAGAGACCGTGCGGGTGCTCTCGAGGAACAGACCGTCACCGAGCTTCATGATGTTGGCTTTGTGGATCGCGGTCACGCGCTTGCGTCCCAGGGCGCGCGCGTGGGTGAAGGCGAAATGCGCGATCCGCGTCGACGCCACCGCGGTGATGATCTTCAGGCTCTCCACGACGCCCGGCACCACTTCGTGCTCGAGCCCCGAGTACAGGTCCTCGGTGTTCTCACGAACGATGATCAGATCGACGTTCGAGAACCGGCTCTGCACGCCGTCGAGGTTCTTGACCGGCCGCAGGTTCGCGTAGAGGTTCAGCGCCTTGCGCAGTCCGACGTTCACACTGGTGAACCCTTCGGCGATCGGCGTCGTGACTGGACCCTTCAGTGCGACCTTGTTCCGCCGGATGGATTCGAGCAGGCTCGCCGGCAGCGACTGTCCGAAGCGCTTGAACGCGATCACGCCCGCGTCGTGACGGTCCCACTCGATGTCGGCTCCTGCCGCCTTGAGAATCTTGATGACCGCCTGCGTGACCTCGGGGCCGATGCCATCGCCTGGAATGAGCGTAATCGTGTGAGCCATCGGAAGAATGGACGCTGAAGAAAGTGAGGCGCGTCAGCCGCGAAGCTTGGCCGCGAGGTAGTGCGCGACCTGCTCCAGGAGTTCCTGATCGGCCGGGCCGAACCTCGCCAGTTTGTCGCTGTCGATGTCGATCTCGCCGAGCACCTGTCCGTCCATCATGATCGGGACGACGATCTCCGATTTCGTCTCGAGGCTGCAGGCCAGATATCTCGGATCCTTGGTCACGTCGTCGACGATGATCGTCTGTTCCTCCGCGGCGGCGGCGCCGCAGATGCCGCGGCCGAGCGGGATGCGCGTGTGCGGGGAAGGCTTGCCGGCAAACGGTCCGAGCACGAGCTCGTTGCCGTCGAGCAGGTAAATGCCGACCCAGGTATAGTCCGGCAGCTCCTGCTTCAACAGATGCACCGTTGCCCGCATCACACCGGTACTGTCCTTCTCCGCGTCAATGGCCGCGCGCACCTTCTTCAACGTGTCGCCGAATCGATCCGTCATCGTCGTCATGTCTGAAGCCTCAGTCTCGCAATTCCCAGAAGAGAAGGAGCAGCCCGCCGAGCAGCGGTACGACCTGCAGTCCGGTCGAGGTCGCGTGCAGGCGGCCGAAAGCCATCCGCCGCGGATCGTTCTCGGCCAGGCTCGAGGGCGATCCCTGGATCGTCTGCTGCAGCGTCGCGATCTGCCGAGACACCACCAGCCCCGAGTACGCCGCCGCGCCGATCATGACCACGGCGATGATCAGCCGTACTGCGAAACGGCGCGGCCGCGGTCCGAGGACCGCGCGCGCGGCGAGCGACGCCGCCACGACCGCCCCGCACGCATAACTGACCAGATGAAATCGCCGCAGAATCTCGCCGAAGATCGCGCCAGCCAGGAGGCGGCCGTCGTTGACGTGCCGAACGCCGGTCACCTCGAAGATCGATGGCGCGGCAACGCCGCCGAGCGCAATCAGCCCGCCCATCCAGACAGCGATCGCCACGACGGCGGCGTACCGCAGCGCGAGCATCCCATCATTATAATGATTGAGGAGTTGCGCGCGCGCCACGCGCGCGCCCTGTCCAGTGGTTATGCCCTCCGTGCAGTGGCTCCCATGGAGCGCGGCCGCGTTTGCGCGCGCCCGCGCTGAACGCAAGCCCGTCCTGCTGTCGATCGCCGCGCCCTGGTGCCAGTGGTGCCGGGAGATGGATCGTACGAGTTACGCCGATCCCGCTATCGTCAGCCTCATCGACCACGGCTTCATTGCGATCCGGGTGGACGCCGACCGCCGTCCCGACATCGGCGAACGCTACAGCCTCGGCGGCTGGCCCACGACCGCATTCCTGACCGCCGGCGGCGAGGTCGTCGGCGGCGGTACTTACATCGCGCGCGATCGCATGGCCGCGGTGCTGACGCAGGTGGCAGATGCGTTTGCGACCCGCGCGGATGAATTGCGTGCACCGCCAGCGCACACGCGCACACCGTCAGTCGAGTCGCACGTCCGCGAAGCTGGTGAAGACGCGCTGCTGACCTGCGTCTTTTCTGCGTTCGACGCGACCCACGGAGGCTTCGGCGGACCACCCAAGTTCCCGCTGACCGCGCCGATTCATCTGGCGCTGAACTTGTATCGAGAGGGTGGCGATCCACGGATGGCGGAGGTCGCGTCCGCGACGCTCGACGCGATGGGCTGGGGCCCGTTACACGACCACGTGGATGGCGGGTTCTTCCGCTATGCGAAAGAGGCCGACTGGCAGTCGCCGCAATGCGAGAAGCTGCTCGACGTCAACGCCGCGCTGCTGGTCGCCTACCTCGACGCCTGGCAGACTCTCGAAGCCACGAGGTACCGCGATCGGGCTGAAGACGTCCTGCGTTATCTGCAGACCTGGCTCGCGGATCAGGTCAACGGGGGATGGGCCGGATCGCAGGAGGCGGATGCCGAGTACTACGAGCTCCAGACCTCGGATGAACGTCGGGCGGTCCAGCCACCGGCGACCGATGCCATCATCTACGCGGCGTCGAATGCGGCGGCCGTCTCCGCTGCATTGCGCGCGGCGGCGGCCCTCGCCGACGACGGTCTCGCGCAGTTCGCGGTGCGATCGCTCGAGCGTGTGCTGCTGGCGTCCTACCGGCCGGCCGGCGGCGTCGCGCATTACTTCGACGGAGAAGCCCGTGTGCGGGGCCTGCTCGACGATCAGATCGCGACCGCGCTCGCCTGTCTGGATGCCTACGACGCGTCAGGGAACATCACCTACGAGATGATGGCGGAAGAACTGGCGCGATACGCCGTACGCACGATGTGGGACGAGGATGGCGGCGGCTTCTTCGATCGCGCACAGTCTGATGAAGACGAGAGCATCGGCCTGATGGGGCAGCGCCTGAAACCGTTCGACGGCAATTGCCAGGCAGCCATCGCGCTCGGCCGACTCGCCGCGACGTCCGGCGAGAACGACTTCATGACCATGGCGCAAACGACCCTGACAGCGGTGGCGTCAGACGCGGAACGCCACGGCCCGCAAGCTGCACAGTATCTGCTCGCGCTGCGTGCGGTCCGCGTCCGGTGATACACTCACGAGTCTTGCCATGACCGACATTTCCATTCCCGCACTCCGCAACATCGCCGCACAACTGCGAATCGATTCGGTGCGTTCCACGACCGAGGCCGGTAGCGGGCATCCGACGACGTGCCTCTCGGCGGCGGACATCATGGCCGCGCTGTTCTTCGGCGAGATGCGGTTCGATCCCACGGATCCACAGTACCCGCACAACGATCGCTTCGTGCTGTCGAAGGGACACGCGGCGCCGATTCTCTACGCGGCATGGGCTGAAGCCGGGCTCTTCGGCCGCCAGGAGCTGCTGAAGCTCCGGCGGATCGAGTCGGATCTCGAAGGCCACCCGACGCCGAGGCTGAACTTCGTGGACGTGGCGACCGGTTCGCTCGGTCAGGGCATCTGCGCCGCGGTCGGGATCGCGCTCAACGCGCGCCGGATCAAGTCCGAGTACCGCACCTACGCGCTCCTGGGCGACGGCGAGATGGCCGAAGGCTCCGTGTGGGAAGCGGCGGACGCGGCGGTGTTCCAGAAGCTCGACAACCTCTGCGCGATCGTCGACGTCAATGCCCTCGGTCAGAGCGGGCCGACGCAGTTCACGCACGAAATGGATCGCATCGCCGCGCACTGGAGTGCGTTCGGGTGGCACACGCTCGTCGTCGACGGCCACGACATCGCAGCCTTGCTGAAGGCGTTCGCCGAGGCCCGCGCCACGAAGGGTCAGCCGACGATGATCCTGGCGCGCACGATCAAAGGCAAAGGGATCTCCTCGATCGAGGGCAAGGAAGGCTGGCATGGCAAGCCGTTGAAGAAGGGTGAGGAGGCGGACAAAGCGATCGCGGAGCTCGAGAAACAGCTCGTGCCGAACGCACCGCGTCCCGCGATTCCACCGCCGGTCAAAGGACCCGTCGAAACCGTCACCGCCGATTACTCGGCGATGCCGGCTCCGGCCTACAAGATCGGCGACAAGGTCGCGACCCGGGAAGCCTACGGCGCCGCGCTCGCCGCGCTCGGCTCCATCGATCCGCGCGTCGTCGGCCTCGACGCCGACGTGAAGAACTCGACGTTCAGCGAGAAGTTCATGAAGGATCATGGCGATCGCTTCTTCGAGATGTTCATCGCCGAGCAGGCGATGGTGGGCGCCGCCATGGGGCTGGCGGCCCGCGGCGCGATCCCGTTCCCCTCGACGTTTGCGTGTTTTCTGACGCGAGCCGCGGACTTCATCCGCATGGCCGGTATTTCGAACGTGAACGTGAAGCTGGCTGGCTCGCACGCGGGCATCTCGATTGGCGAGGACGGTCCGTCGCAGATGGCGCTCGAGGATCTGGCGATGATGCGCGCGGTCCCCGACTGCACCGTCGTCTACCCGTCGGACGGCGTAAGCGCCGAACGGCTCGTCGTTGAGATGGCGCGCACGCGCGGCCTCGCCTACATGCGAACGTCACGGCCCAAGACCGCCGTCCTCTACGGGCCCGCCGAGAAGTTCCCGATCGGCGGATCGAAGACGCTGCGCCAGACCGCAGACGACATCGCGACCGTCGTTGCCGCGGGAGTCACCGTGTACGAGGCGCTGACCGCGCACGATCAGCTTGCCGCCGAAGGAATCCACATCCGTGTCATCGACGCGTACTCGGTCCAGCCGATCGACGCCGCCGCGCTCATCGATGCCGGCCGTGCTACCAAGGGCGTGATCATCACCGTCGAGGATCACTACGCTGCCGGCGGGCTCGGCGACGCCGTAAGCGAAGCGGTGGCAACCGCAGGCTTCGCCGTCAAGCGCCTTGCCGTGCGCGAGATCCCGCGCAGCGGGCAGTCCGAGGAGCTTCTCGATCGCTACGGCATCTCCGCCCGGCACATCGTCGACGCCGTGAAAGCGGCGAAGGCGACACTGCTCGTCGGCCGCGCGGGATAGGAGTCCCCGCCATCGCAGTGACTGGCTAGCTCGCGCGCGGGCGTACCGATCAGTTTCCGCCGTCGGCCGCTCTAACCTCACCGCCCGCCTTGACTTCCACCGCACAGCTCGTGCATTCTAAGAAAGTCATGAAGCCGGGGACCCAAACAGCGATCGTCACGTTTCAGACGTGGCAGCGCCCAGCCAATATGATCGGTAGACCCGATCATTGCGAACGCTGAGCGGGCTAAGGGTTCTCGCGCATCTTTGGAAAGTCTCCCAGAATTGGACGCCCAGCACGGGCACCCCAGCCAAGGACTGAATCCCCGACTATCTGGTGCGGTCAGGCCGACGAGTGAGGCAGCGGGCTCATAACCCGTTCCAGGTGGGGATTCCTACGGCCGCTACCAATTTCGCGGAGTTGTAGAGGAGAGGCCGTCCTCGCGCCCCTGTCACGGGCGACATCGCGGGTTCGAAACCCGTCAGCTCCGCCAACACGTACGTTCGCCACGGAGTGCGAGCTGCGAGTGCAATTCCCGTCGTGCCCTCGGCCCTGCAGGCTGGCGCAGCGGGTGTTCCGTTGTAGTGAGCGGAAGTCGGCTCGACGCCGACGCAGGGCTCCATTGTGTGGGCGGTCGTTCAATTGGCAGGACGCCCGACTGTGAATCGGGAGATCGGAGTTCGAATCTCCACGCCCACCCAGACGGCCGCGAGGCGGTGGCGCTGGTTCGGTCTCCAAAACCGAGGCCCGCTGGTTCGACTCCAGCCGCGGTTGCCACATTCGTTCGTTGAGCGTGTCCGGTAAAGCGGGTTGTGCCGTGGTCTTCCAACCCGCTGACGCCGATTCGACTCCGGTCGCACGCTCCATTTTGAGCTCGCTCCCTCCTCGGGATGAGGACGCTGGGCTACGAACCCGGCTAGGGCAGTTCGAGTCTGTCAGGGAGCACCAGTTTGAGCGGGCATGTCCGAAAGGTGAGGTGCCGGGGCGCCACCCCGGTTATGCGAGTTCGAGTCTCGCTGTCCGCTCCACCGTTCGCGCGGCTGGCGAGAGGCGAAGCGCACGCCTGCAGCGTGAGTGACGCCGGTTCGATTCCCTTCGCGTCCACTATGTTCGGCCCGCCGAGGGATTGCGGGCGCTGGGCTCCGAACCCGGACGCCGCTGGTTCGACTCCAGCCGGGCCGACCACGTTAGACCACCGGAGGCGCAATAGGATGCGCGCGCAGCTTCTACCTGCGAGGATGCTGGTTCGAGTCCAGCCCGGTGGATCAGTCGTTGCGGGGATGCACAATTGGTCGTCCGCACTGTAACCGGGAAGATGCGGGTTCGAGTCCCGCACGCTGTACCAAGTTTTTCGTGACGCCGTTCAGGTTGCTGGTGAGCCTGCCCTGACTTTCACTCAGGTGTCCGCGGGTTCGATTCCCGCCGGCGTTACCAACTGTTCGATTGGGACGTAGCGCAGCTTGGCTAGCACGCCTGCCTCTTAACCAGGCAGGTGCGGGTTCAAGTCCCGCGCGATCCATCAAGATTGCGGTGTCGTTCAACGGCAGGACGCTGGCCTTTGAAGCCGGTTATCGTGGTTCGAGTCCACGCACCGCAGCCATGTCGAGCTGTACTGGTCGCCACTTCCCATGATTCGCGCCTTACGGCTTACCGCGCGCTCGTATCGATCGCTACGCAGTCGATCCTTGCGGCTGTCGTCGCTCAATTCCCATTCCGTACAACTGAATAGCGTTCGGCGAGTCGGGCTACAGGCAGGCCGAGCGGTCCCGAAAACCGTCACCGGTGAAACGGCTGGGGGTTCAAGTCCCTCACTCTCCGCCACGGGCCTGTAGTCCAATTGTCAGAGGCAACGGTCTCAAAGGCCGTCGAGTGAAGGTTCGCGCTAGAATCCGCCCTGTTTGGCACCTCTGACCCTCACGCCCGGTACGCGACTTGGCGCCTACGAGATTCTGTCCGCCCTAGGGGCCGGAGGCATGGGCGAGGTCTATCGCGCCCGCGACCCGCGGCTCGATCGTCAGGTCGCTATCAAGCTGCTGCCAGGCGAGTTGGCGGCTGACCCCCACTCGCGCGAGCGTCTGCGCCGCGAGGCGATGGCTGTGGCCGCGATCGATCATCCCTACATCTGCAAGATTTTCGAAATTGGCGAAGACGGCGATGGGCTGTTCCTGGTGATGGAGTACATCGCCGGCGAAACGTTGCACCGCCGACTGCAGGATGGCGCACTGCCGCTGTCCGATGCGCTGCGGGTGGCGGGAGAGATCGCCGAGGCGCTCCAGGAAGCCCATGCCCGCCGGTTTCTGCACCGCGATCTGAAGCCGGCCAACATCATGCTGACCGAGCAGGGGCACGTGAAGGTCATGGACTTCGGCCTCGCCAAGCAGGTCGAGGATCTGCCGTCGCCGGACCAGGCGACGCGCGAACTCGGGGCGGCTCAACTGACCGCCCATGGGTCCATCGTCGGCACACCGGACTACATGTCGCCCGAGCAGGTAAAGGGCGTCACACTCGATGTGCGCTCCGACTTGTTTTCCTTCGGCGTGATTCTGGCCGAGATGATCAGCGGGCGGCATCCGTTCCGTCGGCCATCGACTGGGGAGACGCTCGCTGCGGTGCTCCGCGAACCGCCCGATCTCAGCGATGACGTGCCGAACGGTCTGACGGCCCTCGTGCGCCGTCTGCTGGCCAAGACCCCTGGGGATCGCTACGCGTCAGCCGCAGACGTGCGCGCCGATCTGGCCCGGCTGGCGTCGTCGTCCGCAGCCGTCGTTGCGGCGCCCGCCGCGAACGGTCCGCCCGCCATGTGGAAGCGGTTGGCATGGAGCGCGTCGGTGCTCGGTCTGGGGCTCGCGGGCTACCTGATCGTGACGTCCGGACTTTTGCGCCCGGCTTCTCCCGCGCCGGACGCCGCAACTGTCATTCGATCGATTGCCGTGCTTCCACTGGACAACTACTCGGGCGATCCCAACCAGGATTACTTCACTGAAGGGATGACCGATGAATTGACAGCGAACCTGGCGACCATCAGCCAACTTCGCGTCATCTCGCGCGGATCGGCGATGCAGTTCAAGGGCAAGGATCGACCGTCGACACCTGACATTGCTGAGAAGCTGAACGTGGATGCAGTCGTGGAGGGTTCGGTGTCTCGATCTGGAGACAAAGTGCGGATCACGGCGCAGTTGATCGATGCGCGGGCGGATAAGCATCTTTGGGCGAACACCTTCGAACGCAGCTCGCGCGACGTGCTGGCGCTCCAGGCGGAACTTGCGTCCGCGATCGCCCGAGAGGTCAACGTACGACTCACTTCGAGCGAACGGTTACGGCTGACCGCGATTCCGAACGTCAATCCCGAGGCGCATGATGCGTATCTCAAAGGCCGATACTTCTTCAATCGCCCAAGTGACGAGAACCTGCAGAAAGCGATCGCCCAGTTCGAGCAAGCCGTCAGGTTGAGTCCCGAGTTTGCGCCGGCGTTTTCTGGACTGTCGGACGCCTACCTCTGGGCCGGGTATAACGAAGGCTTTCTCACCGCCACCGAAGCAAGGCCCAAGGCCAAGGCGACAGCCGAGAGGGCCGTCCAATTAGACGACCACTCCGCCGAAGCGCACACGTCCCTCGGCGTGTTCAAACTGTTTTACGAATATGACCTGGCCGGGTGCGAGCGCGAATTCCGGCGGGCTCTCACGCTCAACCCGAATTACGCGTTCGCGCACGATCAGTTCGGCATGGCGCTGGCCTTCCAGGGACGGTTCGACGATGCAATCGTCGAGGGCAAGCGCGCAATCGAACTGGACCCGCTGTCTCCCCAGATCCTGATTGATGCTGCCGTCCCGTTCATGTTCCAACGGAACGCCGCGTCGGCCAAGGAACTTGCACGCAGGGCAGCCGAGCTCGATCCGACGTACTTCTTCCCCGTGATGATCGACGGGTGGACCGATCTCGAGGTGGGAAAGTTCAGTGAGGCGATCCCGGCCTTGAAGAAAGCCAAGGCGATGGAATCGCCACCGTTTGTGACCGCCTATCTCGCGTTCGCCTACGGCGCGGCGGGCGATCGGGAGGCCGCGATGGTCGAGCTGGCGGAGCTCAAGAAGATCTCACGGGATGGCAAGGTACTGCCGTTCAACCTGGCGCTTGTGTACCTCGGTCTTGGCGACCGCGCCCACGCGCTCGACAACCTCGAGCGGGCCCTCGCGGCCGATTCGCAGATGATGCCCTGGATAGGTCGGGATGCCATCTTCGATCCCATCCGCTCCGAGCCGCGCTTCGTGGCGCTCTTGAACAAGATGGGCCGTAACCGCTGAATGGCAAGAATTTCAAGCCACGCTGCACGCTGAAGAAGGATCCTGCCGGCTTCCAGACCTTCTCGACGCTTTGCCTTGGCAAAGCGGCTATTGTGAGCGATGTAGTTGCGTAGAGCGATCAATTCGGCGATCCGCCGCGGGTGAGCGGGAACGTTAGGCGTTCGCGAAAGGGCTACGTGAGATCATTCCTAGAGAAACATGCTCTCGCAATAATATTGGCTGCTGGCCTCAGCGAAGCGGTCGCCCTGTCCGAATCACCGCTGCCGCAGACGAAGTCGAGTCCTTCCAGAAACCCCGCCCCGGTTCGTGACTGGGCAGATCGCCTGCTGGCCAACGACCCGAAGGTCCGCGCAACCGCCGAAGCCGCCCTGGTCAAAGGGGCGGGGCGTTCGCTACCTTTGCTGAGACGATTCCTCGCCAGTGACGATGAAGACCTGCATCAGCACACTTTTGAAATCATCCGGCGGATCGGTCCTCCTGCGATTCCGCTGCTGGTCGAGCTGCTGCGGCATGAGGAGGTCTCGTTCCGGCGCTTTGCCGCTGACGCCTTGATCGACCTGACGCCCGATACAGAATTGATTCAGCCGGCGTTGAGACGGGCGCTGAGAGACGAGGATGCGATGGTCGCGGGCGATGCTGCACGCGCCCTGGGCGCTTTGAGCAAGAGAGCCGGCCCTTCGGTAGGCGCTCTCGTCAATACGCTTTCGCACGAGGATCCATACGTCCGCATCTACGCGGCAGAGGCCTTGGCGTCCATCGGTCCAAGGGCGGCCACGGCGACAACGGCCTTGGCAAGAGCCCTGGACGATCCGATTCCTGGCGTCCGATGGGCGGCGTGTGAGGCCCTCGGAAGCATCGGCCCGGCTGCGCAGTCTGTAGTGCCGCAGTTGATCGAAGCTCTGAAGGATGAATTCCTGTATGTGCGCATCTTCGCGGCCGGAGCTCTGGGAAGCATCGGACCGAAGGCACAGTCGGCCCGGGAGGCGCTGAGCGCGGCGGCAAACGATCCCGAATTGCGTAACGAAGCAGAGTGGGCGCTGAGACGAATCGCTGGAAGTCATCTCATCAACGGCGCGAACGAGCGGCAGCGAGAGAGCCTGGCGAGCGGCCCGCCTTCCCGCCGCAGGCGCTTCGGCGCGTCCGCCGTAGCTTCAGCGGAGGCAGAAGCGAGGCGTGGGGCCCCCGCGAGCGAGCCAGTCGGGGAGTCAGAGGGGCGAAGCCCCTCGGTTAAGACAACGAGCAATCCGCCGGTTGACTGGGATACGACCACCGGTCGGAACATCGTCTGGAGTGTCGAGTTGGGCAACGAAACGTTTGGTCGCCCCGTGGTTGCCGGCGATGCGGTCTATGTGGGCACCGACAACGCCAGGCACATGAACCCGGCCTACCAGGAAGAAGCCGGCGTACTCATGGCATTTCAAGCGAAGGATGGCAAATTCCTCTGGCAGGACGTGGCCCCGCGCGTAGAGCGAGGGCTGCGAGAGTTTCTGTTGCCTTCGACGACAAGTGCGCCGTATGTGGAAGGGAACCGGTTGTACTACGTCACCGCCGAGTGCCAACTCCGTTCCCTCGGCATACAGGTTTTCCATGATGGCGAGAGCAACGGTCCGTATCGGGAGGAGGTCTTCCAGGACAACGCTGCGGCCGACATCGTCTGGGAGTTGGACATGTGCGGCCGCTTGGGCGTCTTTCCGCATGAAGCCACCAATAGCGAAGTGTTGTCCGTGGGCGATCTGCTGATGGTCTCTACCTCCAACGGGCAGAATGAAGGCCACATGCACGTTCCATCGCCGCGCGCCCCAAGTTTGATCGCGGTGGACAAGCGTTCGGGCGAAGTGGTCTGGCGCGCCATCGGCGCCGGCGAGCAGGTGCTGCACGGCCAGTGGTCCAGCCCTGTGGCGGCCAATGTCAATGGGCGAATACAGGTGCTCTTCGGCGGAGGAGATGGTTGGCTGCGCGCCTACGACGCGGCGTCGGGTCACGAACTCTGGCGATTTGACGGCAATCCGAAAGACGCCCGCTGGCTTCCGCGGCCCGGAGTCCTTTCGCGCAGCTCTATCATTGCTTCACCGGTATTCGCCGACGGCCGTGTCTTCGTTGCGATGGGACAGAGTCCTGGGCACGGCACCGGCCCCTCATTGATTCATGCGATCAGTCCCAACGGCCAAGGAGACGTCACCGGGAGCAGGCTCCTCTGGACTTCTCGCGAGGTCGGTCGCGTGGTGGGAACGCCCATTGCGAAAGACGGTCTCCTGTACGTTGGGGACCTGGGCGGAACGATTCATTGTCTGGACGCGGCGACCGGCGCCCACGTCTGGAAGCACGAGACGAACGAGGCCATTTGGGGATCCCTCCTCCTGGCCGGCGACCGCCTTTACGTTGGGAACGTTGGAGGCCTCATGACCGTTCTTCGTGCCGGACGGCGAAAGGAATTGCTGGCGCAGATCGAAATGGATGCCCCGCTCTATTCGCGTCCGGCTGTGGTCGGCGACGCACTTTATCTGACTACCGCGAACCGGTTGTACCTCATCGCCGCAAGCCTTGATCCTAAAACGCGGTAAGGGCCCGTATCGGCGGCCAGAACGGGACCTTCTCGCCAAGTCTTGGTACGTCGTTACATCTGACCCAGACACCAGCCATCGGGTTTGTCACTTTGCTGCCAGATGAACCCCTTCCGGATCAGCCAGGCGCAGCATCAGTCCCCATCCGAAGAAGTTGTTCGCGATTGCCACCGCGACCTCATTGTCACCCGCTTCCAGAGGCAACGTCATGGCGCCATTCTCCAGCGAACATCGCCCGTCGGGAAATTTTCTCGCTCCTTCCTGGTCAAAGAGATT
>DATAEK010000105.1:0-2966 GCA_036258055.1 Vicinamibacterales bacterium
CCGAACACGAATCCGATCGAGCGTTGAATCGGGTTAAAGAACGTGCCGAAGTCGGGCGACGTGATGTTGTTCTGCACGTCGCGGTCGCTGGCGGCGCTGAACGTGTTGTAAATCTTGAGACCGGCGGAGAACGTGTACTTCCGGAAGTGCCACGGCCGGGCGAGCGTGAAGTCGAGAGTGTTCACGGTCGGGAGGCGTCCCGCGCGGTTGCGCTCGCCGACGAAATCCTGGAACTCGTTGACCGCCGAGTAGGGGAAGCCTGTCCGCCACTCGTAGAGCGGCGAGAACACCCACTTGCCTGGCAGACCGATCATGCCCCGCACGATCAGCCGGTTCGGGACGTCTGTCGGGCTGAGGTTGTTCTCGTTCGGTCGGATGATCGGATTCTTGAAGTTGCCGAAGAACTGATCGTAGTCGTTGAGATCGCGCGTGCTGTGCGATCGCACGTACGACACGCTCAGATCGCGATGCTCGCTTGCCAGGTATCGTCCCGTGGCCTCGACCTCCCAGTATTTCGACTCGCCGGTCGACGAGAGCGTGAGCACACCGAGGCTGGCGTTCGGATCGACGATGAAGGCGTGCGATCCGTTGCGGTGCAGGTAGGAGGTCTTGAAGAAGAACTTCCGGCCGAATCGCTGATCCCACGCGACCGTCTGCACGAGGCTCTCGGGCGTTTTGAGGTCAGCGTCGACGACGTGAACGAACGTCACCGGCGGCCCGAGCGGCGTACCGTTGGCCGCGAACCGGGTCACGGTATGCACGTCGTACTGCGTGAATCCACCGATGTTCAGCGGCGTGCGCTCCGCGAACTTGCCGAAGCCTCCGCGCAGGATGCCCCGTCCCTCGGGCAGCAGACTCACCGACATGCCGATGCGCGGCGAATAATTGACGCGCTCGACGACATCGTCGCGGTCCGAACGGAAGCCGAGCTCGAAGTTCAGTCGATCGTTGACGCGCCAGCGATCCTGCACGAAGAGGGCGAACTCGGTGCCGCTGACCACGGGATGCGCCAACGGCGGAGCGTAAGTGGTGCGCTCGGCCAGTGAACCGTCGAGGCGCAGGGCATCCACCTCGTGACTGAAGTAGTCGCCATCGAACCTCGAATGCTGGAGGTCCATGCCGACCTTGAAGACGTGCTGCCCCCACATGTCATCCTTGGAGAACGTGAGGGCCTCGACGAACTGAATGCTCTTGACGTTGCGTTCCTGACGGTTGAAGAAGTTGCCGCTCTGCGTCTGCGGCGCGTAGATCATCGGCAGGTCGCCCTGCGTTTTCTGATCGACCTCGAACGTGCGCAGCGCGAGTGTCGATTCAAGAACGGCGTGCGCGGACAGGATGAATCGATCGACCGCTCCCGCCGAAAAGCCCGTCTGCGAGAACTTCGGCGTCGTCTCTTCCGGACGGAAGGTGAACATCGTCGCGTTGGTGATCTTCCGGGGGAAGTAGATCAGGCCGGCCGTCAGCGAATGCCGCGTCGACAGGATCGTATCGATTCGTGTAAACGAGTCGAAACTGTCCAGGCCGAGTTGAGGCCGGCCGGGCAGGCTCTTGACCTCCGTCCGGACGAACCGGTACTGCAGGTACTCGCCGAACAACACGCGATCCTTCTTGAGCGGCCCCGAGATCGACAGCCGCGGCTCGAACTTGTTGACGAACGCGAAACCCTTGCCGAAGCCGGGAACGAGATTGTCCGGTTTGATGATCCAGTCGTTGGTGCCGCGCTTGGTGCGCACCTGCGTGACGCTCGTCGAGAACCGGCCGTACTCGGCGGCAAACGGGTTGGACAAAACCTCGACCGACTCCACCGCGCCGCTCGGCAATTCGAGATCGAAATCCCCGGTCGACGGATCGTTCAGGCTGGCGCTGCTCAACTGCAGCGCGCCGGTCGTCGGCGCGCCGCCCTTGATCCGCAAACGGCCCTCAGGACCACGGATGATGCTCGGGAGCAGGGTCAACAGCGATTGAAAATCGTCCCCGGCAAGCGGCTGGATGTCCATCTTCGCGCCGTTGAGCAGATCGCTGACTGCGACGGGCTGCAGGCTCTCGGTCGGCGAGTTGGCGGGCACGACGACGTCGATGCTCTCGCGGACGAAGGTCAGCCGCATCTCGACGAGCACGCGTTCCGCCAGGCCGCTCTTCACCGTGAACGGCGCCGACTCGTGGTCGGCAAACCCGTCACGCGTCGAGCGCACGATGTATCGGCCGGGCGGGACGTCGGGAAACGCGACCTCGCCGATGCTGTCGCTCGTGGTCTGGGCGACGACGATGTTGCCGTCGACGCTGCGCAAGGCCACGTTGACGTTCGGAATGCGCACGCCCTCGACTGAGACGGTCACCGTCACACGCCCGGGCCCGGAGGCCGGCGCTTGTGCCGGCGTCTGCGGCGGTGTGGCCTGCGCGGGGAAAGCCGATGCGAACGTAGGCGTAAAAAGGACAAGGATGGCGAAGGCGATTAGAGCTGGCATGGTCATCAACGACTACAGAGTTGGGAACGAAGCTAGCCAGATGAGCGAGCTTAGCAGCGTCGCGGACGGGCGTCGAGGAAAGGCGGCGACGGCAGGCGCGGTGCGGCACCGAGAACACTGAATCCTACGGGTGACGCCGGGATGTTACGGGCCGAGAGATGAATGGCTAATGACAGGGGGCCCGGGCGACGCTCCCGCGACCTCCAACAGTCGCACAACGGTCCATCTCTTCAGAGAGTTCTTGCTATCTGCTCAGCTAGCCCCCATACTGTGCCCATGCCGCACGGGCCCGAGGAGTCCACGCAGAAGCCGACGTCGATCGACTACTACGAAGTGCTGCAGATCAGCCCGAACGCGGAACCGGATACCATCCAGCGCGTGTATCGACTGCTCGCGCAGCGGTATCACCCGGACAACCAGGAAACGGGGAACACGGCGAAGTTCCGGCTGATTCATGAAGCGTATGCGGTTCTGAGCGATCCGGACGTCCGGGTCAAGTAC
>DATAEK010000136.1:0-1704 GCA_036258055.1 Vicinamibacterales bacterium
AGGCCGATCCACAGGCCCGGGCGGGTCAGGTATTCGACCGGGGAGTGTGGTCCCAGCATGTCCATCGTCATCCGGCCTCCGGGCGTCATGGAGCCCGGGTCGCCCCCGAAGCGGTACCGAACCACATCGGCGAAATGTGAACTGTTGAAAGCAATCCTTTCGACGAAACCGATCGCGATGGGCGGGAGCAAGGCCCAGAGAAACGGGGCGCGGTTCGCCCACGCCGACACCATCAGAAGCCAACCGTAGAACGGCGCGTACCAGATGCCGTGGTACACCACGAGGTGGCCGAAATTGATCAGAGTCGTATCGAAGAACGGGACGTGCTCCCACAACGTCGCGGGGCTCATGCCGCTGCCCGCGAGCACGGCGCTGCTCGCCAGCAGCATGACCCACTGAGTCGCGACGGTGGCCGCGAACGCCACCAGCGGAATCACCAGGATTGGAATGCTCGCCTTGGAGATTACGGTCGTGAGATCGGAGACCGGCAACGATTTCCAGAAAAGGATGCTGCGATCGCGGCGCTCCCCGTAGAACGCATCGAGACAGTAGACCACCGCGACGAGAAGCTCGGCGGCCATGAGCATGAGGGCCGCGATCAAATACGGCTGCTGGATCGCCGCACGCTGCTGCATCAGGGAAAGAGCCTGGGCGGCACGCACCTTGTCCGCCAGGCGGACGAGAGAAATGAAGAAGCCGAACAGGAAGACCGCGGCGACTGCCAGCGGCGCAAGGTAGATGGAACGGTTCTCCCAGAGCTCGCGCCGCACCGACCAGAACAGACGACGCAGCGGCGAGATCTCCACCGGTGCCACCTCCGACCGCGACACCGATTCCGCCATCACATCCGTTGGACCATTCACTGGATCGCTCCTTGTCCTTGTGTCCGCGCTGTGCGGCTGCTCATGACGGCGACGAACAGATCGGCCACGCCGGGCGTCCGCACGTCGCCGAGAGCCGCCAGCTGCTGCCGATCCACGCCCTCGAACAACAGGACGCTGCGGCCGATCCCCTGTCGCTCGTGAATGGGATTGAGGGCTCGTGCCGCCGCGAGTTTGTCGGGATGCACCGACACCTCGCGATATCGCGACTCGACCTCCTCCATGCTCCGGCGGAACACGATGCGCCCGCGGTCGATGAACACGACGTCGGTCAAGATGTGCTCGACCTCCTCGACCTGGTGCGTGGCCACGACGACCGTGCGGCTGCGCTCGAAATAGTCGGTGAGCAGCGAATCGTAGAACTGCTTCCGATACAAAATGTCGAGTCCGAGCGTGGGTTCGTCGAGCACCAGCAGCCGCGCGTCGATGGCCATCACCACGGCGAGATGCAGTTGCGTCACCATGCCCTTCGACAATTCCCGGACTCTGCTCACCGGCCGGATGGTGGTTTTCGCCAGCAACGCTTCCGCTTTCGCGCGATCGAACCGCGGATGGACGCCGACGAGGTAGTCGAGCGCCTGCGAAACCCGCATCCAGCGCGGCAGAACGGCGACGTCGGCGATGAAGCACGCGTCGCGCATGAGTCGATCGCGTTCGTTCCAGGGGTCGCGCCCGACGACCCTGAGTTGCCCTTCGTACGGCGTGAGTCCGACGATCGCGTTCAACGCCGTGGTCTTGCCCGCGCCGTTGGGCCCGATGAGGCCGAGGATGCGGCCCTCCTCGACCTGCAGATCGATGCCGTCGAGTGCGACGGTCGCACCGT
>DATAEK010000137.1:0-29712 GCA_036258055.1 Vicinamibacterales bacterium
CTCGCCTCGCGGACGCGGTCCGCGCCCGCGGACCCGCCTACCAGCCCCGCACCCGCCACCTCGACGGCGGGCGGCCGCGCTTCACGAACCGTCTCATCCTCGAGCGCAGCCCGTACCTCGTCCAGCACGCGCACAATCCGGTGAGCTGGTGGGCGTGGGGCGAGGAGCCGTTCGAGGAGGCACGCCGCACCGGGCGGCCGGTGTTCCTGTCAGTGGGGTACTCGACCTGCCACTGGTGCCACGTGATGGAGCACGAGTCGTTCGAGAATCCGGACATCGCGGGGCTTCTGAACGCGGACTTCGTCTCGATCAAGGTTGACCGGGAAGAGCGCCCGGACGTAGACCGCGTGTATATGTCGTTCGTGCAGGCGACGACGGGAGCCGGCGGATGGCCGATGTCGGTCTTCCTCACCCCCGAGCTCAAGCCGTTTTACGGCGGCACCTACTTTCCGCCTTCGTCAAGGTGGGGGCGTCCGGGATTCTCCGACCTCCTCGGTGAGATCGCGCGTGTGTGGAAGGACGACCGCCCTCGAGTCGAGCACGCCGCCACCGAACTGCTCGAGCGGCTCAAAGGTGTAACCGGCACTGACGGTCGATCGCGCGTCGAGGCGGCGGTTGCGGGAGTCGATGCGCTCGACGTCGCCGTCGAGCAGTACCAGACGGCCTTCGATCGGCGTCACGGTGGCTTCGGCAACGCGCCGAAGTTCCCGCGGCCCTCAGAGCTCCTGCTGCTATTGCGTGAGCATGCCCGGCGCGTCGCGGGCGGTTCGGGACCGCAAGCGCCGCTCCTGATGGCGACCGAGACCTTGCGCGCCATGGCCCGCGGAGGAATGCGGGACCACATCGGCGGCGGCTTTCATCGGTATTCAGTCGACGCGGAATGGCGCGTGCCGCACTTCGAGAAGATGCTCTACGACCAGGCGCAGCTCGTGCTGGCGTATCTCGAAGCGTTTCAGGCAACGGGCGACGGCTTCTTTGCTGACGTAGCCGAGGACACGCTCGAGTACGTGCTGCGCGATCTGACCGATGCTGACGGCGGCTTCTACTCCGCAGAGGATGCCGACAGCATTCCGCCGGAGGCCGCCGGCCAGTCGGGCGCGCACAAGATGGAAGGCGCTTTCTATGTCTGGAGCGACGAGGAGATCGGCCGACTCCTCGGCGCGGACGCAGACGTTGTCCGCCGCCGCTTTGGAATCGAGCCTGGCGGCAATGCTCCGCAGGATCCCCAGGGGGAGTTCCGGGGCAAGAACCTGCTGTATGCGTCACAGTCCGTGGCTGACATCGCGACACGCAGCGGTCAGACGTCCGACGCCATCGACGCGATCCTTGCGCGGGCACGCGTCACGCTCTTCGAGGCGCGCGAGAAACGGCCGCGCCCCCATCTCGACGACAAGATTCTGACGGCCTGGAACGGCCTCATGATCGGTGCGCTCGCGAGAGCGGCACGAGTGCTGGTGGCACGCCCTTCGGCCACGAAATATCTCGCTGCGGCGCAGCGGGCCGCATCCTTCCTGAAGGGTACGCTGTGGAACGAGCAGGGCCAGCGGCTGCTGCGCCGCTATCGCGACGGTGAAGCGGCAATCGATGCGTACGCGGAGGACTACGCGTTTCTGATCCACGGTCTTCTCGAATTGTTCCAGGCGAGCGGCGAGGCAAGGTGGCTCGAGTGGGCGCAGACGGTGCAGGGCCGTCAGGACGCACTCTTCTGGGACCAGGCTGAAGGAGGTTGGTTCAGTACGACCGGACAGGACCCGACGGTCCTCTTGAGGCTCAAAGAGGATTATGACGGAGCGGAGCCCGCGGCCAGTTCCGTGTCGGTCACCAACCTGATCACCCTTGGGAATCTCATCGGCGATCACACGCTGCTCGCGAAGGCGGAGGCCACGCTGTCACGATACGGCTCTCGTATCGGCGGCGCTGCACGCGTCATTCCGTGGATGCTCGCTGCACTGTCGGCCTGGCACGCCGATCACACACAGGTCGTCATCGTCGGTGACCGTGGTGAAGCCACCCGCGCCCTTCACCTCGAGCTGGCTCGTCACTATTTGCCGTTCTCGGTGACCGTGTTTGTCGAGCCCGGCGAGAGTCAGGCGGCAATTGCGGGGCGTCTCCCGTTTGTCGGCTCCATGACGCTTCGCGACGGCCGCGCGACCGCGTATGTCTGCCGCGATTTTGCCTGCCGGCAGCCAGTCACCGATCCCGCGGGCCTCGCCGCCGAGCTATGACCGTGCTGCCCGTGTCCGTTGGTGTCAGCGCCGATCGGACCCGTGTCGCGTTCCGCCTGTTCCATCCCAAGGGCAACATCATCACCGCGGAGATGATCCACGCGCTGCGGTCAGCGCTGGAGACGCTCGCGGAGAACCCTCATCTCAAGCTCGTCACGATCGAAGGTCACGGCGACGACTTCAGCTTCGGCGCGAGCATCGCCGAGCACACGCGCGAGGAAATCGGACGCGTCCTTCCGGCAATGCGCGGGCTCATCGACGATCTGCTGTCGATCGCCGCTCCGACCGCAGCCGTCGTGCGCGGCCGCTGTCTGGGTGGGGGATTCGAGCTCGCGCTCGCCTGCGACCTGATCTTCGCGTCCGACGATGCCGTCTTCGGGTTGCCAGAGATCGATCTTGGTGTGTTTCCGCCGATCGCCGCGGCGCTGCTGCCGCTTCGCGTTGGCGCTGCTCGTGCGACCAGGACGATGTTGACAGGTGAAGTGCAGCCGGCTGCAGACTGGCGGGCTGCGGGTCTGCTGGAGCTGGTGACGTCGCGGGACCAGCTCGAACGCGCCGTGGACGAGTGGTTCACCCGCCACCTGGCGCCGAAATCCGCGGCGGCGCTGCGACACGCGGCGATCGCGGCGCGGGTTGGGCTCGTGGCGCAGGCGGAATCGACGCTCCCCGAGCTCGAGCGGCTATACTTGGACGACCTGATGCGAACGCTCGACGCCGTCGAGGGCGTCGACGCATTCCTCCAGAAGCGCCCTCCGATTTGGAAGAACCGCTGATCGCACATGACCTTCAACGTTGAAATCGTGCTCCGCGAGCGCGACTACGCCGTGACCGAGGAAATCCATACCACCTGCCGGCCCGGAGAATGGACGGAACCGGACGTCGAGCAGGTGCTGAAGTCGATGCTCCTCGCGATCGACCGCCTCAAGCATCCGGGTGACGACGAGCGCTTCGTCGCCTTGCGAGGTTTCAGCTGGATCGTCGAGCCGACCACGGGTGGAGTCGTCATCGCGATTGAGATTCCGAGCGGCGCTGCCGTCGCCGGGCCGTTCGAGATCGACCAGCGGAAGCTGGACGCCCTGATCAACCGGGTGCTCGCGGCCGCGATTCCCGCACGTCCCGTCATCCACTGACGCTCTCGAGGCTTGCAGTCTTTTCCTTCACGTTACGAAATCCGGGCCCCCAGTTTCGTAAGTTGGCCGGCCGCTGTGCGGTTCAGGCCTGATCCGCGACCGCGTTTCCGGCATCCCCCTTGCCCTGTCTTCTGACACAAGACCATCGGATATGAAACTGCCCTATCGGATTCTTGCTCTGGACGACGACGAACACGCCCTCGACGGGATTACAGAACTGCTGCGCGACGGCGGCTATAACGTCACCCCTGTCTCGACCTACGAGTCGGCCAAGCAGCTCGTAAGCTCCGAGAGCTACGACCTGCTCGTCACCGACGTGCACCTTCGCGGCTTCAACGGCCTCCATCTCGTGATGCAGTGCCGGCGCGCCTGCCCCGAAATGGCCGTGATGATCATGACCGGCTACGAAGAACCGCTGATAGAGCTCGAGGCCAGCCGGTACAACGCAGAGTTCATGCGTAAGCCGATCCAGCCGGTCGAGTTCCTCGAGGGCGTCGCGCGCGCTCTCTCGAGGGTCCGCCGTCAGCGTCGGTGGCCCCGCAAACGCGTCGTCGGTGGCTTCCGGGTGAAGGCGCACGGCCATCCGGCCGCGGTGATGGATGTCTCCTACGGCGGATTGTGCCTGGAAATGTCGACTGCCATGCCGCTGCCCGACACGTTCGATGTGGAAGTGTCCGGCATCGGTCTGCGACTGGAAGTCGCGCCGGTCTGGGCGAGCGCGTCGAATCGGGGAGGCTCGGTGGTCTGCGGTGCCGCGCTGTCCTCCGATCAGACGCCGGAAGCGCGGACGTGGCGGACGATCGTCGACAGGCTTACCGCCTGACGTCAGGCCCGTCACCGCCAATCAGTCCTGGTCCCTCGCGACAACCCACCCTCGGTATTTGCTAATCTGTTCCGCACTATGTCGAGAGCGATCTGGTGCGCCGTGCTCGTTGCCGTGACCCTGACCTTGCCTGAGACGCGGCAGAGCGCGACGTTCGAGCTCGACGAGGTCACCGTGGCGCAGCTGCAGGACTGGATGCAGTCCGGCCGTTACACTGCGCGGCGGCTGGCGGAGTTGTATCTGCAGCGCATCGAGACCATCGATCGCAACGGTCCGGCACTCAAGTCCATCATCGAGACGAACCCGGATGCGCTGACCATCGCGGACGCGCTCGACGCGGAGCGCAAGGCGAAAGGGCCGCGTGGGCCGCTCCACGGGATTCCGGTCGTCATCAAGGACAACATCGATACCGGCGACAAGATGATGACGACCGCGGGTTCGCTGGCGCTGCAGGGATCGATTGCGGCGAAGGATGCGTTCATCGTCTCGCGGCTGCGCACTGCGGGGGCGGTGATCATCGGTAAGACGAATCTCAGCGAGTGGGCGAACTTCCGATCTACCAAGTCCGCGAGCGGCTGGAGCGGACGCGGCGGGCAGGTGCGGAATCCCTACGCGCTCGATCGGAGCCCGTGTGGATCGAGCTCCGGTACCGGTGCCGCGGTGGCCGCCAATCTCGCGGTAATCGGAGTAGGTACGGAGACCGATGGGTCGATCGTGTGTCCATCGAGCGTCAACGGGCTCGTCGGGATCAAGCCGACGATCGGGCTGGTGAGCCGATCTGGAATCATTCCCATTTCGCATTCTCAGGACACGGCCGGGCCGATGACGCGAACAGTCGCTGACGCGGCGGTCCTGCTCAACGCGCTCGCCGGCGCCGATCCCGCCGACTCGGCGACCAAGAGCGCGCGACCTGCGCTCGACTACACGAAGTCGCTCGATGCCGGTGCGCTGAAGGGAAAGCGCATCGGCGTTGCGCGCAAGAAGTACTTCGGCTACAGCCCGGCGGCCGATCGGATCATCGACGCGGCGATCGCCGAGATGAAAGCGCAGGGCGCCGTCATCGTGGATCCCACGGATATCCCCACGGCGAATCAGCTCGACGACTGCGAGTTCCAGGTTCTGCTCTACGAGTTCAAGGCCGGCTTGAACAAGTACCTGGGCGGTCTGGGCCCGAGCGCGCCGGTTCATTCGCTGAAAGACGTGATCGCGTTCAACGAGCGCGAGAAGGCGCGGGAGCTCCCGTTCTTCGGTCAGGAGATCATGCTGATGGCGGAGAAGAAGGGGCCGCTCACGTCAGCGGCGTACCGTACAGCGCGGACCACGTGCCGTCAGCGCGCGACGACAGCCGGCATCGATGCGGTCCTGAGCAAATACCGGCTCGACGCCATCGTCGCACCGACGGGCAGCCCGGCATGGACCGTCGATCTGGTGAACGGCGATCACTTCCTGGGCGCGAGCTCGACACCGGCCGCGGTTGCCGGCTACCCGAGTGTCACCGTGCCCGCCGGCGATGCGCACGGGCTTCCGGTCGGGCTGTCATTCATCGGCGCTCGCTGGAGCGAGGCGAAGTTGATCGCGCTCGCATATGCCTTCGAACAGGCCACGAAACATCGCCGGCCGCCTCGCTTCGAGTCGGCGGTGCCGATGCAGTGAACGCCGGGCGGTGGCGATTCGGGTCATTCGCTTCGCAGTGCGTCGACCGGATCAACCTGCAGCGCGCGCCTGACGGGGCCCGCGCAGGCCACCACTCCCGTCAGAATCACGACGCTCGACACGGCGGCCAGCGTGATGGCATCGGTCGAGGGCACGCCGTGAAGAAGACCGGAGAACAGGCGCGCTGCGAGCGATCCGCCGAACACGCCGATCACCACACCCAGACCGATTGGCCATGCTCCGGTCTCGAGGACGTGGCGAACGATATCGGCGGGCCTCGCGCCCAATGCGACGCGGACCCCGATTTCCCGCGCTCTCGACGCGACTGCAAAGGCGACGACGGTGTAGATGCCGACGGCGGCGAGGAGGAGCGCGGCGATCGCGAATGCGGCGACCAGTTGCAGGTTCACGCGCCACAGGGAGACCGCTGATCTCAGTACGTCATCCATCGTCCTGACCGCGGCAACGGGCTGGTCGGGATCCACGGCCCAGAACTGTTCCCGGGCGGCGCCGACGATCTGCCGCGGATCGCCAGTCGTCCGGATCACGAGCGAGTTTCGCAGGAGCGTCTCGGGAAACTGATCGATCGGATAGTAGACGACCGGCACGATGTCAGAATCCGGTCCGGCCTGCCGCACGTCACCGACCACGCCCACGACCTGCGCGCGGTACGGCGTCCCCCAGTCCTGCATCGTGACGAATCGTCCAACCGGGTCGCTACCGTCAGGCCAGAAACGGCGAGAAGCGGTCACGTTGACGAGCATCACCGGCGCGCCATTTCTCGCGTCCAGGCTGGTGAAGAGCCGTCCGCTTCGCAGTGGAATGCGCAGTGCCGTGAAGAGGCCCGGCGATGCGGTGACGACGTCGGCGGACAGTGGGTCGGGTGACGTGCTGCCCTCTGGCACCATTCCGGTCGCGGGTGTGCCGGTCATGGGAAGCGCACCGGTGACGCCAGCCGCGGCCACGCCCGGGAGCGCAGCGATACGCTCGAGAACGCTCGCGGAAAACGCAGCGTGCGCCGCGGCATCCGGGTAGCGCGCCGGAGGCAGCGTGAAGTCGAGCGCAATCGCGTGCGATGTGTCGACGCCGAGATCCGTGGTGACGACGGCGAGGAAGCTGCGCGCGAGGAGACCGGCACCGCTCAGGAGCATCACGGTCAGCGCGACTTCCACCACTACCAGCACGTTGCGAGCGCGGAACTGAGAACGGGTGTCACCGGTACGATCGCGCAGCGGATCGGCGATCGAAAAGCCAGAACCCCGCAGTGCCGGGGCAATCCCGAACGCGATCGCGGTGACGAGCGAGGCCACCGCCGCGAAGGCGAGGACCTTCGTGTCGCCCGTGAGAATCATCCAGAGACTGTCGCCTCGGGAGGGGAGCGCCAGGCCAGGAGTCCCGAGAATCGCAGCGCGGAGCACCGGCACCGTCAGGGCGCCCGCGATCGTGCCGGCTACACCTCCGGCGAGACCGAGCAGAAGGCTCTCGGTTCCGAGTTGACGCACGAGGCGCCACCGGCTTGCGCCGAGCGCCGCACGGATCGAGAGTTCCCGGCTGCGACGGCTTGCCTGCATCAACAGGAGGTTGGCAAGGTTTGCCGCCGCCGTGATGAGCAACAGACCGACGGCGCCCCAGAGCATGAGGAGCGCTGGCCTGATCGTTTGCACCAGTCGATCCTGCAGTGGCGTCACGACCAGCGCGAGATCGGGGTCGACGTTGCCGGAATCGCTTGCGATCGCGCGTGCGGCCGCGTCGATCTGCGAACGAGTCGACTCGAGCGTCGCGTCGTCCGCCATTCTCGCGATGACGGTGTAGAGATGGGCGCGACGATTGCTCAGGAGCTGGGATCCGCTCGACTGCGCTATCCAGATGTCGGGAGCCCCGGGGGCGTAGAAGCCGGCTGGCATCACGCCGACGAGCTCGGTCGGCACCGCGTTGACGAGGACGCGGCGGCCGACGGCGCCAGAGTCACCACCGAATCGGCGGCGCCAGAGCCCGTCGCTGACCACCACTGCTCGCGCGCTTCCGGGTCCGGCGTCCCGTGCGTCCAGCGGCCGGCCGAGCGCGGACGTGACTCTGAGCACGTCGAAGTAGTCCGCCGAGACCTCGGCTGCCGTCACCTGTTCGGGCAGCGAACCGGTGCTGAACCCCGGAGACGTCAGCCGATAGGCGGCGACGGCTGTGAGCGTTTTGGCCTGCTGGCGGAGATCCACGAACGTGGCGCCCGTGAGGTTGAGCGGTCGTCCGGCGTGTTTCTCCTCGATCCGAACAAGGCGGGCGGGATCAGGAAGAGGCAGCGGCCGGAGCAGCGTGTCCGAGACGAGGGTGAAGATGGCGATATTCGCGCCGATGGCGAGAGTCAGCACGCTCAGCGCCGCCAGTGTGAATGCCTTGTGTCTCGACAGCACCCGCAGGGCGTGCCGGAAATCGGACAGAGCTGTAGCCATGCACCCTTCGACGGGCTCCGGCCCACTCAGGTTGGCTCACTCGGTGCCCTTTTTCCTGAGGTCACCCTTCAAATGCTTGTCGTACCAGGCGAGAATCCGCCCTTCGAAGTCGATGCTCTCGGCGTTGCTGTTCGGCGGCCGATGCCCGCCGTTGACGTAGCGGACCCACTCCACTTCCTTACCAAGCCGGCGAAGGGCGTAATACATCTCGCGCGACTGGCTCGACGGCACGTTCGGATCCTGGTCGCCGGTGATGCTGAGGAGCGGCGTCTTGATCCGATCCGCGTGGAGAATCGCCGAGTGCTCGAGATATCGTTCCGGGTATTCCCACAGCGTTCCGCCGATCCGGTCCTGACTCTTCTCGGGCGCATGCGTGTTGCGGACGCCAAGGCGTGGGCTGTCGGTGTAGAAGCTCACCATGTCCACCTTGCCCGAAATGTTGATTGCGGCCTTGAACCGATCGGTTTGGGTGATGAGCAACGCCGTTGCGTAGCCGCCGTAGCTGGTTCCGTGCACGCCAAGACGATCCGGATCCGCAACGCCCATCTCGATCAGCCGATTCGCGGCTGATGTCACGCCTTTCACCCAGGCCTCGCCCGGACGGCCGACGACGAGATTCACCGACGGCATGAACACCGCGTAGCCGTGGTTGGTGAGGAAAGCGGCCCGGCCGCTGAAGCCGTTGTCGAAGAACGACTCGTAAATCTCGAAGACCGTCGGGTACGCTCGGCCTTTCTCGTATCCGATCGGGTAGCGCAGCACGCCGTAGAGTTGCTTGCCATCCGCGTCCCGATACGCGACGAGCTCCGACTTGGGCAGCTGCTTCGTGGCGAACCAGGGATTCACGTCACTGAGTTTCCGCACGGACGTGAACCGTGCATCGGCGACGTGCAGGTCAGCGGAGCGGTCGCCGTCCGACAACGCGAAGATGAACGTGCTGCCGTCGTGCGAGAGCCGGACGCCGTTGTAGAGGCGGCTGTCCCGCACGACCGGGGTCACGGCCTTCGATCCGACGTCGATCCGCACGATGCCCCGCTCCCACTTGTCGCGCGCGGACCAGGTCGCATAGATCGCGGAGCCGTCCGGGCTCCAGTCGATCACCGACATACGCGGGTTCTTGTCTTCGTCCTCGTCCATCGGGACGATCAGATCGCGGGCACCGCTCGCGACCGGGACGACGTACCAGCCCTTCTTGCTGCTGATCAGCAAGCGACCGGAATCGCGGCTGAACGCCAGAGGAGTGAACGATTCGGGTTCGTCCTTCTTGTCCGCATCGTCCTTGGGCTTCGGCTGCGCGTCGGCTTCGGGCTTCTCCGGCTTCTCGGGCCTGGGCGTCAGGCTCCTGGCCTTGCTTTCGTCAACGCCCTGAACAAAGACCTCTCCCTTCTTCGCGTACGCGAACCATCGGCCATCGTCGGACCACCGGAGCTGCAGACCTTTGAGATCCTTTGCTGGCGCCACGACTTTGCTCTCACCCGTTCTCGCGTCCACGAACACGAGGTTGTTGTCGGTGCCTCCGATCGTGTCGTAGTCGGTCTTCTCGGTCACATCCTGCATGGCCGTGACGAACGAGCCGTCCCGCGACATCTGGTAGCTCGTGAGCCGCCCCTGAGGCAGCAGCGCGCGGACCGTTCCGGTTGTGGGGTCGAGCATCGCCAACGATCGGCTGCGGGCGCTCTTCTGCAGGAAATCCCATTCGAGGAAGGGATCGCTCGATTTGTGCACGATGATCGGGCCTTCGGTAACGGCTTTGAATCGCGCGCGTGCGTCGCGATCGAGGTCCGCGTTGCGGAGCGCGACGAGAATCGAGGATCCGTCAGGGGTCCACGACAGGCTGGTATTGACCGCGATTGGTTCGCTTGTCTTCGCTGGAACCTCGTGCAGGCTCTTCTGGGTCGCATCCCAGACGAACAGCGAGGTCTTGGGGAACCGATCGGGAGTGTCGCCGTCCTGAGCGAGGAGCAGCGCGAGGCGGCTGCCGTCGCGGGACCACGCGGCGTCACGGACGTTGACGAGCTCCTTGAACGGAGCGTCCATGGTGCCTGTGCGCGTGTCGAACACCTGCAGCGCGATGCGCCCGGGTGTCAGATACGTCGGATCGCCGAAACGCCGGTAGTCGACGACGTCGTTGTCGATCGGCCGCCTGACGGCCGCGGCCACCCGTCGTCCGTCATCCGAGACGTCCAGCACCTGGATGGCCGCGACGCGCTGCATGTCCTCGGCGGTGAAGGGCGTGGGCGATTGCGCGCCGAGACGGGCGAGGACGACAACAAAAGCGCACAGGGGGACGAACGATCGAACGTGTCGCCGCATGTAGCACTCCTTCACTTCTCGAAACGCATGCTCTCGACGAACGCGGCGAAGGCATCTCCCCAGCGCGCGACCGTCTTTTCCGGTCCTACGAGCTTGACGTAGTACGGACCGCGCGGCGTATCGATGACGGCAGCGCGCATCCTGAACGACGGCTTGTTGTAATGTTCGGTCGAGCCCGGGCGTACTTCCGCGACGTAGGTCCCTGACACGTCGAGCAGCGAGACGGCGAGCGTGTTGATCGTCCGCGACTCGCGCTTGGCGACAGAGGCCGTGTCGCGCCCGTCGGGCTGCTTCATCTGTCCGAGCCAGCGCTGAATGTTCGCGTCCACGCTGCCGCCGGATCCGCCGAAGTAGTAGACCACCAGCTCGCCCGGCTCGGTGTCCCCTTGCGTCGCGGGGAGCTGATACTCCGCAACTCGCATCGACGACTGCGGCTGACGCTTGGACCAGTCATCAGGCGCGGTGAAGAGCAAACGGCCGTCCGCCGCCGGTTGCTGGTAAAGCAGGAGCGCGGGGAATGTGGCGACGACGAAGAACGAAGCAAGCATGCGACATCCTAGCAGGTACCCGCGACAGCAGCGCCAGAAGCCTGTAGAGTAGTGCCTCCGAGGTGCCATCCATGCGTCGTTCCACACTCGCCGTGTGTCTAGCCGTGATCGGTCTGGGATCGCCTGTTCTGGCTCAGGGGCTGCAGTTTGGTGCCAAAGGAGGCGTGAATCTCTCCAAGCAATCGTTCGACCAGGACGTCAGCGACGTTTCGTTCAATCCCTTGGTCGGCCTCGCGGCAGGCGGCTTCGTCATCTGGCCGCTCGGCGGTCGCCTCGACGTCGAGGCTGAAGGACTCTACAGCGTCAAGGGCGTCTCCCTTGACCTGGGCGTGCTCAGCACCAAGACCAAAGTGGACTACGTGGATGTCCCCGTGCTGGCGAGGTACCGAATCGCTGGATCGCCTACGACCAGACGAATCCACATCGTCGGCGGTCCGGTCTTCGGGTTTCGCGTGCGCGCACAGACGATCTCTGACTTCGGGAATGGCTCATTCCATCGCGATGTCAAGGACGACGTGAAACCATTCGACTTCGGCGTGGCCGCGGGCGCGGACGTGGAATTCGGCCGCTTCATCGTCGATGGCCGCTACACGTTCGGTCTGACGAGCATCAACGAGGATCCTGACGAAGACGGCGTCAAGGTGACGAATCGTGCGTTCACGTTCCTGGGGGGCATCCGGTTCTAACCCCGGGCCGCAGATGCCTCTGTCGCTGACTCTCGCCGACCCCCGGGCTGTAGCGAGCCAGACCAGCGGACAGCCGACAGCGGACCGCGAAACCCGAACGGCTAGAAACGCACCCCCACGCGGGCCCCAACCCAGTACTGAAACGCCGGCGCCGAATCGGTGGCCGCCTTCAGGATCAGAAAACGTCCCTCTGGCCCAATCTCGATTCGACGTGCGATAGGGAACGCAATTCCACCACCGAAGAGGAAGCCGGGATCCGTGCTGCTGGTTTCGTTGATGAGACCGAGCTCGGGGAAACCGGCCGTGCCTGTGTGATGGGCGATTGCGACACCGCCCAGGACGTACGGCTGGGCGTTCGCCGAACCGAATCGTTGAACCAGCGACGCTGCGAAGAGGGTCGTATGGCCGTTGGCCTCGAATCGGTCCGAGCGATCGTGCCCGAGGTTGTCGATCGACACCTCGAGGAAGCTGTTGCCGAACAGGCGCCGGTCGATTCGCGCCCCGACCAGCGGGCCGGATCCGATCTGTCCTTCGTCGTCCCACGTCTTGCCGAGGCCGACGACGCCTGATGCCGTTGACGAGAAATCCGTCTTTCCCTGAGCGAAGACGGGAGCGGCCAGAAGGAGGAGGGCGACAACCGCGGTCGATGAAGTCCGCATAAGTACCTCTGCCCCTGAAGGCGCAGAAGCCCTCGAAAACGGCTCACTCAACGGGCAGGATTGTTGGGGATCTCTACCAGGCGCGGGCGTCGAGCGCCGCTCCGAGGGCCGCGAGGCCGCCTCTGACGTTGTCCGTCTCGCTCCCGAACCCAAGCCTGACGTGCGCTGGTGCTTCGAAGAAGCGTCCGGGCACGACGGCCGTTTCGCGCTCGGCCAACAGGCGCTCGGCAAATGCGCTCGCATCGCTGACCCCACGGATCCGCGGAAAGACCACAGTGCCGTGCGTGTCGACCCATTCGAGCTCGGGACGGCTGCTAAGGAAGTCGCGCATGATCGGCCCGTTGGTCGCGAGAAGCGCGCTCGCCCGGCCAGCGAGGAGGGGGAGTTGTTCGAAGGCCAGTGTGGCCAGGCGCTCGGCCACAATCGATCCCGTTCCGTCGATGACGTCGCGGGCGCGGCGGATGCGCTCGGCGACGAGGGGCGACGACAACGCCCAGCCGCTGCGCAGGCTTGCCAGGCCGTACGACTTCGTCAGGCTGCTCGTCGAGATGAAGCGATCGCCGAGGTGTGACGCGGGGCGGACCGAGGCACCCGACGCATCGAGATAGACCTCGTCGACGAGCACGTACGCGCCGACCGACTCTGCGATCCGGCCGATCTCGGTCAACGCCGCCGCATCGGTCAGTGCCCCGGTCGGGTTGTGCGGGCTCGTGACGATGATTAACCGCGTTTTCGGGGTCAGCGCTGCCCGGACCCGATCCGGGTCGACGGCGTACTGCTGATCGAATTCGCGATCGAACCGAATCGTGCGCGCACCGAGCAGGCGCGCCGCGCCGAGCAGCGGGTCATACCCCGGACGCTCCACCAGCGCGTCGTCGCCCGGCTGGAGGAGGGCCGCGCAGACCTGAAAGTTCGCACCCGAGGCGCCGGACGCCGTGGTCACCTGCACGGGATCGACGCCGTAGCGTCGCGCGATGCTGTCGATGAGCGGCTGGTAGCCGTTGTCGTTCCGCCCGTCGAACGCGATCGTCTCGCGCGCCCCCGCAAGATCCTCCAGGCGGCAACCCAGGATGTTGCTCAGCGCAAGGTCGAACCGCGCCGAGGGGCGAGTCTTGGCCCACTGCATGTACGGAGCGTGAAACCGGAGCGACATCGATCAATGGTAATCCACCAGCATCACCGGCGTGCGCAGAGCGCGTGATAGAGTCCGCGCGTGAGCTTCCGGCGGGCGCTGGGTCCCTTCGACGCCACGATGGTTGTGATCGGCGGCATCGTCGGCTCGGGCATCTTCATCAATCCCTACATCGTCGCGCAGAGGCTGGACAGCAGCTGGCTCGTCCTGGCTGCGTGGGTCTCCGGCGGTGCGATCGCGCTGGCGGGCGCGTTTGCGTACGCCGAACTCGGCGCGCTCTTTCCGAAAGCCGGCGGCCAGTACGTTTACCTCCGCGACGGCTGGCATCCGCTCGCGGGCTTTCTGTATGGCTGGGCGCTGCTGATGATGATCGAGACCGGCGCCATCGCAGCCGTCGCCATTACATTTGCGACCTACGCGCTCCGATTGATCGGGCGGCCCGATATTCCGCCGGTTCTGATCGCGATTGCGGCGATCGTGCTGCTCTCGGTCGTGAACTACCTGGGAGTGAAACCGGGAAGCCGGGTGCTGAACGTGCTCGTGGTGCTCAAAGTCACCGCGCTGGCGGTGATCGTCGGTGCAGGACTCTTCACACCGGCGTTTCCCGGGTGGCTGTCGGCGGCGCGCGAAACGCCAGCGTCAGGGTTCTCGACGATCGCCGCGTTCGGCACCGCCCTGGTGCCGATCCTCTTTGCCTACGGCGGCTGGCAGAACGCCAACTACATCGCCGAGGAGATCGAGAACCCGCAGCGCAACCTGCCGTTCAGCCTCGTCGCGGGGACGATTGCCGTCGTGCTGATTTACGTGTCGGTGAATGCGGTGTACCTGCGCGCGCTCGGCCTCGACGGGCTGGCGGCGACGACGACGCCGGCGTCGAAAGCTGCGGAGATGATGTTCGGCACCCTCGGCGATCGCTTCGTGACGGCGGCGATTGCGGTTTCCACGTTCGGATTCCTCGACCTGGCGATCCTCGCGCCGACCCGCGTGTACTATGCGATGGCCGCCGACGGCGTCTTCCTGCCGGCGCTCGCGCGGCTGCACCCGCAATATCGCACGCCGTGGGTCGCGATTCTGATCCAGTCGGCGTGGTCGTGTATCCTCGCGCTGACCGGGCGCTACGAGCAGCTGCTCAACTACGTCGTCTTCGCGGATTGGATCTTCTTCGGCCTGACCGTGTCGACGCTCTTTGCGTTCAGGCGTAAGTACTCCCTCGACCAGCGCCCCCCTGGTGCGTTTCGTGCGCCGGGCTATCCAATCCTGCCGCTGGCGTTCTGTCTGATCGCGGCCGCGGTGGTGCTCAGCGTCGTCCGATCCGATCCGTTTGCCTCGGCGTGCGGCGCGCTGCTGCTCGCTCTGGGGATTCCGGTCTTCTACTGGTTCCTGAGCCGACGGACTGCCTGACCCTACCCGCAGACTGCACCTTGAGTGTGTCAACTTCCAAGTTCCAACTTCCAACTCCCAATCGAGCCTGCGCCCGGTTTGCAGGATTTCTTGGGAGTTGGGCGTTGGCGTTTGGGCGTGACGCTTACGAACGCAAATGAGTTCTGGTTGTAATCAGGGATACAAGCGCTCGATCGCCCACGCTCCACCGTCGCGCGTGTAGACGAGGCGATCGTGCAGGCGGTCGGGACGGCCGAACCAGAACTCGATCCGTTCCGGAACCAGCCGGAACCCGCCCCAGAACGGCGGTCGCGGCACCGTCTGTCCCTCGTAGCGGCGTTCGGTCTCGCGGTATTGCTCCTCGAGCACCTCGCGACTGGACAGCGGGGCGCTCTGCGCGGATGCCCACGCACCAAGCTGACTGCCGCGGGGGCGCCCTTCGAAGTAGGTGTCGGATTCCTCGGGGCTGACCCGCACGACGGAGCCTTCGATGCGGATCTGCTCTTCGAGCGTCGGCCAGTGAATGCAGATCGCGGCGCGCGGGTTCGCGTCGAGCTCCCGGGATTTGCGGCTGTTGTAGTTCGTGTAGAACACGAACCCGCGCTCGTCGGCGCCGCGAAGCAGGACCATTCGTACCGAGGGTTGACCGCGGCCGTCCACGGTCGCGAGCGACACTGGAGCCGTGTCCACCTGACGCTTCTCGGCGCGCTCGATGGCGCTCAGGAATTCAGTGATGGGGTTGGCGCTGGACATCTGGGCCTCATCCGAAGGACGGGTCAGTCAAGAGCGGCCTCGACGGTTTCGAGCACGCGCAGACACGCGCGCAGGTCCGCCGCAGACACGCGCTGCAGGATTCGCGCCTCGAACCGCTCGAGATGAGCGGTGACGCGCTCGGCGAGCCGCCGCCCTTCGGCGGTCAGGCTGATGACGAACGTGCGGCGGTCTCTCGCATCGGTCTTCCGCACGATCAGTTTGCGCGCTTCGAGCCGGTCGAGAATGCTCGTCAGCGTCGATCGCCTGTGGGCGAAGGCGCGGTGCACGTCGGCAACCGTCGCATCACCCGCCTCGTCCAGGTAGGCGAGGATGTGCGCCTCGCCTTGATTGACGACGTGGCGGTCGAGACGCTGGATGTGGAGGCCGATGCGATGGGTCGCGCGGTGAATGTGCGGGATGAATCGTAACGCCATGCTCTCCGGCCGATTATAGCGTTGCGTCAAAGGGCCAACGGTCCGGTGGCACCCATCCGCGGCGCGCGGCCTCGCCGTCGAGCGTCGCATCGGCGTAGAAGCGCCTCACGTACCGGGGGTCCGCGAGTGCCGGCACACGCGCGAGCAGGTCGGCGGCCGACGTCACGTCCGGATGGCGCTGGCGTTCGACGACGATCAGATCCAGCCACGCGCGCGTGAGCGTGTAGTGGAACTTCTCGGGATGGCCCTTCGCGAGCGCGACGGCCTTCAGTCCACGTACCAGCGCCTCGAGCGCGGGGCCAGCGCCGTCCCGCTCCAGATACGCCCACGCCACGCGCACGTGATCCGCGTGACGGAATTCATCCAGTTCGATCCGTTCGAAGCGAGCGAGCAGTTCGGTGTCGGTCATGGTCAGACTCAACGAAAACATATATTACGATATCGTATCAAATGGGTGCCTGGGTGCCTACGGTGCCTAGGGTGCCAAGGGTGCCTAAGGTGCCAGAGTGCCAGGGTGCTAGAGTGCCAGAGTGCGAGGGTGCCAACGTGCGGGTGCCAAGGGTGCGAGGGTGCCAGCGTGCGGGTGCCAATGATGGAGGGGCCAGCGCTCGGCACCTTGGCACCTTCGCACCCCTAGAACCTTTGGCACCCTCGCACCTTTGGCACTCAGGCACCTTTGGCACCGACAAGCGTCCCCCGTCCCCCGTCCCCCGTCCCACGCGCGCGACTGGCAGTCGCGGGCGTGCATACGGCGCTCGGCTCTGACTGGCTCCTGACGCGTAAAACGAGCGGTTCTCCATGGCACAATCCTTGACTTCACTCGGACATGGCCGTGCTTCTTCAAGACCTCCGCTACGGCGTTCGGGTCTGCGTGCGGCAGCCGGTCTTCGCGCTGACGGCCATCCTGGCGCTCGCGCTCGGGATTGGGGCCAACACAGCCGTGTTCAGCGTGGTCTACGCGGTCCTGCTCCGACCGTTGCCGTATCCCGAGCCATCAGCGCTGATCTACGTCCACGACACGTATCCGGCCGTCACGCTCGCCTCGGTCTCCGAGGCGAAGTATCTGGCGCTGCGCGACCGCAACAGCTCATTGCTTGCGCTCGGCGCAGTCGGACCCGCGAACATCACGCTCACGGGGCGGGGCGAACCCGAGCAGATCACCGGCGCGGCAGTGTCCGCCGACTTCTTTCGAGCGCTCCAGGTCCCGGCGGCCATCGGACGGTGGTTCACGGCTGACGAGGATCGTCCCAACAGCACGCCCGTGATTGTCCTCGGGTACGGCCTGTGGCAGCGCCGGTTCGGATCCGATCCCGGTGTTGTCGGCAGCGTCGTCACGATCGACGGACGGGCGCGGACGATCGTCGGCGTGATGCCCGAGGCGTTCAGCTATCCGGGTCAGTCACAGGCGTGGGTGCCGCTGGCGATCGCGCCAAACGTGGCCCCGGCCGGGAACTATCTGCGGCTCGTCGGGCGCATGCGTCCAGGGATGACCGTCGATGGCGTGCAGCGCGATCTCACTCAGGTCTCGAACGGGTTCAACGCGGAGAACAAGCAGACGCGTGACGTCAAGGTCTGGCCGCTCCACGAGTATCTGGTCACAACGAACCGGCGCGCGCTGCTGGTGCTGCAGGGCGCCGTCGCCTTCGTCCTGCTCGTCGCGTGCGCCAACGTGGCGAATCTGCTGCTGGCGCGAAGCGTCGGGCGGCATCGAGAGCTCGCCGTGCGGATGGCCGTCGGCGCGGGCCGCGGCCGGATCGTCCGCCAGCTTCTGACCGAGAGCGTCCTGCTGGCGCTGACCGGCGGGATTGTCGGCGTGTTGCTGGCGAGCTGGCTGGTGCGGCTGTTCCTGGCCGTGGCTCCGACGAACTTTCCACGGGCGCAGTCCATTTCGATTGACCTGCGAGTGCTGACGTTCACGCTGGTGCTCGCGACGCTCACCGGCCTCGTCTTCGGAGTGGCGCCGGCGCGGCGCGGCCTGCGCAGCGATCCGAGCGATACGCTGCGCGACATGGGCGCGCGCAACACCACGAGCGGCCGCGCTCGCGGCGCCAGCCGAATCCTGGTGGTCGCGGAGGTTGCCCTGGCGCTGATCCTGGTCGTCGGCGCCGGGCTGATGGTGAAAAGTCTGTTGAAACTGCAGCAGGAGAGCTGCGGCTTTCAGCCGTCAGGCCTGCTGACATTCGAGGTGCGGTTGCCGTCACCGCGTTACCCTGACGGGGCGGCCGGCCCGTTCTTTCAGCGGCTTCTGGAGGAGTTGCGTGCCGTCCCTGGCGTGCAGGCGGCGGGCGCGATCAATTTCCTGCCGCTCGCCAACTTCGGGTTCAACGGCGGCTTCGCAATCGACGGTCGGCCGCCGTTTCCGCCGGATCGCGCGCCCGTTGCCGAGGTCCGCATGATCACGCCGGGATACTTTTCCGCGATGGCCATACCTATCACGCGGGGCCGCACGTTTACTGACGCGGACACCTCGTCGGGACGTCCGGTCGTGATCATCAACCAGTCGATGGCGAGCAAGTACTGGCCGAACGGCAATCCGGTTGGCGAGCACCTGCGGTTTGAAGGCACGCCCTCGCGCGAGATCGTTGGCGTGGTAGGCGATGTGCGGTCGGCGAGCATCGGCACGCCGCCAGTCCCTGAGACGTATGTGCCGCACGCGCAGTCGCCAACCGCCGCGATGGGGGTGGTCGTCCGGCTGGCTGGTGTCGACTCCGCCGCAATCCTGCCGTCGATCCGCGAGCGGATCGCCCGGATGGATCCGAACCTTCCTCTGGTGCGCGTTCGCATGATGAACACGATCGTCGAGTCCTCGAGCGGATCGACGCGCATGTCGTCGATTCTCACGACGGTCTTTGCGCTGCTCGCCGCACTCCTCGCGAGCGTCGGTATCTACAGCTTGATCGCCTACTCGGTCGCACAACGCACACGCGAGCTCGGCATTCGCGTCGCGCTCGGCGCCGACCGGGGCGCCGTGGTCCGGCTCATCGTGGGTGAAGGTCTCGGTCTGGCCGCAATCGGTATCGTCCTCGGCCTGGTGGGCGCCATGCTGCTCACCCGGACGCTGGCAACGCTCTTGTACGAAGTCAGCCCGACGGATCCCGGCGTGCTCGCGCTGACGTGCGTCGGGGTGCTCGTCGTCGCCGCCCTTGCCTCGCTCATCCCCGCGGCCCGGGCGCTGCGCATCGATCCGATGTCGGCGCTCAGAGTGGAGTAGCCGTCTTCCCTTTTCGGATCGACATCTTTTCGGATAGGCTGTCGGCGGTCGCGCGCGGCGCGATCGCTGATGCAGTCGATCTGCCTTCACTTCGACACGCTTCTCGCGGAACAGCGCGAAGGAGGCGAGCCGTGGCTCGAGTTCCTGCGCGTGCCCGCGTTGCGCGCCGGTCTCTACGTACTCGCGCCGGGCGCCTGGGATCACCAGACACCGCACGAGGAAGACGAGATCTACTACGTCGTGTCCGGCAAGGCGCGGTTCGAAGCGGGGAGCAACTCGCATGACGTGGGGGCGGGATCGCTGATCTACGTGGCCGCACGTCAGGAACACAGGTTCACCAACATTACGGAAGAGCTGCGCGTGCTGGTGTGCTTCGCGGCGCCCAATCGAAGCGCCGCAGGTCGTGAGTGAGGAGGCGGAGTTCGATGAAGCGGAGTTCGATGAAACTGAAGCATCTCGTGATCGCGACGGCAACAGCAGCCGTCTGCCTGGCGCCGGCGCCAGCGCAGGCACACACGCTGCTCTCGGAGCTGCTGCTCAAGATCCTCCTGTCGGATATCGTGCTCGCTCCTCCGACGGCCCCCGGGTTCCAGAGTCACGAAGCGCACTTTCAGCCGGTGATCGGCGGCGGCCTCGCGTCGGGGTTCCAGATCAATCAGCTGGAGGTTCCGCTCGCCATCAACTCCGTCATCGCCGCTCAGCTGGCCACGATTCCGCTGGGATCGTCGTCAGGAGGATTCTCGTACACGTTCGACCCCGCGCTTGGCACCTTCTCGCGCGAGAGCAGCACATTTGGATCCGCGTTCGTCGAACGCGCGCTGACCGCAGGGCGGGGCCGCTGGAATCTCGGGTTCAATTTCCAACGCGCGACCTACGACACGCTCGAAGGCAAGAATCTCGATAACGGCAGCGTCGCGGTGTATCTCGTGCACCAGGACTGCTGCGCGCCGACGAATACGGCTGGGACGCCACCGGGCCCTTTCTTCGAAGGTGACATCATTCAGAATCAGCTCTCGCTGAAGCTGACGAGCAGCACCTTTTCGCTCTACGCCAACTACGGCTTCACCGATCGGCTCGACCTCGGCATCGTCGTCCCCTTCGTGACGACGCGGATGGAAGCCACGGCGCACGCGACGGTTTTGAAGCTCGCGACGGCGGACGTTCCCGGCATTCACAATTTCACCAACGGCACATCCGAGGAGGCGATTTCCGATTCGAGCTCCGCTCAGGGGATCGGCGACATCCTGCTGCGCTCGAAGTACCGGTTCTTCGACGCCGCGGGAGGCGGACTGGCCGCCGGCCTGGACGTGCGGCTTCCGAGCGGCGACTCGGAACAACTGCTCGGTGCCGGCAGCGCTCAGTTCAAGGTCTCGGTGATCGGCTCGATGGCGTCGGGCCCGTTTTCCCCACACGTGAATCTTGGCTACACGTTCAGCACCGGCGATGAGCCTGCTGCGCTCGATGTGACGCTGCAGGTGCCCGACGAGTTCGCCTACGCGGCGGGGTTCGAGGTGGCGCCGCATCCACGCGCGACGGTGTCGTTCGACGTGTTGGGACGGACGCTGCGCGATCTCGGACGGCTTGTGCCCGTGGCGCGCCAATTCCCGTTCGTGACGAGCGCCGGCGTCTTTGGCACCGCGACCTTCGAAGAGTTCGCGAGGAGACCTGGCGACCTCAACCTCATCGTCGGGGCGACTGGCGTGCGGTTCAATCCGCGCGGGAACCTGCTGATCTCCGCCGAAGTGCTCGTGCCGTTCACGAAGGCGGGCCTGCGCGACAAGATCACGCCGGTCTTCGGGGTCGACTACTCCTTCTGAGTCGGCGCGCTCTGTTCGACCGTGAAGAGATCCACTGGAGCGTCGCGCCCTCGAAGCCCCACGGTGCCGACGCTCCGGAGGCCTGCCGGTGACGTGAGCCGCTCCCGCGTGGCCGCGGTGAGCACGATCTGGCCTGGCTCACACGCGTAGGTCACCATCCTGGCGCAGGTGTTCACGACATCGCCGAGGACCGTGTACTCCCGGCGCCTCGGCGATCCGATGTCTCCCACGGTCGCAATTCCGGAATTGACCGCGATGCGAAGCGCAATCGGCGGCTGAAGATCCAGCGAGGCGACGGCCTGGTGCATCGCCGTCGCAACCCGCAGCGCCCGTGCCGCGTGATCGGGCTGCGCGAGCGGTGCGCCGAACACGGCGAGCACGGCATCGCCGATGAACTTGTCCAGCATGCCTTCTTCCGCGAACACCGCGTCGCACATCACACCAAGACACTGGTTGAGGAGCTGCGCGACGGCCGACGGCGTCATCCGCTCCGCGCGCGCGGTGAAGCCGACGATGTCGGCGAAGAGGACGGTGACGTCGCGCTCCTCCGCCATGAACGGAGCGTCCGCCCCGATGCCCTTGGCCAGAATGCGTTCCACCACGGCGGCCGGATGGTACCGCTGCAGCGCTTCGCGCCGTCGCGTTTCCTGCAGGATCTGTTCGCTCAACCGCGCCTGCTCGATCGCGACGGCGGCGTAAGACGACAGCGCTTGCAGCACGTCGAGGTCCGCGGCGGTGAGCTGGGCGGTGTGCGGGTTGTCCACGTAGAGGACGCCGATGACCCGGCTCTGGTTCCACAGCGGCGTGCACATGAACGACCGAATCTGCGCATCCTGCACGCTTTGCAATGCGGCGAATCGGGACTCGAGCCGCACATCGCCCGCGAGGATGGCGATACGTTCTTCGATCACGCGGCGGACGATCGTCCGGCTCAGGCTGGCGTGCGACACGACCTCGCCGCTGCGGGACCGCGCGACGTGAGGCACGATGTCCCCGGTTTCCTCGTCGAGGAGCAGGATGAACGCGCGCTCGACCGCGATGGTGTCGAAGACGACCGTCGCGATGCGGTTCAGGATCTCCGGCAGAGGTTGCCATCGGACGAGCTGGCGGGAGATCTCCGTGAGGAGTAGGAGCAGGCGCTCCGAATGGGCCGCCGGCTGAACTCCGGCCCTGGTTTCGGTGTCGTCGTCCACGCGCCGGACCACCGTGCGATCAGTTTCGATGAGCGAGTGTTCATCGCTCAAGATCGTCGACGGTGGCTGGTAGTTCTCGACCCGCAACGGAAAGCGCCCGAGAACGATGGCATCGCCGTGATGCACCTGTGCCTCGGTCACTTGTTCGCCGTTGAGGAAGGTGCCGTTTCTACCACCGAGGTCGGTGAGAACGCAGCGATCGCCATGGATACGGAACCGTGCGTGCCGACGCGAGATGCTGGGGTCCTCGATGGTCAGATCGCAGATGCTGGCGCGGCCGACGATGGTGTCTCCCGGCGTCAGCTCGTGCCGGCAGGTCTGTCCGTCGCGCGTGTAAAGGAGCGTCAACATGCGGGTTGCGGCGCCAGGAGGCGCTGTTAGTATAGTGGCTCCCGCGCTCGACGGAGGGTGGCCGGATGGTGTCTGGGCATGGCGCGACGCACTGCGGCAAGGTGCGGCGTCACAACGAAGACGGCATGCTCGTGGAAGATCGGCTTGGCCTGTTCGCCGTCGCCGACGGCATGGGCGGACACAACGCCGGCGAAGTCGCCTCGGCCCTCGCGCTCGAATCCCTCGATGGCTTTCTGGAGAGGTCCAATCAGGATCGCGAGCTCACCTGGCCGTTCGGCATCGAGAGCACGCTGGACTACAACGGCAACCGGTTGCGAACCGCCGTCAAGCTCGCGAACAGGCGCGTGTTCCGCGAGAGCGAAAGCCGCGATCAATACACCGGGATGGGAACGACGCTCGCCGTGGTGCTCGCCGATGGTCCCTGCGCGACGATCTGTGGCGTCGGCGACAGCCGCGTCTACCTGGTTCGTGCCGGAAACATCGAGCGATTGACGCAGGATCACACCTGGGTCGAAACGCTGCTCGCGCAGAATCCCACGATGAGCCGGGCGTCGCTCGCGGATCATCCCATGCGCCACGTGCTCACGAAGGTCATCGGCGGACAGGACGATGTCGAAGTGACGATTACGTCCCGGCCGCTTGTCGCCGGAGACCGTTTCGTGATCTGCTCCGACGGCGTGCATGGCGCGCTCGATGAAGCGCGCATTGCGCAGATCGTCAGATCGGCCGCCGACACGAAGAGCGCGGCGGATCGACTCGTCGCGGAGGCGTTGGATCTCGATGGCGAGGACAACCTGACGGCGGTCGTCGCTGGTGTTTCCGGATGACCAAACCCCCGTCGGGATCGTCCGGCAGCAGCAGTGGTCCAGGCACGCCCGTCGCGACGCCCGCGCCGCTGGGGTTCATCGGCCGTTATCAGACCCTCGAGAAAATTGGCGAAGGCGGGATGGGGTCGCTCTTCCTCGCCCGCGATCCCGCGATTGACCGTCTCGTTGCGATCAAGCTGCTGCGCCGCGGGTTCGACACCGCGCCTCTCCGCGAGCGTTTCGCGCGTGAAGCCCGCGCCGCGGGCCGCCTGCGCCACCCGAACATCGTCACGATCTTCGACGTCGGTGAGCACGATGGCGATCCGTTCATCGCGATGGAGTTCCTGGCCGGGGAGACCCTGGCAGAGTTGATCCGACACGGCGCGCGCATGTCGCTCTCGCGGCGGCTGAAACTCATCGAGGAGCTCTGTGACGGCCTCGCGTATGCCCATCGCGCAGGTCTCGTGCACCGCGACGTCAAACCCGCGAACCTCATGGTCGATGCTGACGGGATTCTCAAGATCCTCGACTTCGGTATCGTCCGTCTCGGTAATTCGGGGATGACCCAGGCCGGGATGCTCGTCGGGACGGTGAACTACATGTCGCCCGAGCAGGTGCTCGGCACGCCGGTCGATCATCGCAGCGACATCTTCGCAGTCGGCCTGGTCGCGTACGAGCTGATCAGCGGGCGGCAGGCATTTCCCGGCACGATGAAGGACGGCCTGCTCAACAAGATCACGAACGTGGCATTCGAGCCGGTGTTGACTGTCGTGCCGGGGCTGGATGCGGAAGTCACGGCGATCGTCGACACGGCGTTGAAGAAGGAGCCGGCGGATCGCTATCAGGATCTGGCGCGGATGCGCAACGAGCTTGCGCGCGCACGCGTACGCATCGAGCGCGCGGAGGAGCAGGCGGCGATCGATTCCGCGGCGGATTCGGGCGAAACGGCGCTCATCTCGCAGGAAGTCACGATGGCGGGGCCGGACACCCCGGGCCCGCGCTCGGCCTCAGCGGAGCTCGCGGCTGACGCGGAGCGCGCGCTGGCGGACGGCAACTACCGCGCGGCGCTCACGATTGCCGGCCGTTCGGCGGCGATCAACCCGCAGGATCGCAGCGCAAGCGGCGTTGCCGCGCGGGCGGAAGCCGCGCTGCTCGACCGCGGGCGTCTTCTCGAGAGCGGCTCAGGCATAGGCCCTCGCGCCTCGTCCTCGGCGTCCGTCGCAGCGCCAACGCCGTCCACGCCGTCACAGCCGGCCACGCAGACTGTCAGCGGACGATCGACGCAGCTTGCCGTTGCGGTTGCGGTACTCGCCCTCATCATCGCGGCGGTGGCCGTGTGGCCGCAGTTGCGTTCCTCCAGGCAGGCACAGTCGACGGACGCGCAGACCGCGGTGCCGCCCCATCCGCTGCCGGCGCCCCCAGCCGCGACCGACACCAAGCCGACTCCGGCCGAGTCGATCTCGGTTCCGCCTCCGGTCGTGACTCCGCCGCCGTCCGTTCAACCCGATACGGCTGCCGCGGATCCGAAACCGGAGGTGACGGAGCCGTCGAAAGACGAGCGGCGGACGGTTGATGCGCCCGCGGCGACCGACCGGCGCGCGGGACGAAGCGCAACGACCGCAGCAGATTCGCGACGACCGTCAGCCCGCGGGACTGCTGCGGTCGCGGACCCGCCGCCTGTGAAGCCTGCGGAGCCCGCGCCGAGTCAACCAGCGGAGGCTCCACCGGCAACGTTACGGGCCGGCGTGGAAACATCGGTGCCGCAGCGTACTCACTACGTGCCGCCGGCGTATCCAGCAGACGCCCGTGCGGCAGGGATCGAGGGAACGGTCAACGTCGAACTCACGATCAACACGGACGGGCGGGTCAGCGACGCGCATGTCGTGCGCTCGATTCCGGCGCTCGATGCGGCGGCGCTCGCCGCCGTGCGGCAATGGGAATTCAAGCCGCCGCGAAACGGCAACACACCGGTCAAGCTGCTGTACACCGTGCAGGTGCCGTTCGACCTGCCGGAACCGCCGAAGCCGCTCTCGGCACCGCCAGGCGTCGGCGTGCCTCCTCCGAGCGCGCCACCGGTGAGCAAGCCTGCGGAGACCGCGAAGCCGCCGACACCCGCACCCTCGCCGGCCCCTCCGCAGGATCCCCGCGCGGATGACGCGGCGATTCGCGACGTGTTGCGGCGTTATCAAGCTGCCTGGCAGGCCCTCGATCTCGCCGCGCTCCAGAGGGTGCAGGCGCTGTCGTCCGATCAGGTCGAACGGGTGCGGGCGACGATGGCGGGGGCGCGATCGTACGTCGTCGACGTGAACGTCGAAAGCATCACCATCGATCCTTCCGGACGGACGGCGTCTGCGCAGTGTGTGATTCGCCGCCATTTCCAGCCGCGCAGCGGCCTCTCACGAGAGGTGCCCGCGCGGGCCGAGACGATCCGGTTCGAGAAACGTGGCGAGGCCTGGACCATCACAGATTTGCAACAGTGAGGTCGGGCGGCGTGGGAACTCTGCTACACTGAACGTCCCCCCAGCTCTTTCTAGCGGAGGTACATCTTGCGTGCATTAGTACGTTCAGGGGCCCTGGCTCTCGGGCTGGCCGTCTGCGCACTGCCCGCGGCTGCGCAGTCGACGCGGCCGACTGTCGCGATTCTGAGCTTCGAGTACGGCACCATCGAGCACTGGTGGAACGGCAACCAGGACATCGGTGAGGGCATCTCGGACCTGCTGGTGGACGAACTCGTCAACGACGGCAGCTATCGCGTGATCGAGCGGAAGCGGCTCGATGCGATTCTGGCGGAGCAGAATTTCTCGCAGAGCGAACGCGCCGATCCGAGCGCGAAGACGCTCGCGCAGGTCGGCAAGATGCTCGGCGTGAAGTACCTGATCGTCGGCTCGGTGACCAAGTTCGGCACCGAAAACAGCAACAAGAGCGTCGGCGGCGCCGGGTTCGGCAGCAAGTACGGCATCGGCAACGTCGGGACCTCGAAGGGAAAGGCGAACGTCGCCATCGCCGCGCGGGTGATCGACACGACGACGGGCGAGATCATGGCCAGCGCGAAGGGCGAGGGGACGTCCAAGCGCAGCGGCCTCCTGCTCGCGGGGGCGGGTGGCGGCGGCGGCGGTGCCGGGGCCGGCCACATCGACTTCGGCGCCTCGAATTTCCGCGACACGATCCTGGGCGAAGCGACTGATGCGGCAGTCAAGTCGACCGCCGAGAAGCTGATCGCTGCCAAATCGCGCCTGCAGTAGTCACTTTTTCTTCAGGCTTCTTCATCCGCTGGTCACGACAGGGCGCCTCCAGGCTGGTAGTTTCAGCTCGGAGGCTGCCATGTCGAAGGCCCACCTGCTCGGCGGACTGCTCGTTGCCGCCCTCGCCACCACAGGCTGCGCGCCGTATCTGTCACCGTACGGCCCCGGCTACGCACAACCCCTGATCCAGCCTCGCCCTCCGGTTGCCGTCGATCCATCCGTCAGCGCCCGGGGGCGATGGGACAACGTCATGCTCCTGCCCGTCGATTCCGTCGTCGGCATCCTGACGATGGACGGTCCGCGTGTGGGCGTGCTGTCCCACGCGGACGGTTATGGCGTCCGCGTCATGGTGGACGGCCTCGAGCAACAGATCGCGCGCGACGATGTGCTTCGTGTCGATCTCGTGCATCTGCCTGGTTCGGATACGAGAGCCGTTGCCAGAAAGGCAGCGGGCGGGGCGCTGCTGGGCGCGGGAGCCGCGGCTCTCTTCGCCGGTGTCCTGGGTGGTTCTGCCTGGCCGCCGGCTGGAGCTCTTCTCCGCGGGGGCGCCGCGGTCGGCGGGGTCAGCGGCGCGATGGCGGGGCTCGCGGAGCGTCAGGGGCAGGTGATCTACATCGCGGAGAACCAACGCGGGGTGGTGCCACGACGATCCGTACCCGCTGACACTGTGCCACTCGACCGGTACGAGACGCGCCCGACGGCGTCGTATTCTTCCGAGGAGTGGTCGCAGATCAGCGAGCTGCGACCGGCAACACGGGTGACAGTCGTCACCACCAGCGGTGTGAGCCATCAGGGGACGTGGATTGGCGCTGACGACACCGACATCCGGATCGACTATCGAGGTGCGGAGCTTCGGATTGCGCGACGGGCCGTTCGGCGCGTGGATGTGTGGTAGTCGTTCTCGGCGTTCGGCGTTCGGCGTTCGGCGTTCGGCGTTCGGCGTTCGGCGTTCGGCGTTCGGCGTTCGGGTCGTGCTGGACTGTCGTTGAAGTGGGCACGAGCGTGGTATCAGCAGCGCCTGCGGCCCGCCCGAGCCGCGAAGTCGCCGAGGACGAGCGAGCGGGGGTGGGGCCCCGCGAGCGTTGAGAAATGCCGTTCGGAGTGATGCGCGTCATTGAGGCGGCAGCACGTCACGGCCATCCCATCTCAGGTCCTTTGTGCGCCACAGCCCGGCGCCAGGAGGGCCGCCAAGCCTTCCGGTGTGCGACGCGACTTCCGTCAATGTGCCGGTCGCGGCATCAAGCCGGTAGAGCTGTTCCTGCCAATCGAGCGCCGTACCGGACGGCGTGTAGAAGAACGAACTGATGCCGAGCACCAGAAGCAGGAGCACCGCGATAGCCGCGGAGAGCGCGAGCCATTTCGCCGCGCGAGGGAGGGGCACTGGTCGGTGATTGTAGCGCGCTCCCATTGGCGCCGGGCTTCGCCCCGCCTGTCGCTCGTCGTTCTGTGGCTCTCGTGTGACGTCGTAGAATCAAGGTCGACGCCGGGGTGGCGGAACTGGCAGACGCTCGGGACTTAAAATCCCGTGGCCGTAAGGCCGTGTGGGTTCGATCCCCACCCCCGGCACCATAATTCCCTAGGAAAATCGCAGGGTGGGATCCGACGGGTGACCGGCCCTGTGCCACGATCGAGCCGTACTCTAGCCATTCTCAAGCTTATCGCTCGGCCGCGATCATCGGGACGTGAAGCGCCGGACCTGCCCACGCTTTTTGCCCTTCACTGCGGCCTGCTGTGCCATTCGCGTACGCATCGAGCTTCGCTGCGGCCTCGCGGTGCATCGCGTCGTCGACGATGGCGTAGCGCTTGTAGATCGACTCCGTCTTGTGGCCCACCATCGCCATCGCGGTGGAGCAGGGCACGCCTGACCGCTCCAACGTCCGTACCGCGGAGCGTCGCAGAGGTCGGGCGAGCTCTCTGAGAGTGCGCTGCTGGAATCCATCACGCAGAATCAGCGGCTGACGCTCCTTTGGATAATCGCGGCGGTCTATAGAATCTAGGGACAAAACTTCGGGATCACTGGTATGTACTGGAGGCGTGGCGACACCACGGTGTTGTTGACCTCCGACAACTCCTGGACGGAGTTCCTCGGGTCAAGCCTGGCAACGAATGCCGTGTCCGCGCTGCAACGGCGATGAACCGCCGCGATTGCCGGCCGGCTGGCAGTCGAAGGTCAAGTAAGCAGCTTCGCAGATCCGCCGGGCCATTTTGTTGACAATTTCGGCCAGACTTCGCTGAACACGACTGTCCTCGTGCCCGGGGAAGGCGGCAAACCAGCTTCGGACGGGTTGACAGAGAGGCGGCTGACCGTCTGGCCGCCTCCCGTGATTGTCATTTCAGGTCGAAATCGGCATACCCCCCCTGCGGGCTTGCCGTTGATGATTGCTTCTACCCGATACTTGCCGGGACCTGGCAATGAGGCGGTCGCCAGGTTGTACATGTACTTGCAATCTACGACTCGGAACACGCTGTCGTCGTCTTTAGGTTGGATCGTATCGGTTTCGTTGACGGCGCCCGTCGGATTGTCGGTCAGTCTCGTCACGAGGATGGTGGCCGGCGGGAGATTGCATGTCGCGACAGCCGGGGACGATGCTGCTGGCGTGAAGGTTTCTTCGTACTTGACAGTCTTTCCATCCACGCCGATCGTTGCATTCATAAGACTGACTACCTGGTCGCCGTTCACCCCCCATCCGCTATCCACGATCAGCGTTACGCCGAGAACTGTCGGTGGCGCGCGATCTCGGAAGCTACCTGATGGCCGCCGTTCCGAAGGCCACCATCATCGGTTTCACAGGCACTCCGATCGCCCAGACGACGCAGGGGCAGGGGACGTTCAAGATCTTCGGGGCGCAGGACGAGAAGGGATACCTCGACAAATACTCCATCGCCGAATCGATTGAGGACGAGACGACGCT
>DATAEK010000152.1:0-19846 GCA_036258055.1 Vicinamibacterales bacterium
CTCACGCGCGAGGTCGATCGTTGCCCCTTGCGCGCCCAGGTGAAAGCTGACCGTCCGCGCACGATGCAGCCGCTCGAAGGCCGCGGAAAGAACGTGCTGCCCGGTATGCTGCTGCATGTGATCGAAGCGGCGGGGCCAGTCGATCCGGCCGTGGACCGGTCCCGGTTCGATCGATCCCTCGATCACGTGCAGAACGACGCCATCGTCACGATCGACGGCGTCCATCACTGTTGCGGCGCCAAGCGAGCCCGTGTCGAACGGCTGACCGCCCGACGTGGGATAGAACGCCGTGCGATCGAGGACGACCGCGCGCCGTCCGTCGTCGGTCGCCGTGACATCCAGCACCCGGGCGTCGAACTCGGTCAGATAGGGATCGGTGTAGTAGAGACGCTCCGTCACAGTCAACCTCGGATGGCAGGATCGGTCAAGCCGGCCTCGGCGAATCCCCTCGCGCGTAGGCGACAGCTATCGCAGGCGCCACAGGGCTGACCGCCGGGTCCGGGATCGTAGCAACTGTGGGTGAGTCCGTAGTTCAGACCCAGCGCGTGGCCCTGCCGGATAATGTCCGCCTTCGACAGGCGAACGAGCGGAGCCAGCACGCGAATGGACTGGCCCTCGACTCCGGCGCGGGTCGCAAGCCGCGCCAGGTGTTCGAACGATTCGAGGTACTCGGGGCGACAGTCGGGATACCCGGAGTAATCGAGCGCGTTCACGCCGATGACGATCGCGTCCGCGCCAACCACTTCGGCCCATCCGAGCGCAATGGACAGAAGAATCGTATTGCGAGCCGGCACGTAGGTGACCGGAATCTCGCGCTCGTTGTCGAGCGGCCGGTTCTTCGGGACTTCCCCGTCACCGACTAGGGCCGATCCGCCAAAGGCCGCGAGATTCACGTCGAGCTCGACGTGGCGGACGACGCCGAGCGCCTTTGCCACTTCGCGCGCGGCTTCGACCTCGCGCGCGTGGACCTGGCCGTACCTGACGGTCAATGCGAAGAGCTCGTAGCCTTCCGCGCGCAGCATGGCGCCGGCCGTGTACGAATCGAGACCGCCGCTCAGCAGGAGAACCGCGCGAAGCATGGGTGTCGGGGCGTGAGACGCGGGCTCAGACTCCTCGGACGTCCGCGCCCCAGACGTATTTGTGTACTTGAAGCTGGAGCCGTACCGGCAGACGGTCCTCCAGGATCCACGCCGCCAGGATTTTTGACTCGAGGACTCCGTGGACCGGCGAGAAGAGCACGGCGGCGCATCGATCCGCGAGCGAGTACCGTTCGAGCACGTCACGCGCGAACTCGTAGTCGCCGCGATCCTGGATGACGAACTTGACTTCGTCGCGCGGCGTCAGCAGATCGATATTGGGCCAGTGGTTCTTCTCGGCTTCGCCGCTCGCCGGGCACTTGACGTCGACGATCCGGATGACCTGCGGTGGAACCGCGGCGATGCTGCGATGACCGCCCGTCTCGAGAAGCACCGTATATCTATCGTCCACCAGGCGCTGCATGAGCGGATAGACGTCCGGCTGCAACAACGGTTCGCCGCCGGTGATTTCAACGGTTGGGCACTCGAAGGCGCGGACCTGCTCGATCACCTCGTCGACGCTGGACTTGTGGCCCTCATGGAAAGCGTAGGGTGTATCGCACCACGAACACCTGAGGTCGCAGGCCGTCAGACGCACGAAGACACAGGGGCGTCCCGCGTGGGTCGATTCCCCCTGAATCGAGTGGAAGATCTCGTTGACCGTCAACATGCTCTTGGCCGCGTCGCGCGGAATCTTCGATTGTACTGCGAAGCGAATCTCCTGCCTCCTGCCTCCTGACTCCTGCCTCCTGACTCCTGACTCCTGACTACAATACGTTCATGGCCAAGCCGACCTTCTACTGGAAACCCACCTGAACGACCTGCCGCAATGCCAGAAGTTTTCTGGATCAACACCGGATCGAGGTCGAGGAGCGTGACATCAACAAGAACCCGCCCGACCGCGCGTTTCTCGAGCAGCACATCGATGCCGACCGGTTCCTCGACTACGTGAGCACCCGCAGTCCGGTCTTCAAAACGCGGCCGCTGCCGCGATCGAAGAAGGAGGCGATCGATATGATGATGGAGCAGCCGAACCTGATCAAACGTCCGATCCTCGTCCGCGGCAAGACCGTGACCTTCGGATTCGACAAGAACGCCTACGGCAAGCTCGCATGAGCGACATCCGGATCGGCACGTCAGGGTGGAACTACCCGACCGGCAAGGGCACGTGGAACGGGATCTTCTATCCGGTCACGCGCGGATCGAAACGGGGCGCGGGGAAGTTCGACGAGCTTGCGTTCTACGCTGACCATTTCGACACGGTGGAGATCAACTCGACGTTCTACGGGGTCCCGCCGGTGGAAACCGCGCGCGGCTGGGCCGGGCGGACGCCGCCGGGATTCGAGTTCTCGCTCAAGCTCTTTCAGAAGTTCACGCATCCCGAGATGTTTCAGAAGCAAACGGGAGCGTACCCGACGGACCTCGGGTTCAAGGACGTGGACGAGTTCCGCGCGATGCTGGATCCGCTTGCGTCGGCCGGCAAATTGGGAGCGCTCCTCGCGCAGTTTCCCGCGAGCTTCAAGAACGAGCCGCACACGCGCGGCTATCTCGAGTGGCTGCTTGCCGCGTTCAAGGACTATCTCGTGGCCGTCGAGTTGAGACATCGCAGCTGGAGCGACCAGCCGGCCGAAACCATCGAGATGCTGAACGCGGTCGGGGCGGCGTGGACGCAGATCGACGAGCCCAAGTTCCGATCGTCAATCCATCAGAGCCTGTTGCCCACCGTTCGTACGTTCTACTACCTGCGCCTGCACGGTCGAAACGCGCAGCAGTGGTGGAAGCACGACAAATCCGAAGACCGGTACAACTATCTGTATTCGGCGGAGGAACTCGAGCCGTTTGCGGAGGCTGCCGAAACCGCGTCACGTCAGGTGAGGAAGGCGTACCTCTACGCCAACAATCATTTCTCGGCGAAATCCGTCGCCAACGCCGCGATCCTCAAACACCAGCTCGGACAGCCGGTGCCGGGTGATTACCCTCAGGCCTTCGTGGACGCGTACCCGGATCTGAAAACCATCGTCAAGGTACTGCAGCCGCCGCTCATTCCTTCAAAGACGCCTTCTTGAGCACGTCGCCCTTCTTGATTTTCAGGACGACGTCCATTCCGGAGATCACTCGGCCGAAGACGGTGTGCTTGCCGTCCTGCTCCGGCATCGCGCGCAGCGCGATGTAGAACTGACTGTCCGCGTCCTTCGGCGAACCACTGTCGGCCATCGCGACGGCGCCACGCACGTGCGTCCGTTTCTTCGTGATCTCCGAGACGCCGATCGGCTTGCCGCTGCCGGCGCGACCCCAGTATTCGATGCGGGTCATGTCTCGCGACTGGGGATCGCCAATCTGGATGATGAAGTTCGGCTCGGCGCGATGGAAGCGCTGTCCGTTGTAGAACCCGCGCTTGACGAGTTCGACGATCCTGGCGACGGTCTTTGGCGCCTCCTCGGGGTAGGTTTCGAACTCGATCGCGCCCTTGACCGTCTCCAGCACCACGATCGGCCCCACACCCGGCGCGCGCTGCGCAGAGGATGCGAGCAGCGCCAGCAACATCGCGACACAGGCAGCAACCCTTTTCATCCCTTCCCCACTTTCGTGACACCGATTCTCGGGCAGAGATCGGCTATCGCGCAACTCCCGCACAGCGGATACACCGGGCGGCAGACGTTCTGGCCCCAGGTGACCAGATACAGGTTGATAATCGGCCACCATTTCCGAGGCGCCGCCGCGTAGAGGGCCTGCTCGGTCTCTTCGGGCGTGCGTGTCTTCACCCATCCGAGGCGGTTCGCAATGCGATGCACGTGCGTGTCCACGCAGATGTTCGACCCGCTCCGATGGGCCAGGATCAATACCAGGTTCGCTGTCTTGCGACCCACCCCCGGCAGCGTCAGCAGCTCCTCCATCGTCGACGGCACGCGTCTGCGAAAGCGGGTGACGATCTGGCGGCAGGTCTCTCTCACGTGCACCGCTTTGTTCCGGTAGAAGCTGACCGGATATATCAATCGCTGGATCTCCATCTCCGTCAGCTTCGCCATCGTCTCTGGCGTACGGGCCACGCGAAACAGTCGGCGTGAAGCCTCCGCGGTCACGGGATCTCGGGTCTGCGCGGAGAGCATCGTGGCAATCAGGACCTGGAACGGATCGTCCTGCTGTTCTTCGGCGATCTTTTCCACCGCGGGTTCGTCGAGCCCGTCAATGGCGCGGGCCAGCCGGCGCATGACGGCCGCGATCCGTCGTCGCGGAACCCGGGGTTGAGGCGGCAGCCTCATAGGGACGTGAGCGGCGGGCGTCCGCCAAGCACCGCGATCACGTTGGCAACCGCAAGGTCCGCCATCGCCGTTCGCGTCTCCCGCGTCGCGCTGCCGAGATGCGGGGCGAGCACGACGTTCTCGAACGCGAACAACTCGGGAAGAACTTCGGGCTCACGCTCGAAGACGTCGAGCGCCGCGGCGGCGATGAGCCGCTCCTTCAGCGCCCAGGCGAGCGCCGCCTCGTCGACGATCGGTCCCCTCGACGTGTTGATCAGGATCGCGGAGCGCTTCATGCGCGCCAGCGCCCGCTTGTCGATGAGATGTCTGGTCTCGGGCGTGAGCGGCGTGTGGATCGATAGCACGTCGGACGACACCAGCAGCTCGTCGAGCGACACTTCGTCGGGCTGACGCTCGTGGCGCCCGGTGCCGGCGCGCCTGGTCGCGAACATGACGTTCATGCCGAACGCCGGCGCCTTCGCGGCCACGGCGCTTCCTATCCGCCCGCGGCCGACAATCCCGAGCTGCTTGCCCCTCAACTCGGTGCCAAGCATGAAGTCGAGCTTCCATTCCTTCCAGGCGCCGCGGCGGACGTAGCGCTCAGCCTCACCCAACCGTCGCGCGGCCGAGAGGATCAACGCCCACGTGAACTCCGCGACTGCCTCCGTCAGCACATCGGGAGTATTCGTGACGATGATGCCGCGCGCTTTCGCGGCGGCGAGGTCGATGTTGTCGTAGCCGACGGCGATGTTCGCCACGATCTTCAGATCCGTCGCCGACTCGAGGACCTCCGCCGTAATCCGATCCGTCAGGACGCTGATGAGCGCCTGCTTTCCCTGCAAGCGGCTTTTGAGGACATCTGACGGAATAGGCGTCGGCCCGTCATAGAGCTCGACCGCACACGCGGACTCCAGGCTGGCCAGGACAGATGACGGGATTCGACGAGTAAGGAGAGCTGAGGGTGTCACATTGAAGATCGATGATTGAAGATTGATGATCGCTGATTGTGGATTGACGGATTGAGGATTGGCGATCGCTGGATTGGGGATTGTCGATTAGTGATTGGTGTTCGCTTGTCGACTGGGCGGCTGATTCGTCCTCTCCACGGCTGCTCGGCTGCCGCTCCCGCCCCAATCCTCAATCCACAATCCCCAATCCAGCGATCATCAATCCTCAATCCCTCAATCCTCAATCAGCGATCCGCAATCATCATTCATCAATCTTCAATAAGTCAGTGCCCGTGCGATTCACAGTAGCCGCAGCGGTTGCAGCGCACGCCGGGCTCGATGAGGCAGGGGCCGTCGGATTCCGGGAGCGCGTAGCGGTAGTGGCTTGCATCGCTGCCGAAGGGCAGCGGGCGGACGGATGGTTCGCCGACGGGGTTCTGGCCGAGATGCCGGGCGATCGACTCGCGCACGAGCGCGCGCAGCGCATCCTCGTTCATGCTCCCCCCTCGTGATCGATCCGGTCGATGATGCCGACGATCGCGGCGTCCACGGCTGCGGCCTTTTTCCCGAGCGCCTCGCCGGCGGCCTTGCCTTCGAGCACCACGAGCACGCGCTCACCGATCCCCGCGCCGACCGAATCAATGGCAATCAACGCCGGGCCGCGGGCCTGATCGTCGAGCGTCAGGGGCTGAACCATGAGCAGCTTCGCCCCTTCGAGCTTGCGATTCTTCTGCGTCGATACGACCGTGCCGACGACCCGAGCTATCTGCATGCGTTGAACCTGGAGAGTCTAGAAATGTTCAGGGTGCAGCGTGCACCTTGCACCTTGAACGATTCGAATTCAGCGCCCCAGATCCCAGTGATCCACTATCCCGATGACGGCGGCGTCAGTGGGCGGTTCGGCGGGATAGAAGGGGAAAGCGGCCTCGCGGCCTCGCACGAAGAACACGTGCTCGCCGACGCCGGCGCCGACCGAGTCGACGGCGACGAGCGTGCGGCCCGTGGGATCGCCGTCCGGCGAGAGCGGCTGGAGCACGAGCAGCTTCAGCCCGGCGAGGTTGCGGTCCTTGACCGTCGCCACGACGTCCCCGATCACGCGTGCCAGCTGCACGTCATTTCTCCGAGGAACTTCGTCCCCCCGACCCCCTCTTGGTGTCGCTCGCGGGGTCCCGCCGCCCCGCTCCGCTCCGGCTGGGCGCGCCGTTGGCGCGCCTAATCCCGGATCTCAATGTTATCGACGATGCCGACGATCGCGGCGTCCACGGGACAATCCTTCAGGCCCGAAGCCATGCGCGCGGAGCTGCCGCTGACGATCAGGACCGTCTCACCAACCCCCGCGTCCACGGTGTCGACGGCCACGACGTAGCTGCCTTCGGGTTTCCCTCGCGGATCCATCGGGCGCGCGATGAGCAGCTTGTTACTGACCAGCCGCTCGTCTTTCCGCGTCGCCACGACGGTCCCGACGATCTGTGCGAGGATCATTTCGCGTTCGCGGTCGCCTTTCCGATCGGCAGCGCATCCTCGAGGTTCGCGTGCGGACGCGGAATGACGTGGACCGACACCAGCTCGCCGACGCGCCGCGCCGCGGCCGCCCCGGCGTCGGTCGCCGCCTTGACGGCGGCAACGTCCCCGCGGACGATGGCGGTCACGTAGCCGGCACCGATCTTCTCCCAGCCGACCAGCGTCACCTTCGCGGCCTTGACCATGGCGTCGGCCGCTTCAATCATTGCGACCAGCCCCTTGGTCTCGACCATGCCCAGCGCCTCACCCATGCCTGCCTCCTCTGTTCCCGCGTGCGATGCACGAGCGGGTCACGGACACCGAGCGCAGCTCGGGCCTATTTCAATTGTCGAACGGCGTCTTCGATGAGTGCCGTGAGTTCGCGGTATGTTAGCCGAACTTCGCCATCGGGACCTACTGCCGGATCGGATCGCAATCGCGCGCGGCTCTCGGCCACGAGCCGCTCACCCGCTGATTCAGGCGCCTGCACCACCTGACAGTCCACCTGATCCGCGCTCTGCGGATCCGGACAAATCGGCGCGGGAGAGGCGATCCCGTACGTCCCCCGCAGTCCCTGCAGCCGGAACACCTCCTCGCGCGAGAGCAATCGCTCGCCGCCGAGCAGGCGCGCCACCAGGCTGATCCGCGCGAAATGCTCGATCGTCTCCATCTTGTAGTACGCGGCGAAGAGATCGGTACCGAGCGTCAGCGCGCCGTGATTGGCGAGCAGCATCCCGTCGTGCGCCTTGACGTACTTGCGAACGGCCTCCGGCAGCTCTTTCGTGGACGGCGTCGCGTAATCCGCAATCGGCACGCTGCCGAGGGTCGTCACGACCTCGGCGAGGACGGCGCGATCCAGCGGAATCCCAGCCACCGCGAAGCCGGTGGCGACCGGCGGGTGCGCGTGAACGACCGCGTTCACGTCCGGCCGCTGCCGGTACACCTCGAGATGCATCTGCATCTCGGATGATGGATCGCGGTCCCCGGCGAGCTTGCGCCCGTCGAGATCCGTGATGCACATCATGGGCTCGTTCATGAAGCCCTTGCACACGCTCTTCGGCGTCATCAGCAGGCGGCCACCGTCCAGGCGCACGCTGATGTTGCCGTCGTTCGACGCGGTGTAGCCGCGCGCGTACAGCCTCCGGCCGACCTCGACGACGTCGGCGCGCAGCTGGGATTCAGATGGCATCGGCGTTCTGCGGATCCGTCAGCGACGCTGCCACGCTTGCCGGCACTTCTCGGAACAGAAGTACACGATTTCGCGGCCGCTTCCGGCGGTCAGCGCACGTGTCGGCGTCACGTAGACGCCGCACACGGGATCGCGAACCAGCTTCACGCCCGGTGGCGCGGGATTCACGGGCTGATAGCCAGCGCCTTCGAGCACACCCCGCACCAGCATCCACACCGCGCGGATGACGACAAAGAAAAGAATGATGCGGAGGATGGCGAGCAGCATCTCGTGACTCGTTTGCCGATGGTCCGTCACGTTCAGGAGCCGGGAGTTTTCGGCGCCGAGCCGCTTCCGCTCAGGTTCGGGTGCGCATTTCGAACGCCTTCCAGTGCCTGACGGGCCGCCTTGGCCTCCGGCGAATCCGCCGGCGCCACTTCCACGACCCGCTGCCACGCTTGCGCGGCTCCGTCGAGATCCTGTTTGCCGAACGCGCGGACGATCCCGATGTTCAGCAGCGTCTTCGAGTGCTTCGGGTCGATCGCGAGCGATCGATCGAATTGCGCGAGCGCACGATCGGGCTGATTCAGGTAGTAGAAGCTGATCCCGAGATCCGTGCTCGCGTTTACGTTGCGCGGATCGATCTTCAACGCCTCCTCGTACCAGTGAATGGCGTCTTCGAACTTCTCGGCATCGAAGTACAGATCGCCCAGCTGCACGCGGGTCTCGGCATCGTTCGGATTGCGCTCGGCGGTCGATCGAAGGGCGTCGACGCGTGACTGGTCGAGCACCGGAGCAGACTGTTGTTGACCGGACGCTGACGACTGCGCAGCGGCCGGCGCGGCGGCGCCGCGTGGCGGTGCCGCCTGCTGACTGCCGACGATCCAGCCGACCAGCACCCCAAAGAAGATGCCGGCCACGCCGAAGATCAGGGATTCCTTCTGCAAATTCTAGAACCGTGGGGCTTCGCCCCGCCGGACCCCCCATCCCACCCCACCGCGCAAAGTCCGCGCGGCGGGGACCCCGGCTCGCCGTCGCTCGCGGGGCCCCGTCGCCCCGCTCCGCTCCGACGCGCGCGCGCCTGCGGCGCCGCTCCCGTCATGGGCACCACCATCTGACTGAAACCGCGATCATAACAACGTCCGCCGAAACCAGTCCACCAGCGATCGCATCAGGTCGGGAGACTGCACCAGCATCGTCGTGCCGTGCCCGGCGTGGCTGAGCAGCATCGCCTCGCGCGCCGGCCCGGCCCCCTTTTGCAGATCGTGCGAGGTCCGCATCGCGTACCCGTCGTCGTCGCTCGACACGATCAGCAGCGGACGATTGCCGTACTTCCTCGCGGCCGTTTCGATCCGCAGCCCTCGGTAGTCGAGCGACGGGGACAGCAGCGCCACGGCGGCGACCGTGGGATCGTCGGCGGCTTCCAGCAGCGCGAGATTGGCGCCGAGCGACGCGCCGCCGATCCCGACGCGGCCCGAGACGTCGCCGCGGCTGGTCAGGAACCGCCGAGCCGCGCGGACGTCAGCGACGAGTGGCGCGAGGTCCGCGCCGAGGGCTCCCGGCGACTCGCCATGACCGCGGAGATCGAAGGTCAGCGCACCGATGCCCTGCGACGCGAGCAGGGAGGCAAATGACTCCCAGTCGTGCCGCGAGCGCCGGTACATGTGCACGAGCACCACGGCCGGAGCTGGTCTGACCGAGGGCTCGAACCAGGACCCCGACAGCGTGACGCCATCGTCTGTCCGGAAGGTGACGCGCTGGACGGCAAAGCCGCCCGTAGCTGGCGGGGTCCAGAGGAGGGTCAGCAGCACCGTGACAATCGCGAATCGCATGGCTGACGACCGATCAGCCCTGGACGGCCGCAAGATAGTCACGAACCGCGCGCTCCAGCCCGACGAAGAGCGCGTGGCTCATGAGCGCGTGGCCGATGGACACCTCGGCCAGATGCGGAAGCGTGCGGAACAGCGTGAGGTTCGCCAGATCGAGGTCGTGACCGGCGTTCACTTCGAGCCCGCGCTCGTGGGCAAGTCGTGCCGCTGCGGCATAGTGTTCGAAACTCGCACGCCCCTCGCGCGCACTGCTGGCAAACGCATGCGCGAAGGGCTCGGTGTAGAGCTCGATGCGCTTTGCACCGAGTGAGGCGGCCCACACCACCGCCGGCGGCTCTGGATCGATGAACAGGCTGACCCGCACTCCGTGCTGCTGCAACTCACCCACGATCGATTTCAGTTCCGCTGCGGGCGTATCCGGTGGCCACCCGGCCTGACTCGTGATCTCGCCGGGACGGACCGGGACGAGCGTGCATTGATGCGGCCGCACTCTGTGAACGAGATCGAGGAGATCGGGCCGCGGATCCCCCTCGATGTTGAACTCGACGCGATCGCGGAGCGGCGCGAGCTCCGCGGCAATCTCGAGCACGTCGCGGGTCGTGATGTGACGGGCATCAGCGCGCGGATGCACGGTAATGCCGGGCGCACCGTTCGCGATGCATACACGCACCGCGTCGATGACGCTCGGGACAGCACCGCCGCGAGAGTTGCGGAGCGTCGCAACCTTGTTGACATTGACGCTGAGACGCGGACCGTGTGACGCCATCATCCCAGGTGGTCCCGCACTACGCCGACGATCTCCGAGGCCCAGGTGTGGATCTCGGTCTGATCCCGTCCCTCGATCATGACGCGCAGAAGCGGCTCGGTGCCCGAATACCGAACGAGGAGCCGTCCCTGCCCGGCCAGTCGACCCTCCACCCGCTCCATGGCACCCGCGATTGCAGGGATCGACCGAAGATCCTTCTTTTCGCGCACGCGCACGTTGAGCAGCACTTGCGGGTAAGTGACGAGCTCAGAGGCAAGGTCGGCGAGCTCGCGGCCCGTCTCCGCCATGACCCGCAGCACGTTCAACGACGTCGCAATGCCGTCACCCGTAAACAGGTGATCGGAGAAGATGACGTGCCCGGATTGTTCGCCGCCGATCGACAGACCGCGCTTGAGCATCTCCTCCATCACGTATTTGTCGCCCACCGGACAACGCACGAGCTCGATGCCACTCTCGCGAAGCGCCAGCTCCAGCCCGATGTTGCTCATCACGGTCGCGACCACGGCATTGCCCTTCAGTCGGCCGGTTCGCTTCATCTGGCGCGCGCACAACAGGAGCACCGCGTCACCGTCGACGATTCGACCTCGAGCATCGACGAAGATGGCGCGATCGCCGTCGCCGTCGAACGCCACGCCCAGGCGCGCTACACGGTCCTTGACCGTCTGCGCGAGCGCTTCCGGATGTGTGGATCCGCAATGCAGGTTGATGTTCCGGCCGTCGGGCTCGGCTCCCTGCACGATCACGTCGAACCCGAGCTCGCGGAAGAGTCGCGGCGCGACAGTCGTCGTGGCGCCGTTGGCGCAGTCGATCGCGACCAGGAAGCGGCCGAGCCGTCCCGGATCGGGTAGGGCGAGACGCGTGTGGGCGAGATACGCATCGACAGCGTTCACCTGCTCGATGCGCGCAGTCGCGGTGTCCGGCACGTGCCATCCGTCATCGGCGATGATGGCTTCGACCTGCCGCTCGAGCGTCTCGGTGAACTTCTCCCCTCGACCCGAGAAGACCTTGATGCCATTGTCCTCGAACGGGTTGTGCGACGCGGAGATCACGATGCCCGCGTCGAATCCCATCTCGCGCGTCACGTAGGCAATCGCCGGTGTGGGGATCACGCCCGCGCTCGTCAGCGTTGCACCCGCTGAGCCCGCGCCTCGCGCCAGCTCCTGCTCGATCCACTCGCCGGACTCGCGTGTGTCCCGTCCCACGATGAACCGCAGCGATCGGCCGCCCGACTGCATCGCCTTCACCAGCGCCGCGCCGAGTCGCGCGACGGTCGCGTGGTCGAGCGGGTATTCCCCCGCCTTACCGCGGACGCCATCAGTACCGAAGAGGTGTCGAGTCATGAAATGGGTGAGGCCTGGCCGGCGAGCGGGCGGTCGCCTGTTGCGTTATTTGATGGTCACGACCACGACGCTGGGGGTCACGACGGTGATGCCGAAGTCTTCCGCCGGATCGGTTTGGACCCGCAAATTGTACCGGCCGGCTCCAAGGCCGGCAAGGTCCACGAAGGCGTCGATCGAGTCCGCGCGAAGGTTCCCGAGCGCTTCCCTCCGGCCCCGAACGGTAACCTTGGCCAGCGTGGAGGCCAGGTGGGCGCGGAGTCCGCCTCCGAGGTTGCGCCAGCGGATCGGTACTGCCGCAACCTCACGCTCGACCGGCGCAGGCCAGATTTCGACCACCACGGTCGCGCTCTGGGGCTGCGCCAGGCGGACTTCGGAGTCTGCCACCCCGACCGTCACGACATCGCGCACACGATCGCGATGTCCGGCGACGTTCACCGTCTCGGTCGTCGCACCAGAAAGCTGCCGGACCCGGCTCTCGGGCCCGATGACGAGAACGGTGGCCGGCTCGGAGGTAATCCGGCCGACGACGAAGCCGGGGGCGGGATCGCCTTGCAGGGCCGGCACAATCGGGATCATCCGGTTCGCGGATCGTTCGAGCTCGAGCGCGAGCGTGGACGGCACGACTTGCGCGACCTCGACGCCGAACGGCGCCCGCACCTCGTCGGTGCGGATGTGAAAGAGCCGCGAGCCGGGCCTCGCCGTCGAGAGATCGAGGACTGCGACGATCTCACCAGGTTCGAGCCTGCCGAGGAGCGCCGACGATCCGCGGAGCCGCACGTCCACCGTGGCCGGCGGATCCCCTGCGATCTCCAGCTCCGGGGGAATGTTGCGGAACTCCAGCGGTATCCTGATGCTCCGCTCGACCACGTGCTCACCGGCCACAGTGAGCCAGAGGAGCGTGGCCAGCGCGATCGCCAGGACCTTCAGCCCGAGATGCCGGAAGGGGTAGTAGGCCATCAGACGTCGTAGGCGGGCGAGGCCGCGCGCTTGCCGCTCGTCTTGCGTTGCATCACGAGCGAGCGGAGCCGCTCGCGGAGGTCATCAGGCGAAAGCCCGCGCTCGATCGCCCCATCGAGGGCCAGCGAAATCTGGCCGGACTCTTCCGACACCACGACTGCCGCCGCGTCGCTCTCCTCGGTCAGGCCAATTGCCGCGCGATGGCGCGTGCCCAACTCGCGGCCGACGCGCGGGTTGACGGTCAGCGGCAGAAAGCACGCCGCGGCCGCGACCCGGTCCTCCTGAAGCACGACGGCGCCGTCGTGCAGCGGCGAGCCCGGCTGAAAGATCGTGACGAGCAGGTCGTAGGTCAGGGTGGCGTCGAGCGGAATGCCGCTCTCGATGTAGTTCCGAAGCCCAATCTCACGCTCGATGGCGATGATCGCCCCTGTCTTGTGCGAGGAGAGCATCGTCGCGGCCACGACCACCTCCTCGATGATCTCGTCGGCCGCCTGCTGGCGATTGAAGTAGCGGAAGAACGGCGCCTGACCGAAGTGCGCGAGGGCCCGGCGGATGTCCGACTGGAAGATGACGATCGCCGCAAACGCCAGGTAGAGGAGCATGTTGCGGATCATCCAGTTGACCGTCTGGAGCGGGGCGAGCCGTGACACGTAGAACAGGCCCACGATGAACAGCGAGCCAACAGCCATCTGCACCGCGCGCGTGCCTCTGATCAGCTTCAGGAACTCGTAGATCAGAATCGACACGATCGCGATGTCCAGGAGGTCCCACCACCCGACCGCGGGGCGCTGGAGCAGGTTGCTCAAGCTGCTCAGGAACGCTGACATGCGGGTAGTAGCTTATCAATGCGATCAATGGGCGTCACGCCGAAGGCGGGATGGGAGACGGATTTGAGCCGGATCGCGCAAGGCGATGCGATCCGGGCCGGTGCTCGACCTACTGCGGCTCGGTGGCGAACTCGAAGTCCCGCACGAGCTGATCGCGCGTGCGCATGATCGTGTAGCCCCAGCTCAGCACGCCGGTCGGCACGTCCGTCCATTTCGCGGTTCGATCGAAGAGGACGTAGGTATCCCACATGGCATCAACGCGCTGAGGGAACTTTCCATCTCCGCCACGGGACGGGCGAAGACTCGTGAGATTCTCGAGGAACCAGCGGCCGGCCGATTTGGGCTCGTCCCAACGATGCGCAACGCGGCTGTCGGAGAGCACCGCCGAGGGCCACGCAGACTCCTCGTCGCCTTGATACATCCGGAACCACACCGCCATGACCCGCACGTCCGCCTTTGGACGGCTGGCCAACAGATCGTTCTGCGCCCACCGGGCGCCTGCGAGGCATTCGGGTCAGGTCGGTGACAGCAGGAAGATCAGCCGCGAATGCCCGGCGCCGGCGTTGAACCAGGACTTCAGTTCGTCGATGCCCTTCAACCGCTCGAGCGTCGGCCCCTGCGCCGCGTCGGGACGCGTGCTGAGAAAGAGGCCTATCGCCGCGATAGCGGCTACCGATTGAAGGCGGTGCTTGAGCCGGCGCATCGTGTTCGACTGCCGCCGAGCGGCTGTGCGGCCAGTATACCCGCGACCCAGTGCCTCGCTCGATCTGGAGATACGGAGGGTAACGATCCTGTTTTCTCCGTCTCCTCCGTTGCCTCTGGGTCCTCAATCACGCGGGTTTCCGCCCCGCAACCACGAAGCTGGTCATCGACGTGAAAAATGACCCTGCGTGGTGGCGCTCGCGGAGAGCGGCAATCCATCGCTCGGCCTCGTCGGCGCGGATGACGCCGGCTGCTGCGGCACGGGCGGCAATGCGCGGGAGATCGTACTGCGCATTGAAGGCCTCGTAATCGGTGTCGACAACCGTGAATGGTTCGATGCCAATCTCCTCGAGGCCCGCTTCACGAAACAGCCGTGGCAACGAACGTCCGACCCAGCCGCCGAGAAAACTGTCGCACCAGAAGTTGATGATCCGTCTCGTGAGCGCGCGATCGACGGCGTCGATGGTCCGCGTCTCGATGTCGCGATCCAGGACGACCACCCAGCTGCCCGGACGTGCGACGCGCACCATCTGGGCCAGCGCGCGCGCCGGGTCGGCCAGGTGCAGGAACGTGCGTTCGGCGCGGCACGCGTCGAAGCGTCCAGTGTCGTAGTCCAACTCGTAGACGTCGAGCACGCGAAAGGTCACGCGCGCGCTTTGGTGCGTGGACCGGCGCACGGCTTCCGCGATCATCTGCGGATCGATGTCGATCGCCTCCACATGGCCCGTCTCACCCACCACCTCGGCCAGCCTGCGCGCGTCGTCACCGGCGCCGGATCCGACGTCGAGGACCTGCAATCCGGGACGAAGCCGAAGAGCATCCACGCTCGCCTGGTTGGCCCGCTGCATCGCGGGCTTCGCGCGCTCGGCGTCGAGAAAGCGGAGCCGGACCGACACATCGTTCTGGTGATCGACACTGTGGAGACCCGATGACGGCGCGAGCGGATGCGTCACGATCTGTCGCGGAGGTGCAGTAGCTGGCTCGCCGCACCCTGGGTCCTCGAGCCCCGAGCGCCACCCCCGAGGCCGCGAGCCCCGAGTGCCGAGCGCCCGGCGCCGGAAAAACTCACGTCAGCGCCCGATGCCGATGAGCGGCCAGTAGAACGGAACCAGGAGCAGCAGGATGAACCCCGTGACGATCGAAAGCAGGGCGCCCACCTTCAGCATGTCGCGGTTGGTGAAGTACCCGTACGAATAACCCACAACCAGGACCGCAGATTCGTAGATGAACACCTTCGGCCCCGCGCCGAAGGTCCAGATCATCCCGAGGGTCAGCGGATTGATGCCCTGTTCGCGCGCGTAGGTCATCAGGATCGGCAGCGACGTCGAGAGCATCGCGATCTCGTTCCCAATCGCGATGTGATAGAGGAACGCCGACCAGTACAGCACCATGGTCGAGAGCAAGCTGGTCCCGGTGATGTGCGGCTTCATCCATTCGAAGAGGGCGCCGGTCACGACGTCGAGGGCCTTGGTCTGGACGAGCACGTTGCTCAGGCTCACCGCGGCTGCGACGAAGAAGATCGGCAGGAAGTTGATCGTCCTGACGTCCTTCGTATCGAGCACGCCGAGCCTCGGCATGATCGCCAGGAGACCGACCCCGAGGCCGATCATCGGCGCCGGGATGTGATGAACGAAGTCGGTCATCCAGAGCACGATCGCCACGAGCATCAGGAGCGCCGACTTGATCTCCATCGTCGACCACGGCCCCATCTTGCGGCGCTCGGACCGGATGTAGTCCGCGCCGCCCGGCAGGCTCGCGGTCTCGGGCGGATACAGCCACAGCGCCAGACGCCAGGCGATGAACATCACCAGGATGTCGCAGGGCAAGTAGGCCAGGAACCACTGGCTCCACAGCACGTCCACCTGGCCGAACTTTTCGATGGCGCCGCGCGCGGTGATCGATGACGCGCCGGCGATCAGCATCTTGTCGAAGATGGTCGTCTGGTAGACGAGGATGATGAACATCCCGCGCGCGATGTTGCTGCGTTTGTCGACGCCGTACGCCTCGACGAGGCCCATCGCAATCGCCGCCATGATGACGACGCGGGCGATGCCGGAGGGCACGATGGCCGTCAGCAGAAAGTTCGAGACGATGAGACCGAGGAGCAGGCGCGGGTAGCTGTGCCCGATGCCGCCCATCACCATGTAGGCCAGCCGGCGGGCCAGCCCCGATTTGCTGCCCATCAAACCGAAGCAGATGGCGCCGAAGAGGAACCAGGCGGACGTGTCAGCGAAGCCGGAGAACGCGGTTTCGAACTTCGCAACCCCGAACATCCAGAAGAGAAAGCAGCCCAGGATGCCGGCGACGCCGTGATCGAGCACCTGCGTCATCCACATCGCGATCATGAACATCCCGATCGCGAGCGCGGTGTGCGCGTTCGGCTCGATCGGCAGCGGCAGGAATCGGAAGCCGACGCAGGCCGCCGCAAGCAGCGCGAGTACGACCAGGTTCTTCAGGTCCGACGGCAGGCCTGACGTGGTCGCGGCGACGGCTTCGGGGGTCGCGGGCACCGTTTGCGGTGTAGTAGCCATGGGTTGTGAAGGAAAGGATCGGGTCGAGTGTAGCCGGAGAGGCGGGCACCCGGAAGCGGCGCGCCGCCTTCGGGCCACTCGAAGTGCAACGGCCCGGTCAGCAAGCTGACCGGGCCGTGTGAGTTTACTTTCCGCCCTTCCCGCTGGATGCCGCCGGCGGCGGCTGCGGCGCGGGCACGGTCCCGCTGTAGGTAATCTTCGACCCGGCGCCCGGGAAGTAGTGGTCGTAGTTGCCGTTGATCGCCCGGTTCATCAGGCCGATCGCGTACTTACCTGGATCCGGTGCGTAGTCTTTCAGATAGTCGCCGGGCGCGTTGATGCCCGGCACTTCCGGAATCCAGTCCTCGGTGAGGAGGTAGTTGGGATCGCCGTACCGGGAGGCCAGCGCGCGGACCTCGGGGTTGTCGAGGCTGGTCATGTGGCCTTTGTCGAGCACGTTCACCCATTTGTTCGCGTTGCGGAGACGCACCTTGTAGGTCGTGAAGTAGGTGTGCGTGTGCCAGCCGTGGTCGAACGCGACGTTGTGCTCCTCGGTGAACTCGCGCCACTTCTTCGACTCGGTCGGCGCATCGGGATCGTGCCAGAGGCGGATACCGAGGCCCCAGTGGATGACACCGCTGCGCACGCGTTCGTTACTCGTGTTGCCGCTCGCCGCGATCGGCAGCGGATGCCGGAAGCCTTTCGGGTGCGACCCGAACGCAATCTCGTAGAGGTACCAGTATCCCGGCTCGTTGTGATACGGGAACGTCAACTCCTGCAGGCCCGGATAGTGGAGGAAGAGCCTCAGGGCGTCACCCTGCGGGCCGCCACCCTTCACGTCGGAGATGAACCCGTTCTTGAAGTAGACCTCCCAGCGCGGGAAGAAGCCGCCGTGACCCTGTGTACCCGCGAGGACCCCTTCGATCCGCGCAATGGGCTCGCGCGGGAGCCACTTCTGCTGGAATGCCGGGTAGTTCACGAACGAGTAGCCGAAGCGGCCCGTCGCCTGGTTCGGGAACATGTAGAGGTGGCCGCGCTGATACGCGCCCGCCGCCCAGCGCGAGGCCATCTCGTCCGTGATGTCGGCGTGGAGATTCGTTCCTTCGGGGTCGGTGATCTCGACGCGATCCACGTAAACGAGCGGTTCGAGGAGCTGCTCTTCGGCGAGCTGCCACACGTCGCCGGGGTAGGTCGACATCTGGCTCTGCAGGTTGTAGACGTTGTCGGTAATGAAGGTGCCGAGGAATTTGTCCTGCATCGGGTAGAGCTGACGGCGCAGGCCCGTGCTGCCGCCGGCGCCCCAGTAGACGCCGCGCACGTCCTTGTGCTTCGTCAGGAAGTCCTTGATCGCCTCGCCGACGGCGTTCCGGCCGCGGTAGTCGCCGGTTCCCGCTGGCTGAGCGCCCGTATCCGCATCCTCCGCGCCTTCCCCGCGCGGCCGCTGCCGCGGCGCCGCTGCCGCCGCCGCCGGCGCCGGCTCGTTGCCGGTCTCACCTGGGAAGAGCTCGGTGTAGAGCTGCGGGTTCTTCTGCTTGAGCCAGGCCTTCGGCTGGCTCGGATTGGGGAACTGGCCGGTGATCCAGGCAGACGCCTGGTAGATGCCGGCGTGCTCCACGTTCTGGCCCTTGGTGCGGGCCTGGCGAAGGGCCTGGGCCTGTTCCTTCGTCTGCCCGATCATCTCGTAGGTGTACTTGATGTAGGGCGTGATCTTCCGCTCGACCAGCGCGCGCTTGACGGCTTCGAGCACCATCGGGTCCGAATCGTTCGAGGCCACGATGAGGACCGATTCCCCTGGCGCCAGAATCCCGAGCCCCTTGCCCTGCAGGCCCGACTGGTTCCGGACGAGCGCTCGGGCCGCCCCCATCAGGTCATCGACCGAATTCGGTTTCTTGAAGTAGGACGGCCACCTGGGCTCGGGATACTTCTCGCCGCCCGCGCCCACGCGCGCCGCCGCGGTCGCGGCACCCGATCCGGACGTGGACGCCGATTCGGTTGCCGGGCTCGGGGCCTTGCGGCAGGCACCTGAGACTATGGCGACACTGCAGACGGCCGACAGCCACGCAATCCTCGAGGCATTCATATGAGCTCCTCAGCGATCGGTTCGATAAAGGTCTTACCTTTTGTGACCGCGACATGTAACACCAACCGCGCGTCCGGGTCAACACCAACGTCATCTCGTGCCGGTCCAGTCGGGCTTGCCGCGCCCGGCCGAGAGCGCGAGAACCCCGGTATTTCCTTGACAATTCTAATGGTATGACCTTTCGGAATGTGATATACACATCGAACGCATGGCGGCGTACGAACGGCCCGTGCGACCCCACCGGCAATCGATCGGCAACCGCCCTCACAGGAACACGACGATGATCGACACACGCTCGTTCTGGACGGGACTGGCATTGCTCGTGATACTCGGCGTCGCGTCGCCCGCGCACGCCCAATCGCGGGGGACGATCTCCGGCACGGCAACCGACGGCACCGGCGGCGTGTTGCCGGGTGTCACCGTCGTCATCACCAACGTCGACACCGGCGTCGCGCGCACGCTGACGACCGACGAAGGCGGACGCTACGTCGCGCCCGACCTGGCGCCCGGGCCGTACAGCGTCAAGGCCGCGCTCGAAGGCTTCACCACCGTCCTCCGCAGCGGCATCAACCTCACCGTCGGTCAGGACGCCGTCGTCAACCTCGGGTTGAAGATCGGACAGATGTCGGACGAAGTCACCGTCGTCGCGGAAGCGAGGACGGTCGAGACAAAATCGTCCTCCACGGGCGGGCTGATTTCGACCGCGCAGATCGAAGGGCTGCCGCTCAACGGCCGCAGCTTCGTCGAGCTCGCCAATCTGACTCCGGGCGTCCAGCTGACGCAGAGCGGCGGACAGAGCACCAGCACCGGCTTCGGCGCGAAGCTGAGCGTGAACGGATCACGCTACACCGCGAACCTGTTCACCCTCGACGGCACGAACCTGAACGACGAATACAGCCAGGCTG
>DATAEK010000158.1:0-11034 GCA_036258055.1 Vicinamibacterales bacterium
TGGCGTTCTCAAAATCACGCGGTGCGCTGATCCACGAGCCCCAGTTCCCGCTTCATTTCCTCCCGCATCACATACTTCTGCACTTTGCCGGTGACCGTCAGGGGAAAACCCTCGACGACTTTCAGATAGCGGGGAATCTTGTAATGCGCGATCCGGCCTTCACAGAAGGCGCGGACTTCGTCGAGCGTGAGCGTGACGCCGGGCTTCGGCACGACCCACGCGCAGATCTCCTCGCCGTATTTCTGATCGGGAACGCCAATCACCTGGACGTCCTGAATGTTCGGGTGGCCGTAGAGGAACTCCTCGATCTCGCGCGGATAGACGTTCTCGCCTCCCCGAATCACCATGTCTTTGATGCGCCCGACGATGTTGCAGTAGCCCTCGGCATCGAGCGTCGCGAGGTCGCCGGTGTGCATCCAGCCCGCCTCGTCTATGGCCTCGGCCGTACGCGCTGGATCGTCCCAGTATCCGAGCATCACCGAGTACCCGCGCGTGCACAGCTCGCCTGGGCTGCCAGGCGGCACGATCTGTCCCTGCTCGTCGACGATCTTCACCTCGACGTGCGGGTGAATGCGGCCGACCGTGGAGACGCGCCGTTCGAGGGGATCCTCAGGCGACGTCTGGAAGCTCACCGGGCTCGTTTCGGTCATGCCGTAACAGATCGTCACCTCGCGCATGTGCATCTCGGCGACGACACGCTTCATCACCTCGACCGGACATGGCGAGCCAGCCATGATGCCGGTCCGAAGCGATCCGAGGTCGAACGTCGAGAAGTCCGGGTGACCGAGCTCGGCGATGAACATCGTCGGCACGCCGTAGAGCGCCGTGCAGCGCTCGGTGGCCACCGTCTCGAGCACGGCGCGCGGGTCGAAGCCCTCGCCCGGATAGACCATGGTGGACGCATGCGTGATGCAGGCGAGGTTGCCGAGCACCATGCCGAAGCAGTGATAGAGCGGGACGGGGATGCAGACGCGATCGCGCTCAGTCAGCCGCTGTGCTTCGCCGATGAAGAAGCCGTTGTTGAGAAGATTGTGATGGGTGAGCGTGGCGCCCTTCGGCGCACCGGTCGTTCCGCTCGTGAACTGGATGTTGATCGGATCGTCGAACTGCAACTGGCTGGCCCGCGCCCGCAGCCGTTCGATGCTGGCACCGTCCGCGAGCCCAGCCACATCGTCGAAGGCCAGGATGCCTGGTGACGACCTGCCGCCGATCTGGATGACCGTACGCAGCTGGGGCAGCGCCGCGCAACGCAGCTCACCCACCGTCGCCTGGTCGAGTTCGGGAGCGACGGCGCGCAGCATCCCGATGTAGTCGCTGCTCTTGAAGGCCGTGGCGGAAATGACGGCTTTGCAGCCGACGCGAGTGAGGGCGTACTGGAGTTCGTGAAGGCGATAGGCGGGGTTGATGTTGACGAGAATGATTCCCGCGCGGGCGGTCGCGAGCTGCGTTACCGCCCACTCGGCGTTGTTCGGCGACCAGATCCCAAGGCGGTCGCCTCGTTCGAGGCCGAGCGCGACGAGCCCCGCGGCAAACGCATCGACGCGCGCCTGAAGCTCGCGGTACGTCCAGCGCACACGCTGTTGCCGTACGACGAGGGCCTCGTTATCGGGCGCCCGCTCGACGATGCGATCGAACGCGGTGCCGATCGTTTCGCCGAGCAGCGGCTGCTCCGACGCGCCGTGGGTGTAGCTTCGAGCGAGCCGCATCACGAGCCTGTTTCCGTGCGGCTCTTCAGCGCCTCGCGCCGGCCAGCGCCACTCGCTCGCCCTCGCGACGGAAATCTTGCTCCGAGAGCCACGGAGCAGCGACACTCTACCACGCGCGCGGGCCGGGGAATCCAGGTCAGCTCCACAGGAAATGGAGCGACCTCGGAGGTCCACAAACGACAGCCGATGACTGAAGCATCCTTCGACAGCTCCGGCGCCGTCCGGCTGGAGCCGGTCGACACCGTTCACCGCATTGCCTCGATCGACGTGCTGCGCGGTTTCGCGCTGCTCGGAATCCTGGTGATGAACATCCAGTCGTTCTCGATGCCGGACGCGGCGTACCTGAATCCTGCCGCCTACGGCGATCTCACGGGTATCAATCGCTGGGTGTGGATCGTCAGTCACCTCCTCACCGACCAGAAGATGATGGGCATCTTCTCGATGCTGTTCGGCGCGGGCATCCTGCTGATGTCGAGCCGTGTCGAGCAGCGCGGGGGACGGCCCGGGCCGATCCACTACCGGCGTATGGCGTGGCTCGCCCTCTTCGGCCTGCTGCACGGGCACCTCCTGTGGCCTGGTGACATTCTCTGGTTCTACGGAGTGAGCGGCCTCGTCGTGTACCCGTTTCGGAAGCGATCGCCAAAGGCGCTCGTCGCGAGTGCAGTGATCTTCCTCGCAATCGGCTCGGCACTCTTCATGTTGCTCGGGCATTTCATCCGAAGTCTGCCGCCGGATCAGTTGGAGGAATTCGCGCAGGAGAACTGGCAGCCGACTGCGGAGATGATCAGAGACGAGATCGCGACGTTCCGCGGCGGATGGCTCGGGCAGATGCCGATCCGATCGAGCGCGGCGTTTTTCATGGAGACCTTCCTCTTCCTGCTGCTCCTGGGATGGAAGACGATCGGCAACATGCTGCTCGGGATGGCCCTCTTCAAATGGGGCGTGATTACCGGGGAGCTTCCGCGCTCGACGTACCGTCGAATGGCTATTGCAGGCTTCCTGATCGGGTTGCCCATCGTGACCGTTGGCGTCTGGAAGAACTTCGCGGCGGACTGGGACGTCAGGTACTCGATGTTCTTCGGCTCCCAGTACAACTACTGGGGCGCCATCGTAGTCGACATGGGCTGGATCGGCGCGATCATGCTGGCCGCCACGTCTCGGAGGTCCGCGTGGCTCACCACACCTCTCGCTGCGGTCGGCAGGATGGCGTTCAGCAACTACATCATGCAGACGCTGATCTGCTCGGCGATCTTCTACGGTAACGGCTTCGGCCTCTTCGGCGGCGTCAGCCGCGCCCACCAGATTCTCATCGTCGTGGCGATCTGGGCGATCCAGCTCGTCATCTCACCGTGGTGGCTGCGCCGCTTCCGCTATGGGCCGCTCGAGTGGTTGTGGCGTTCGCTGACCTATTGGCGGCGAATGCCGCTCGCGATCGCGTGACCGTGCGCGCTGTCACATCGCGAAGGCTTTGCGGAGCAAGCCGATCGCCTTCGGCGCCTCGCCTGACAGATCCTTCGTCGACGCTTCGACGCTGATCCGCTTGTCGTAACCAATCTTCCGCAGGTTCGCGAAGAACGGAGCGTAATCGAACTCGTTCCAGCTCAAAGGAAACACGCGGCCCTGCGGATTGGCGGTGTGAAGATGGCGGATGTGCTGATTGGCCTGCAGCACAATCGCCGGATCCTCCTGCTCGCTGGCCAGATGGTAGAAGTCGATCATCAGCTCGAAATTGGGGTGTCCGATGGCCGTGACGAGCTCCAGTCCTTCGCGCGCAGAGTTGACGATGTTGGTCTCCTGCCGGCGCAGCGGCTCGATCGCGATCGTGATGCCGGCGGCCTTGGCTTCGGGGGCGATGCGCTGACCAAAGTCGACCAACTGCTTCCAGGCTTCAGCCTTGTCGAATCCGTCAGGAATCTGTCTGGCGCCGCCGCTCCCGAAGACGACGATCTGCGTGCCGAGACGTGACAGCCTCGCGAACGCTTTCCTGACGTAGGCCATCTGCTGGTCGCGATCGATCTCTGGTCCAGTGACTTTGAGCGTTCTCGGCAGGAAGAGATTGGTCACGGGGACGGGAATCCCCAGTCGCTTGAGGTCCTCGGCTGCCTTGTCGAAATCAGCGTCCGACAGCGAGGCGATCTCCGTGGTGCTCAGCTCGACGTAGTCGAATCCCGCCGCCTTTGCCGCCGCGACGTCTTTCAAGCCGACACAGTAGCCGACCGCCACTGCGGCGCGAGACGACATGGAAGCCGGCGATTCCGCCGAACGGGGCGCCGGCGTTGCCGGAATGAACGAAAGGGAGGAGATCAGTGCGAGGGGAATACCGAACCGCAACGGCGCCATCATCGTAGGCTGCTCCTGACGGCGTTCAGCGTAACCCAATTCACCCCCCTTGCCATTTGACCCTTGCCATTTACCCTTTGCCCTTTGCCCTTTGCCCTTTGCCATCCCGTCAGGGTTAGCGCCAATCACCTTGCAGGATGAACGGCGCCCAATAGTACGGCGAGCGCCAGCGCCGGGTCGTCGCCAGCTGTTGCTGCGCCGCCCGCAGCGCCGCCGCGGGCGTCCGTTTCTCGACGAGCATGCCGCGATAGAACCGCCGCATCAGCTCGGCCGTCGCGAGGTCGTCGACCTGCCACAGCGACGCGACGACTCGCGGTACCCCGGCATACATGAACCCGCGCGCCAGCCCGATCGGGCCTTCGCCGCGCACGTCCTTGCCGAGTGCGGTCTGGCAACCGCTCAGCACGACCACCTCGGCGTTCAGCGTCATGTCGTAGACATCCGGGAGCATCACGAAACCATCGCGCGGACGTCCCGCTCGATCGACGAGTGACAGCACCACGCTCGAAAGACTCGGCAACGTCTGATTGACGACGCCGTGTGTCGCGAAGTGAACGAAGCGATAGTCGGACAGCGCTCGTCCGACGGCACGTTCGCGCGTGGCGTCGAAGCCAAGGAACACCGTGACGGACTGGGGCGACAGGGCAGCGATCTCCTGCGCTTCGCTGCGCGAAAACGGCAGGCGGGTCAGCGGCAATCCGGCGAACCGCGGCGTCGAGCGAGGCGGTGGGGGCGAAACCGAGGATTCCACGCGATGTACTCGCGGATCCTGTGGATCGAAGATGGGATCGGCGAAGACGGCGGCCGTCTTGGACGCTCGTGAACGCTCGGCTGTCAGCGATCGCATCGCTGCCAGCGTCGTCGCCGAGGGGACCTGCACGATTTCGTGCTGCGCGATCAGCGGACCGCCGTCTTTGCCTGCCAGCGCGCCAATGGGCACCATCGACAACGCGCCCGGCAGCACGAGCACAAGGCGCTTCCCTGCAAGCAAGCCTGCCGCTGGTTCGATCAGCAACTGGCGGAGCCGCCTCTGACCCTCGACGCCCTTGCTCACCGCCGAGGCCGGCCGGCCCCGAGCTTCGGGGGATCGTGCGAACTCCTCGTGCACGCGCCGGGCGAGCGTCTCGATCTGGTGGCGAGGCGCCAGCGTGAATGCGTGAACGTCCCGCGGCGAAACGACCCACAGGTAGCTGCGCGACTCCCCGAGCGCGTACTCGAGCAGCACCGTGTCATGGTCGAGGAGCGCTTGAATGGCCGCGATGCCGAGCGGCCGCGGGCGAACGAAGGTCGCGTGCCGGGGATCGGCGGCATCAACCTTGGCCTCGAGATCGCGCACCTGGACCTCGAGCGCCCGCGTCTCGTCCACGAGCACCGCGTTGCCCGGTGCGTCCGGGCGGACGCGCATCGCCACTTGCAGTTCGGCCAGCCGTGCGCGCCATCGGTCGCGCACGTGCTGGATTTCCTCAGCGAGGCCGGGTGGCACTCTTGCCCGCGAATCGAGGCGACTCTCGGCGACTCGGTCGAGCAATCCTCGCGCGAGCGCCTGTTCGTTGAGCATCAGCGCGCGATCCCGCGCACTGGTTTCGCCGCGGTCCGCGCGACGCATGCTGACATCGATTGCGCGTTCGTAGGCCGGCGCCAGCCGGCCAAAACCGAGCGCGCGCGACTCCGCGCTGATCGCCGCCAGACCGAACCCTTCTGCGAGCTCGACGACGCGACGCGCTTCCGCGTCGGCGGTGTCCAGGTCGCCGCGTTTCACCGCGACGTCAGCCAGGCCCGCCCGTGCCTCGGCCTCGCACTCCGGCAGCCGCCTGGCCACGGCAATGTCACGCATCGTCGTGAAACGGGCAGCCGCCTGGTCGAGTTGCCCGTCCTCGAAATCCATGCGGCCGAGTCGCTGCTCTGCGACACAGCGCCAATGCTGCGCGCCCCGCTCCAGCGCCAGCGCGGCGGCCTCGTATCCGGTACGTGCGCCTTCACGATCGCCACGCGCCCGCTTCACGTCGGCCAATCCGAGCCGCGTCAGCGCCTCCTGATCCCGTTGAACGGTTCGACGAGCCGCTTCCAGCCGCGTCTGAAAGAGGGTCTCTGCTTCGTCGAGCTCGCCTCGGCTCAGATGGTTGAATCCGAGCCACATCATGATCACGTTGGTCGCGGCTGCGTTCCCGGCGGCGAGCTTGAGAGCGTGAGTGTTGCGAGCGATCGCTGCGTCGACATCTCCGGCCAGCGAGTCGAGGCGTGCGAGGTCCCACAAGGTCAGCGCTTCGAGCGGACGGTCAGGAATCGCTGCGGCGAGCTGCTGGGCCCGCACCGCATGCTCGCGGGCGCGTTCGTAATTTCCCAGCTCCCACTCATACACGCCGAGATTGCGTTCACTTGCCGCAGCACTCTGGCTGAACCCGCCAGCCACCGCCACGTTCAATGCACGTGTGACGACCTGCTTGGCGTCCTCGAGTCGACCGGCTTCCAGGTACTCGGTCCCCAAGCTCCGCAAGTTGTGAATTTCGAGCTGTCGCTCAGTCGTGGCCGGGTAGAGCTCCGCCAGCCGTTCACGCGCCGAGAGTGACTCCCGGTTATGCTGCGTGAAGTAGCCGGTCATGTGGGCCAACGCTTCCAGCGCTAGAAGTTCCAGCGTCACGTCGTCGCCGGTCGATCGCCATCCGCTTGCGGATTCCCGGTACAGCGGCACAGCCTGCTCGAGTCCGGCCAGGCTCTCGCGGCGCTCGCTTTCTACTGCGCGCTCGAGCAGCGCAAACCAACGGGCGCGATCGCGATCGCGGTCCGTGGCCGTACGGAGGGCGAGGACCTTGAGCAGATATCCGTCCGGGCGGGTCTCCGTACGGCTACCGACCGGCTGTTCGAGGTGAGTTCGGACGCCCGCTACGGCGACGTCGATCGAATACGTTCCGGCCGCCGGCGCAACGAAGATCAGATACTGCGGTAACGGATCGGTATCCGGAACGCTGACGGAATGGAGCACCGCGCCATCAGGGCCACTGACCGAGAGCGCCACCACGTGTCGATCCTGGGAGACGGTCATTTCGAGATAATCTCCCTCGGTCATTGACACCTCGTACCGGTGACGGTCTCGTTTCGCGGCTGCTCTCTCGATCGTGGCTCCTTCGTAGAGCACAGCCACCGGCGCGGCGGCTGATTGCGGCACCGGCACGCCCGCGTCTGCGTCGCCGCCCCATTGAGCGGCCATCGTGAGCGCGACGATCAGTAGGCAATGCGACGTCGTCACGGCATGCCCCGCCATTTACCCTTTGCCCTTTGCCATTTACCATCCGCGAGGATTCAGCGCCAGTCGCCCTGCAGGATGAACGGCGCCCAGAAGTACGGCGATCGCCAGCGGCGCGTTGCTGCGAGCTGTCGCTGGGCGGCGCGAAGCGCCGCGGCCGGCGTCAGGTTGTCGACGAGGACGCCGCGATAGAAGCGGCGCATCAGCTCCGCCGTGGCGAGATCGTCGACCTGCCAGAGAGACGCCACCACTCGCGGAACACCGGCGTACATGAACCCGCGCGCAAGCCCGATGGGGCCCTCGCCGCGCACGTCTTTACCGAGGGCCGTCTGGCATCCGCTCAGCACCACCACGTCAGCGTTGAGCGTCATGTCGTACACGTCCGGCAGCATCACGAAGCCATCGTGCGGATGGCCGGCGCGATCGACGAGCGAGAGGACGACGCTCGAGAGGCTGGGCAAGGTCTGATTGACGACACCATGGGTCGCGAAGTGAATGAATCGGTAGTCGGCCAGCGCAGCGCCCACCGCGCGTTCGCGGGTCGCATCGAATCCGAGAAACACCGCGACGGATCGCGGATCCAACGCGGCGATCTCCTGCGCCTCGCTGCGGGAGAACGGCAGGCGAGTCATGGACAATCCAGCGACACGAGGCGCCGATTGCGCCGGGGCATGACGGACGCGGAAGGACGGACCGCGCACACGCGGATCCGTCGCATCGAAAATCGGATCGGCGAACACCGCCGCCGTCTTGGGAGCTCGCGGACGCCCTGCGGTAATCGCGCGCATCGCTCCAAGCGTCGTTGCCGACGGGATCTGGACGATTTCGTGCTGCGCGATCAGCAGGCTGCTGCCCTCATCGGCTGGGAGCGCGGCGAACGGAACCAGCGACAACGCTCCCGGCAGGACGAGGACCATCCGTTTCCCTCCGAGCATCGAGGCAGCGGGTTCGATGATCGAGCGGGTCAGCGCCTGCCGATCGGCCACGGCTGCGCTGCTGGCTGCGGCGAGCGGCCCTGGAGCGCCCGGCACGCGCGCGAGCTGTTCGTGCACACGTCGCGCGAGCGTTTCGATCTCCGCGCGCGGCGCGAGCGTGAACGCCCGGCTTTCCGTCTTGGATACGACCCACAGGTAGCTCTGCACGTCACCGAGCGCGTACTCGAGCAACACCGTGTCATCGTCGAGCAGTGACTGAATGGCTGCGACACTCAACGGCCGCGGCCGGACAAACGTCGCATGCCGCGGATCGGCCGCATCGATCTTGGCCTCGAGATCGCGCACGTTGACCTCGAGGTCGTGCGTCTCGTCAACGAGCGCGACCGTCGCTGCCGAATCCGGGTGCAGGCGCACCGCCACCTGCAGTTCGGCCAGCCGCGCGCGCCATCGTTCCCGCACGTGCTGAAGCTCCTCAGCCAGGCTCGGTGGCACACGCGCACGCGACTCGAGGTGGCTCTCAGCAACCTTGTCGAGCAACCCACGCGCGAGCGCCTGCTCGTTGAGCATCAGCGCACGGCCGACAGCATCTGAATCCGCTCGGTCCGCCCTCCGCATACTGATGGCGATCGCGCGTTCGTATGCCGGCGCGAGCGAACCGAAACCGAGGGCGCGCGATTCGATATTGACGCCCGCGTGACGGAATGCTTCGGTCAGGTCGACGACACGGCGTGCTTCGGCCTCGGCGGTCTCGAGGTCCCCCTGCCGCAGCGCGACGTCTGCGAGCCCCGCCCGGGCTTCGGCCTCGCACTCCGGGTTGTGCCATGCAGCCGCGATACCACGCATCGTCTCGAAGCGACCGATAGCCTGATCGAGATAGCCATCTTCGAGATCCATTCGTCCGACGCGCTGTTCCGCAATGCACCGCCAGAGCTGCGCCCCGCGTTCCAGCGCCTGCGCCGCCGCTTCGTAGCCGGCGCGTGCGCCCTGGCGATCGCCGCGCGCCAACTTCACATCAGCCAGCCCGAGCCGGGTGAACGCCTCCTGATCGCGCTGAACATACCGGCGCGCCATATCGAGGCGAGCCTGGAAACGGGCCTCCGCGTTATCCAGCTCGCCGCGGCCCAAATAGTTGAACCCGAGCCACATCTGGATGAGACTCGTGGCTTGGGCGCTGTCGGTCGCGAGTTCGAGTGCGCGCGTGTCGTGTGCGATTGCCGCGTCGAAATCCCCGGCCAGCGAGTCGAGGCGCGAAAGATCGAACAGCGCCACACCTTCGAGCGGCCGTTCACCAATCGCGGCCGCAACCTCCTGCGCTCGCAGCGCGAAATCACGGGCCGAGTCATAGTTGCCGAGCTCGAAGTCGGACCTTCCGAGTTGCCGCAGGCTTGCAGCAACGGCCCAACCGACATCATGGGCGCGTGCCAGGTCGAACTCACGGGTCGCGATCTGTTTGGCGCGATCGAGGTGACCGGCTTCTCCGCACTTGCTTGCGAGAAGATTCAGGTTGCTGACCTCCGCTTCGCGATCGTCGATCGTCGAATAGAGCTCCGTCAGCCGTTCACGCGCGGCAATCGACTCGGAGGCGTACTCGGTGAAGAGGCCGGTCAGTCGCGCGAGGGCTTCGAGCGTGACCGCCTCCATCCTGACGTCGCCCATCGATCGCCAGCCGGCTGCCGTTTCCCGAAAGATCGGCACTGCGTTCCGAAGCCCCTCCATGCTTTCGCGACGTTCCTCTTCAACGGCACGCTTGAGCATCGCGAACCATCGCGTACGCTCACGGTCCTCGGGCATCGCCGGCCGCAGCGCGAGGACGCGGAGCGTGTACTTGCGGACGACATCGGTCCGGACGTCCTTGTGCAACGCGACATAAGGGTTCCCACCGACGGCGACGACTATCGAGTAGCGTCCCGACGCCGGTGCTACGAACATCAGAGGCTGCGGGAGCGGATCGATTTCCGGGACGTTCCGCGAGTAAAGCACGGCACCGTCCGGAGCCTCTAACGAGATGGTCACGTAGACCAGCTCCTGCGAGACGCTCATCTCGAAGAAGTCCCCCTCGCCCAGCGAGACCTCGAAGCGATGTTTGTCGCCTGTAGTCGCGGTCTTCTCGATGGTCGCCCCGTCATAAAGGACTTCGGCCGGCGCAGCGGATTGTTGCCAGCGCAGTCCGGGCGTATCGAGATTGCCGTTGAAGCGAGTCACGATAGCGAGCACGACGATCAGCAGCCAACGCATGGTCGTCACGGCGCACGCACCCTGAGGAAATATCGATACCGCTCGACGGCGGCGCCGCGAGCATCGGTTCCGAGCACCTCGATGATGTAGTCGTTCGGACGGAGCAGGGCGGCAGGGATCTCGACGCGCGCGAGCTCTCTCGGTGGCAACCCGGCGGAACTGGCAGCTGGCCCCTGCCAGACTTCGCGGCCCGCGACCGTGCGGACAATCGCTCGTCCCTGACCCAACGGCCGCTCGCCACGCTCACCCTCTCGCAGCAGCAGCCTGACGACGTCGGTCCCTGGTGCGATGGCCAGGGTGGATGCCTTGTCAGCGCCGCGGACGAGGATCGGCGAGATCGATATCGCGACGACGATCGGGGTCCGAGGCGTGGAGCCGGCCGGCGCGGACCGATCTGACCCCGCAGATTTGCTGGAGTCTGACTGACCTGCTGTCGATGGCGGCGTCTTGGCCGCCGTGATCGGCGGTGGTGAGTTCACGATCGCCGGCGGACCGGACGGGAAACGCGAGCGCAGCATCCAGGTGCCACCAGCCAGAATCGCAAGGGAGGCCGCCACCGCTGCCGCGGCCAACCAGC
>DATAEK010000162.1:0-9949 GCA_036258055.1 Vicinamibacterales bacterium
AGCATTATGCGGACCCGGCCTCTGCCGCAGGAACAGCCTGCCAGCAAGGACCTGGGACAGGTTGTCGGGCGTCGCCTGCAGTTGCGGAGCGTTATCGGCGCCTGAGGCCACGATCTCCATGTCCTCCTTGTCGAGATAGGCGGGATCCTTCCGCGCGTGCGGCAGGATCTCATTCCTGATGATGCTGAGCGGCGGGTTCCAGTAGGGCCGGAAGATCACGTATTCCATCTGCTCGACGAAGATGGGCGTCTGGTGATTGAGCGACTTGCCGACGACGACGTTCATGCGCAGCGGTTCGTCACCGGAGACGGGATCGGTGGCCCACAGACGGAACAGCGGCACGTTGACGAAGACGTTGGGCCGTTGGCTCAGTTCAGGCAGCCAGCGCATGCGCTCCATGGCCAGCTCGATCTGGTGCGCTCGTTGCGCCACCGTCACGTTGAGGGCTTTGATGGTGGTCGCGCCGATCACCCCATCCGCCTCGAGCCCGTGCCGACCCTGGAACGATTTCACTGCGGCAACGAGAGGACCCGCGTAGGTCGTGCCGGTGACCGATGAGCCCGCCGGCAGATCGCCGAAGACCCGGAGGCGTGCGGCCAGTTGCGGCACGCCGGCACACGGTTTGCCCGGTTCGATCTTCGTCTGACCCTTGGCGAGATCGGGGACAGCCTCAGGTTCACCCGCACGCGCCATCGCTCTGTATGCCGCCAGGGTTTTCCGGGCACGTCCATAGTGCGAGACCGGCGGTTCGAGGGAGTCGAGCGTCGCGCGCAGGCCCTTGCCCTGCCGCGCTTCACGCAGCGCGGCGATCACGTCGATCTTCTTCTCTGCGACGCTGTATCCCCAGTTCATCGTCGCGGGATCGACGCGGCCGACATGAACGGCTCTGAGCATGCGCGCGGCAGCGACGCTGATCGCCAGATCGAAGTGCGCGCGCTCGGGGCCTGTCGCAGTTCCCGCTTTGACGGCGGCCCAACGCTCCTGCAGGAACGCGGCGTCGTAGTCGTCGGGATCCAGGCCGTAATCACCGGCGGCGGCGATCGCCGCGATGGTCGCATCGACGAGTGGTGCCGGCGCCGCGCCGTCGAACCAGAGCAGCTTGTCAGGTTCGCTGTCGTAGAGTGGCTTCAGCACCGGGGTCACGTCGGAGATGGCGCTCCACGTCAGGCCAGGGTGCTCGGCCGATGTGAGCACGCGTTCGACCGTCGGTCCAATGTCGTTCTCCGCGACGTGCGGCGTGCTGGGTGCCTGCGCTGCAGCTGGCGCGGCGCTCGCGGCCGCGACGCCGTCGGACGTCGCGGAACTGCCACGACAGGAGGCCGCACTCGCGATCAGGAGAGTGAGGAGCAGAAGCCCGAACTTGTACATGACGTCCTGTGGCTTTCTTCGCCGGCTCTCGCCGTCGGCGCTGGCCACCGATGCTAACGCATCCGGCTGCTGAATCGCGTCACTCGATGGCCGGGCTTTGACGCGGGCGTGCGCTTTCCGCACAGGCTGGTGTATCCTGCGAGGCTACCCCCCGTTACACGGAGGACACGTTCGTGATCGTGATCAGGGGGTCCGCGCTGGTCGGGGCGTGGGCGCGCCAAGGGCACAAACTCCCAGCGACGAGCCGTCGAGGTGGGGGAGCCGTGCTCGTGTCTGACATGCGTGGGTAAGCCGCTATAATTCTCGCCCAGGCCGGTTGACGTCGAATATCTGTTCCGCCTGTCGGGTCGGAACGTAGGTTCGGAAGGTTGGTCAGACGTGCGTACTGCTGGAGTGTTGAGACTGTTCACGGTGGCCGCCCTGACGGCTGCCTCGACGACGGCTGCGGCCGCACAGACGCCACCGCCCGCGCCACCGGAGACGACGAAGGCCGCGGTGACTCAGGCAGGTCCCACCGATCAGTCTGCCGCTGCTGGCGCGACCGATCAGGCTGGCGCCCCAGATCAGCAGCAGAAGCCGCCGGCCAAACCGGCTCCGGAGCAGGCCACTCCGCCGCCGCAGACCGCTCCGCCGACCGGTTCAGCGTCGTCGCGACAGGCGGCGATCGAACAGGGGCAGGCGGCGAAGGTGCCGGAGCTGCACCCCTACCAACCCAACAAGGCCGAGCGGATTTTCGAGCAGGTCGACACGATTCTGTCGGGCGGCACCCTGCGGTGGCACCCCTTCTTCGACAGCGCGTATTCCGGCGGCGGTTTCACGCTGGGCCTCGGCCACATCAACTACGTGAGCGCCTACAACTACATCGACCTGCGCGGGAGCTGGACGTTCTCCAACTACAAGCGCGTCGAAGCAGAGTTCATCGCGCCGCGCTTGTTCAATCGCCGCGGCAAGCTGTCGGTGCTCGGCGGGTGGCGCGAGGCGACGCAGGTCGGCTTCTACGGTATCGGGAACGACACGATCATCGAAGACAAGACCAACTATCTGTTCAACCAGCCGTACGGCGCCGCGCTCCTGACCCTCTACCCGAATCGCAAGGTGCTGATGCTGCAGGGTGGCGTCGAGCTGAGTCGGTGGCACCAGGAGCCCGGTACCGGCACGACTCCGTCGGTTGAAACGGTTTACACGCCCGCGACCTTGCCGGGGCTGGGAGCCGAGGTCACTTACCTGCACACGCAGGGCGCGGTCGGACTCGACTGGCGCACGTCCCCCGGCTACACACGCCGAGGTGCCTACATTGCTGCGACGCTGCACGACTACAAAGACAACGACGACAACTTCGGTTTTCAGCTGGCCGAATACGAAGGGATTGCCCACCTCCCGATCCTGCGTGAAGCCTGGGTGTTGTCGTTCCACGCGCGCGTGCAGACCGCATACGACAAGGGTGGTCAGGACACGCCGTTCTTCATGCTGCCGGCGCTCGGCGGCGGCTCCTCGCTGCGCGGATACCCCAGCTGGCGGTGGCGTGACAAGAACAGCCTGCTCCTGCAGGGGGAATGGCGCATCATGGTCAACCGCTATCTGGACACGGCGTTCTTCTACGACGCGGGCAAGGTCGCCGCGCGTACGTCGGACCTGGATCTGAACCACCTGCATGACGACTTTGGCTTCGGCGTTCGTTTCCACGGGCCGTTCGCGACGCCGCTCCGCGTCGAGCTGGCCCACGGCAAGGAAGGCCTGTCATTCATTTTCGCGTCGTCGGCGTCTTTCTAAGGTCACGCTCCCATGCTTACAAGACTTTCGTCACGTGCACGTCGCGCCGCGTTCGTGGTTCTGGCAGCCGGTGCGGTTGGCTACCTCGGTGCGGGCGCCACGATGCAGGGCCCGCGCTTCTATCCGGACGATCCGATCGCGCGCGAGCCGGAGTCGCAGGACGCCTCGAAAGCGGCGCCGTTCGACGTGTCGGAGATTTACGACCTGACCTACAACCTGTTCGTGAACTCCAAGCACGTCCCGAGCGGCCTGCGCGCGCAGAACATCAACACCATCGACGAGGTGCCGGACTCGAGCTGGTTCACGAACCGCATCGGCACGCGAGCGATCACCACCGACGAGATCACGCGCGGCGCGAACGTCAATGCGCCTCCAGACCCGTCGAAGTGGGTGGTGATCAGAGAGAAAACGTCGGGTGCGCACCCCGGGTTCACGGCGGTGGACGCCAAGGGCCAGACCTGGTTCCTCGAATTCGATCCTCCGAAGTTTGCGGAAGGCGCCACCGGCGCTGTTGCGGTCGCGACCAAGATCTTCTGGGCGCTCGGCTACAACCAGGTCGAATCGTTTCTCACGACGTTCGATCCCAAGGTCGCGACGATCGATCCCACAGCGACCATTCGTCGCCCGAACGGCAAACGGACCAGGTTCACCCATGACGATCTCGACGTCGTGTTCGAGAACGTTTACCGCAACAAGGACGGCACGTATCGCGTCGTAGCCGGCCGTCTGCTGCCGGGCAAGATTCTCGGCGGCTTCCAGTACGCCGACACGCGACCGGACGATCCCAACGATCTCGTGCCGCACGAGCACCGGCGGGAGCTGCGGGCGCTGCGGGTTTTCGGCGCGTGGACGAACCTGACCGACCTCAAGGCCAAGAACACGCTCGACACGGTGATCACCGAGAACGGCAAGCCGATCGTCAAGCACTACCTCCAGGACGTCGGATCGACCTTCGGGATGTGCAACGACTACCACGAGTGGGACCTGAGCTGGGAGTACTTCTACGAAGGGGGACCGTCGTGGAAGCGTCTCTTCACCTTTGGCTTCGGCCTGAGCCCGTGGCAGACCGTCGACTACGTCGAGTACCCGTCGGTGGGCAAGTTCGAAGGCAAAGTGTGGGATCCGATCGACTGGCGGCCGCAGACCCCGACGAAAGCCTACATGGAACTGCGCGCCGACGACGCGTTCTGGGCGGCGCGGCGCATCGCGGCCTTCAGCGACGACCTGATTCGGGCGGCCGTCCACGAGGGGCAGTTCAGCGATCCGGCGGCCGAGAAGTATCTCGCCGATGTCCTCATTCAGCGCCGTGAGAAGATCAAGAGCGTCTACCTTACGGCGGTGAATCCGATCGTCAACCCGCGCCTCGATGCGAAGGGCCTGACGTTCGAGAACGCGGCCGTCGACGGCGGCGTCGCGCAGGGTTCAGTGGCCTACCGTGCGTCATGGATGCGCTTCGACAACGCGACCGGCGCGACCACGCCAATCTCAGAATCGAAGGGTGCGACGACGACCATCGCCGCGCCGAGCGGTCTCCCGAGTGGCTTCGTTGCCGTGGACATCGCCGCAGACAGCGACGCGTATCCGGCCTGGAAACAGCCGGTGCGCGCGTTCTTCCGTCAGGACGGTGGTAACTGGAAGCTGGTCGGGCTCCAGCGGCTGCCGGAAAACTTGCCGAGCGCGAACATCGAGAATTTCAAGAAAGGCCAGATGGTCGAGCCCGCGAAGAAAGCCGAGGCGCCGAAGAAAGAGAACTAGGCCCTCTCGAAGACGTAGAATCGGGTCATGCGCCGCTTGACCCTGCTGCTGACCTCCATCGCTCTGTCGTTTGCGTTGTCGGCGCAGACGACAGAGCTTCGCCTCATCTCGACCGCCTGGTCACCCTTCACGAACGAACCCGGTAAACCGCGCTTTGCGCTCGACCTCGTTGAGGAAGGTCTCAACCGCATCGGCGTCAAGAGCCGCACGGCCATCGTCGATGCGGCGCAGTTCACGCCGCTGCTGCAGAGCGGCGAGTTCGACGGCAGTGCCGCGGCCTGGAAGGACGCCGAGCGTGAACGAACGCTGCTCTTTTCCCAGCCATATCTCGAGAACCGGTTGATTCTGGTTGCGCGAAGCGGCGGCGACGTCTCCGCGACGAAGTTCGCCGACCTCAAGGGCAAGCGCATCGCGATCGTCGAGGGCTACGCGTACGGCGACGCCATCGATCAATCGGGGCCGATTTTCGTGCGCTCCCGCAGCGAGGAAGACAGCCTGAAGCTGCTGCTCGACAGCAAGGTCGACTACACGCTCATGGACGAGCTCGTGGTCGAGTACATTGTCAACAACTACGCGCAGCAGGCGCGGACGCGGCTGCAGTTCGGGTCGACGCCGCTCGTCACGCGCCAGCTTTATCTCGCGCTGAGACGAGACCTGCCGGACGCCGACTCGATCATCACCCGCTTCAACGCGCAGCTTCGCGGCATGATCACCGACCACACCTATCATCGACTCCTGCACGTCGACTGGATCCTGGTCGATGTCGACGGCGATGGCATCCCCGAGTACGTGCCGAAGAGCGACACTCCCGGGTCGGTGGAACCCAAACACGCGTACAACCTCTTCAGCTCGGAGCTCTCCTCGATCACGACTCGACCCAGAAGCGACCAGCGCTTCCTGATTGGCGGCAGCGTCTACGACGGGTGGACGACCGTACCCGATCGATTCAAGGTCGAGGACCCGAAGCGGCCAGATCCGAACCGGTCGACCGCGGTCATCTTCCGGTTCGTGTGGTGACCCTGATCAGCACTCTCGAATAACCCCCGCGAACGGCGACGTGGTGCCCCCTTCATGTCTGCGAATGGGCTCCGGTCCTGGGCGGCCGGGAGCGTCGTCGGAAATATCATCCGGTACGTCCTAGGAACGGGCCGGCGTCAGGCCGGCCACCTTGTCCAGTGTGATCGGCAGTGAACGGATGCGGAGGCCAGTCGCGTGATAGATCGCGTTGGCGACCGCGGCGGCCATGCCGGTGACGGCCAGCTCGCCGATACCTTTCGTCCCGATCGGCGTCATCGTGTCCGGACCGCCCACGAACAGCACCTCGATGTCCGGCACGTCCGCGTTCACCGCGATGATGTACTCGCCGAGCGACGCGTTCACAATCCGGCCGCGATCGGAGACGGTTTCCTCGAAGAGCGCCATCCCGATGCCGCCGACGATGCCGCCGATGATCTGGCTGCGCGCGGTCTTCTCGTTCAGGATCCGCCCGCCGTCGACCGCAGAGATCACGCGCGCCACTCGAACGATCCCGAGATCCGGATCAACGTGGACCTCGACGAAATGCGCGGCAAAGGAGCCCGCCGGGTCGTGCGTGTCCGGCTGTGGCGTGGCGCTTTCGCCGTCTGCCGTCAGCTCGTCCCGCTGCTGCCGCGCCAGCATTGCGGCGTAGGTTTCGAATCGGCTCCGATCTGCCGAGACCTGAAGACCGCCATCGCGGACCGTGACCGTCTCGATCGTGCAGCCGTGCAGGGGCGACCGGCCGTCCGTCGCCACGAGATCGACAAAGGCCTGAACGAGGTTGCGGCAGGCCGAGTGCACGGCATTGCCCACGGCGCCGGTGATGCCCGACCCGCCTTGCTGCGGCGAGTTGGGCATCGCCGTGTCGCCCAGTCCGAACTGCACGCGGTCCGTCGGCAGACCAAGGAGTTCGGCAGCCAGCATCGTCATCACGGTGTAGGTTCCGCCGCCGATGTCGGTTGCGGCGCTGCGCACGAACGCGGTGCCGTCGCGCCGCAGCGACGCCCGCGCCTTGCACGGCGCCTGATAGCCGCTCAAGCCGGCGCGAGCCATGCCGTAGCCCACCAGCAGACGGCCCTGCCGCATCGACCGGGGCTCCGGTGTCCGGTGCGACCATCCGAATCGCTCGGCCCCCTCGCGATAGCACTCCAGCAGGGCATTGCTCGACCACGGACGGCCGGTCTCCGGATGCACATCGGCATGATTGCGAATGCGCAGCTCGATGGGATCGATACCGAGCGCGTACGACAGCTCATCGATCGCGGATTCGAGCGCGAACGATCCTTCGGCGTGACCTGGCGCACGCATCCAGCTTGGCGGCGCGACGTTCAGCCGCATCTGCCGGCCGCGAGCCGAGACGTTCGGACACTTGTACGACTCGATCGTCACCGACGTGAGCGGATTGAAGAAGTCGTCGGCGATGCCGAGTGGTGAGGCGGCCTCGTGATCGATCGCAACGAAATGACCGTCGCGGGCCGCGCCGATCGAGAGGCGGTGAACGCTGGCTGGCCGATGCCCGAGTGACGTGAACATCTGCGCGCGCGTGAGCACGAGCTTCACCGGCCGCTGGACCACGCGCGCCGCCAAAGCGGCGAGCGCAACATGCGGCCAGACCCGAAGGCCCGCGCCGAACGCGCCGCCGACAAACGGCGTCAGGACGTGTACCGCGTTGGCGTCGAGGCCGAAGGCCTGGGCGAGCGACAGCCGGACGCCGTGTGGCCATTGCGTCGTGTCGTGAAGGGTGAGCGAGTCTCCCTCCCAGGCCGCGAGCGTCGAAAAAAGGCCGATCGGATTATGCGAGTTCTCTGCGGTCGAATAGACCGACTCGAGCCGCACGTCGGCGGAGGCCAACGCCCGTTCGACATCGCCACGATGTTGGTCAGGGACCCACGGATGTGGCACACGCTCGGCACGGGGATCGTCTGGCGAAAGGAGAGGCGAGCCCTCCTCGTAGGTGACCTCGATCAAAGCGGCCGCCGCCTGTGCCTGCTCGAGCGTGTCGGCGACGACCATCGCGACATGCTGGCCGGCGTGCCTGATCTCGTCGCTCTGAAACGGTGGCAGCGGCGACGGCCCGAGCACCGTCATCGGGCCGAGAGCGACCGCCGGCGCATTGGCGTGAGTCAGGACAGCGAGCACGCCCGGCGCTCGCTCCGCCGCAGTCACGGCGATTGCGCGGATCCGCCCGCTTGCCACCGTGCTTTGCACGATCACCGCGTGGGCCAGTCCCGCAGCCGTGGCGTCCAGCGGATACGTAGCCGTACCGGTCACTTTCAACCGTCCTTCGACACGGTTGAGCGGTGCGCCAATCACGGACGCGTGCGGTTCGGCGCTCATCGGTTCAGATCCCGCGCGGTGCCGAGCGCTCTCACGAGCGTGCGCGTCGCCAGCTCGATTTTGAATTGGTTGTGCCGTCGCCCGATCGCACCCGCCAACGCGGCTTCCGCGGCCGCACGAAACGTCCCCTCGCTGGCCGGTTGGCCGGTGAGCACCCGCTCTGCCTCGTGAGATCTCCACGGCTTGGTCGCGACACCTCCAAGACCAACGCGCGCCTCCCTGATCGTCGGGCCATCCAGGTCCAGGGCGACCGCTGCTGACGTGAGCGCGAACTCGTAGCTCGCGCGGTCTCTCACTTTGAGATAGTGCGACCGTCGAGCCAGCGGCTGCTGCGGCAGGGTGACGTGGGTGATCAGCTCGGCATGCTCGAGGATGACCTCGAGCTCCGGCGTATCCCCCGGAATGAGATGGAAGTCGGCGAAGGGAATCGCCCGGGTGGCGCCATCTGCTTTGAGGGTATGAACCACGGCATTCAAGATCACTAGCGCGACGCACATGTCAGACGGATGCGTCGCGATGCAGTGCTCGCTCGTGCCGAGCACCGCGTGTCCGCGGTTGAAGCCGTCGATCGCGTCACAACCGGACTTGGGCCGCCGCCGATTGCAGGCGGCGTGGACGTCACGGAAGTAGGCGCAACGCGTCCGCTGCATGATGTTGCCGGCTACGGTGGCCATGTTTCGCAGCTGCGTGGTCGCGCCGGACAGGATGGCCTCCGAGAGTACTGGGTAGCGATCGCGGATCACCGGATGCCACGCCAGCTCGCTGTTGGTGACGTTGGCGCCGACGCGGACCGCATCGTCACTGACGTCGATTCCGGAAAACGGGAGTCGACGAACCCCCACCAGCTTTGCCGGCGTGAGGACCTCGATCTTCATCAGATCGACGAGCGTGGTCCCGCCGGCGAAGAACATCGCCTGCCGATCGGCGGCGACGGCTGTCGCGGCGGCGTTCGGCGCCGTGGCTTCGGTGTAGCTGAACGCCTTCATCGCCGCACCTCTGCCTGGAGCGTGTGGCGGACTGCGGCCACGATGTTGGGATACGCGCCGCAGCGGCACAGATTGCCGCTCATGCGCTCACGTATCTCGTCATCGGTCAACGAGGTCACGTCGATCGATTGCCGCACGTCAGCCGTGGCGTGACTCGGGGCGCCAGCGTTCGCTTCCTCGATCAGACAGACGGCAGAGAGGATTTGACCCGGTGTGCAGAAGCCACACTGAAAGGCATCGCACTCGAGGAAAGCCGACTGCATCGGATGAAGCACGCCGCCCGTCGAAAGCCCTTCGATGGTGATGACGCGCCGGCCTGAGCAGGTCACCGCCAGCGTCAGACATGACAACACCCGCTGTCCGTCTACGATGACCGTGCACGCCCCGCACGTACCCTGATCGCAGCCTTTCTTCGTGCCGGTGAGATCGAGTGTTTCCCGCAGCAGATCGAGGAGCGTGACGCGCGGGTCGATGCGCACCGTCCGGTCGCTGCCGTTGACGCTCATCTGCAACATCATCCCGTCGCTCTCGGGCATGGTTTGCTCCTTCAGATAATCCCGCCGTTCGCGCGCAGCACCTGACCGTTGACCCACGCACCGAGGACGCTCGCAGACTTGCGGTATCCGACTGCCACAACGACGTTGATGATGCGAACGGCCGGGTTGGCGAGCAGACTTCGCGCGCGATCGATGCGCAGGGCGGTCTCGAGCGTCGGC
>DATAEK010000154.1:0-1915 GCA_036258055.1 Vicinamibacterales bacterium
CCTTTCAAGGCTCGATTGGGACCGGTTTCTCTTGGCGGTGCAGGTCGCGCCGCCTCGGCATCGTCCGACCGAAGCCCCCGGTTCGCGATATGCCGAAGATCCCGAAGACGACGGAGAAGATGTTCAAGAACTACCCGCCAAAGTCGTGACGGAACGACGCGATTCGCCAGCCTGGTCCGCGGTAAGCTGCGACTCGGACGGCTTCTCCAGCTCGTATTTCTGCACCCCGGGGTAGAGCTGAGTGCACGTGAGGCCAGCCGCTCAGCGGTCCGACTTAACCGATAGGTGCAACGTCAGCGCGCCGGGGCTGATAAGCCGGCAGGGTGAGCATCAGTCCCCCGGCCGCGATCACGCCGACAGCCAACGCGAACAGAACACTCGCATAGGAACCGGTGGCGTCGAACGCGCGCCCCATCAGGATCGGCCCGGCTGCACTCGCAAGTCCAATGGCCATCCAGATGACGCCGAAAAGCGTCGCCAACGATCGGATCCCGAAGTATCGCGACAGCAGGTATGGGATGACGTCCACCTCGCCGCCCGTTCCGAACCCTATGCATACCGCGGCGATTGCACCCGTCGAAAACGAGGTCGCGCCGGAAAGGAGGTAAGCACCGAGCGCCGCAATCGCGAGCAGCACGAAGCACACGCGTCTCGCATCGAACTTGTCGATCAACCAGCCCGTGAGCACCCGGCCCGCCAGACTCGCCCCACCCATCGCCGACATTACGGCAACTGCCTGGCTCGCAGAGAGTCCACGATCGATCAGCAGCGCCGAAAGATGAACGACCACGCCGTTCAAAGCGAGTGTCATCCCGAACGCAACAACGAGAAGGGTCCAGAAGATGCGTGAGCGGAGCGTGCAGCCGACCGCCGTTCCTGGATTGCCGCTATGGGTGCCCAGCATATGTCTGTGGGGTTCGCGCACGAATCGAGCGACTGCCGGGACTCCGACGGCGACTATCACGAGGCCGTAGACGAGACATGCGACGCGCCAGCCCGCCGCCCGGATCAAAGCCTGCATCACCGGGGGGTGGACGATGGCTCCCACACCGGCACTCGCGATCACTGCGCCGAGCGCCATGCCGCGGCGTCGGTCGAACCAACCCGAGACGACGCGCGAGTACACCACCGGCGACGTCCCCGCGAACGCGAGACCAATGACGACGTAGACCGCGTACAAATGCCACAGGTTCGCTGTGAGCACGGAGAGCGAGGCGAATGCGGCGGCGGCGAGCATCAACGACGGACTCGCGATCCCCGTTGGTCCCTGCCGATCCACCAGATGGCCGATCAGCGGCATCGACACGGCGACCGACAGCGTCATCGCGCCGAAGGCGTACGAGACGGACTCGCGGGACCACGAGAACTCGTCGGAGAGCGGTCTGAGTAACAGCGCAAACGTCATGAAGAACGACGATGCGAAGAAGACCCCCACGCTTGAGGCGACGACAACGCGCCACCCCTGATATCGCAGGCTTTCGTCGTTCACATTCCACGTCCGGCCGCGCCATTTCTGCCCTGCAACTGCCGGCAGCAGACATCAAGAATACGGAATCCAGGCCGGTGCCGCCTCGTCGTTTGCACGGCGCGCGCGATCTGGGCCTTAGCATCCAAGATCAGACCAGCGCTTGGCAATGAGAATTCCGTATGGCAGCGATCTCTTCTTGTCAGAAGAGGGTTTTCTTGATGAGGGCCGGAATCGTCGGAGTCGGTTGTTTGCCCGCAGGGCGCCGGCATAAGGCGATGAGAGCGATCATCAGTCCACCAGCCCAGATCTTCAGTTCGTGAGGGTGAACTGCACTCCGAAGCGGCGGCGCTCGCCTGGTCGACCGGCAATGGCGGGCGGGGGCACGCTGCTCGTTCCGGTGACGTAGTCGGTGTCGGTCAGGTTGCGCGCAAACACGCCGATCGACCA
>DATAEK010000181.1:0-16976 GCA_036258055.1 Vicinamibacterales bacterium
GAGAGCGCCAGTCCCTAACCTGAAAGCTGTCTCATAAATCTGACGCTCGTACCAAAGGTGCGAGCGAGCATGGCGAGCGAGCCACGCGAACGGCCCGCCTTCGCGCCGAAGGCGCTACGGCGCGTCCGCCGTAGCCTTGGCGAAGGCGGAAGCGAGCCGGCGAAGCGGCGAGCGAGAGGGCGTGTGGGGGAGTCCGAGGGGCGAAGTCCCTCGACGAGACTAGTGCATCTGCTTCGTCATGAACATGTCCGTCATGCGACCCATCGGCGCCGGCGGGCGCAGGCGGAGGAAGACGTGGAACGAGACGGGGTTGGTGCCGTAGATCGGATCGAGGACGTCGGGTTTTCCGTAGAACGTGACATCGGCTCCGGCTGCAAGATCCCACTGTTTCGGTTTCGCGATCGCGCGCGCGCCGCCGATCGTCGTCGCCAGGATGGTTCCGACTCCACCAACACCGTCAGGCACGTGTGACGTGCGATCCCCCTGGAATCCGTGGATGCCGAACCGCAGCAGGTCGAGTTCGACCTGGCGCGCCTCGAACCGTCCGTAAATCGTGTGCGCGCCGAAGACGTGCGTAGCCTCCGCGAGGGCGCCGGAGAAGTCGTGCCCGATTTCGTTGTTGCGTCCGTACGCCACCGTGGCCGCCGTCCAGCCGTTGGCGCGATGCGACAGCCACGACGCCGACGCGGTGGTTCGTCTCAAGTCGCCCGGATCCGAGGCCTCAGGGTTCGTCAGAAATCCGTGCGAGACCTGAAACGCCCATTTCTCGGTCGGCCGATACCATCCGCGCACCGACCACGAATCGAGCGGACCGGGATCCATCAGGTCCCATCGCTGCTCGTCTGGCTCAGCGCCGTGGAAGACCGATGACTCGACTTCGAACTTTCCCTTCTCGACGGCGGCCGTGAGCACACCCATCGCGATGTGGGTGGAGTCGAGCAGGTGATGCGTGAGCGGAGCGGTTGGGTTTTCGAAGGCCGACGCGCGGTGCATGTACGCGACCGGGCCGAGCGCCGGCTCGCCGACCGGTGCCCCCGCCAGCGTCAACGCGAAGCCACGGGGAAGCGGCGTGCGCCACACGACGGCCGCCTGCATCAGAAAGTCGTGAGGATGCTGCCGATCGACGAGCGGACGCGAGTTGAACGTTTCACCCGACTGGAAGAGCTCCCGGTATCCATCCTCTCCAAGTGTGGCTGGCTCGAGACTGAGCATCAGATTGAAGCGCAGCGTGCCCGAGCCCGTGGACCGCTGCGCCATCCCCATCCACCAGTTCTGCGAGTCGAGCTCGTCGCCGCCGCGGCTGCCGCCCTGATGATTGAAAGTCAGAAAGACGACGCCGTCCTGCATGAGTTGCCAGCCATCCGACGACATGGCCATGTGCTGGTGTGGCGGGGGCGGCGGAGCATCCTGGGCGGATGCCGGACCAGCCAACGTGAAGACCAGTACTGCCACGAACCACGCCTGATCGGCGGCGGCAGAGACGAACGACAGCGGCAAGCTCTGCCACCAGGAACGGCGCGATCCACGATTCATCTCATTCAAGCGTAATCCGTGGAACAGTTAGAAGGTCAAGATGGCTGGGACATGACAGAATAGAAGTTTGCGTTCGGGACGTCCGGACCTGCCGGGCCTCGACGTGCGTCTCATCCTGACAGGGCCGTGATCGGCAAGACGATTCAGCATTACCGCGTTGACGAACGCCTCGGGGCCGGGGGCATGGGCGAAGTGTATCGGGCGGAGGACGTGCGTTTAGGGCGTCCGGTCGCGCTGAAGTTTCTGCCCCCCGCGCTCAAGTCCGATCCCGAGAGCCGAACCCGCCTGCTGACCGAAGCGCGCGCGGCATCGCTGCTGCGATCGCCCAACATCGCCGTCACTTACGACATCGGCGAGCATGCCGGATCGGACTTCATCGTGATGGAGCTCGTCGAAGGCGAGTTGTTGTCGGCGAGAGTCGCGAAAGGGGCGCTGCCGATTCGTGAGGCCGTGGAGATCGGTCTGCAGGTCGCCGAGGCGCTCGAGGAAGCGCACTCGCGCGGCATCATTCACCGCGACATCAAGTCCGCGAACCTGATTCGAACCGATCGCGGGCTGGTGAAGGTCCTCGACTTCGGTCTCGCCAAGTTCGTCGATCCGCAGCACGACGTGGATGCGACGGCGATGACGACGCCCCAGGTCACCGTGGCGGGGATGGTGCTCGGGACCGTGTCCTACATGGCCCCGGAGCAGGCGCTGGGCCGCGGCGTCGATCACCGCTCCGATCTCTTTTCGCTGGGGGTCGTCCTCTTCGAGCTGACGACGGGACGGATGCCGTTTGTGGGCACGTCCCCGACGGAGATCATCGATCGCATCCTTCACGAGATTGCTCCCGCGCCGTCTCAGTTCAATGGCGCCATTCCGGCGTCGTTCGACAGCGTGGTCGCCCGCGCGCTCGAGAAGTCGCCGGCGTTCCGCTATCAGTCCGCGCGTGAGATGCACGACGATCTGCGGATCGTCGCGCAGGAGCTGGACTCGGTGCCGCGCGGGAGCACGGGCCGGCTCTCCACGAGCCTGCCGGCCCGGGTCGCGACGGTCGAGAGCTCGGTTGCGGTCATGACGTTCGTGAACATCACGCGCGAGCCGGCTGACGACTGGATCGGAACGGGCATCGCGGAAACGGTCAGCTCCGATCTCAAGAACATCCACGGGCTGACCGTCATCGGACGCGCGCGCGTCTACGACGCCGTCCGCAACCTGAGCTCGACGGTGAATCTCGACGAGTCGCTCGCGATCGACATCGGCCGGCGGCTCGGCGCGACCTGGGTCGTGGTCGGCGGCTTCCAGAAGATCGGGGAGATCGTCCGCATCACCGCCAATTTCGTGGAGGTCGCTTCGGGCGCGGTGCGCCGGACCGTCAAGCTCGATGGCCGCATCGGCGACATCTTCGCGCTGCAGGACAAGATCGTCTACGAGCTCAGTCAGGGATTGAACCTCGCGCTGCGCGGAACCGAGATTGCGGGCATCGAGCGCCAGGAGACGCGTTCGGTCGAGGCCTACGAGAGCTACGCGCGCGGAATGATGAATCTCCGCCTCGCCACGCGCGACTCCATCGAGCGCGCGATCGCCGCGTTCGAGGAGGCCACCAGCCACGATCCGGAGTATGCGATTGCCTGGGCGGCGCTCGGCAACGCGTATCAGCTCAAGGGCTCGTTCATGAGCATCAGCGAGCTGGTGCACAAGGGTGCTGACATGGAGCGTCGCGCGCTGGCGATCAATCCAGACCTGGCCGACGCGCACGTCGGGCTCGGAGCATCGCTCGTCACGCTCGGACAGGTCGACGATGGCATTGCCGCAATCCGCGAGGCCATCCGTCTCGAGCCAGAGAACGGCCAGGCGTATCAGGGCCTCGCCCGCGCGTACTGGGTTGGCAAGGGAGACTTGGCCGCTGCCATCCCGATGTTCGAGCGATCGATCGAACTGAATCCGGAAGCCGGCTACTCCATGCTGCAGCTGGGACTGCTGCTCTCGTGGGAGGGACGATACGCCGACGCCGAGCGGATCCTCAAGCGCGCAGTAGAGCTCCAGGATCAGTTCATTTCCGGCAACGCGGGGCTGCAAGTCGTCGGGGCGAACGCCCGGCTCGGCTACGTCTACTACTTGCAGGGGCGCTACGAGGAAGCGGTTCACGAGTACGAGCGAGGGCTCGCGTTCGTGGCCGCGAGCGATCACGCGCTCAAGGAGCGGACGTCGATCGAGCTGCAGGTGAAGCTGGGCGCCGCGTATCAGCGTCTGCGCAATCCCGAGGCCGCGACGGCGCAGTTCGATCGCGCCCTCAGGACCTTCCAGGCGCGGGTCGCCAAGGGCGCCGACGATCCCTACACGCGCTACTACATCGCGTGCCTGTACGCGCTCCGCGGTGACAGCGAACGCGCGCTCGATTCGCTCGAGCGCGTCGCCGCCGCATTGCCCGCGCTCACCGCCGCGCGCGTGCGCCGCGATCCGGATCTCGACAGCATCCGCGGCGAGCCCCGCTTCATCGCCATCGCCAGTCTTGCCTGAGTGATGTATGACGTCGTGATCGTCGGGGCTGGCCCCGCCGGTCTGAGCGCCGCCTTGATCCTCGGCCGCTGCCGCCGCCGCGTGCTCGTGTGCGACACCGGGCGGCCGAGGAATGCCGCATCGCATGCGATGCACGGGTACCTGACCCGTGATGGCATGCCCCCCGCTGAATTTCTCGCGATCGGCCGACGTGAGCTCGAACCGTACGCGACGGTTGAATTGCGGCACATCGCCGTGGTCAGTGCGAAATGCACGGCGGAATCCCGCTTCGAAGTCGAGCTCCAGTCTGGCGAGCGGCTGCGCGCGCGCACGCTGCTTCTGGCGACGGGTGTGATCGACAACATCCCCGGCGTACCGGGCCTCCGCGAGCTGTACGGACGGAGCGTGTTTCACTGTCCCTACTGTGACGGCTGGGAGATCCGCGACGAGCCGATCGCGGTCTACGGCCGCGGCGAGCGCGGCGCCGGGCTCTCGCTCGAGCTCACGGTCTGGAGCCGTGATTTGGTGCTGTGCACCGACGGCGCGGCCGAGCTGAGCCGGGAGGAACGCGATCGGCTGGCGCGCAACGGCATCGCGGTACGGGAGGAACGCATCGCGGCGCTCGAGAGCGTCGATGGCATCCTCACCCATGTGGTGTTCGACGGCGGTGAACGCCTTCGACGCCGTGCGCTGTTCTTCACGACTGGTCAGACGCAGCGATCCGATCTCTCGGTCACGCTCGGATGCGAATTCAACGACAAGGGCACGGTGCGAACCGGGAAGTACGAGACGACGCACCTGCCCGGCCTCTACGTGGCGGGGGATGCCTCACGTGACGTGCAATGGGTCACCGTCGCCGCCGCCGAGGGCGCCGAAGCCGCGTTCGCGATCAACACCGCGCTCATCAAGGAAGACCTCAAGTAACGACTCGATGCTCGGCGCGAGGCTCTAGCGAGCGGGGTGGAGCCCCGCTGCAAGGAAGAAGGGGCACGGCGAGCGCCTGAGAAATGGCCGTCGGCTGAAATGAAAACAGGCGTGGGGTCCGTACTAGGAAATGCCTGCCTCGGGATCCCCGTCTCGATCCTCCGCGTCAAAGGCCCAGGACGCGTGGGTCAGGTCTTTCTGCGATCGCTCCCGGTGCCCTCTCAAGCGGAGTGGTCCAATGGGCTATTGGACCGGTCCATTCGTCCCAAACCGCGCGATTTTCGGCCCTAAATTGACCTCAGCGTCCGCCCATTCCATGATTGGACCTCTGGGCGAGCGCACGTTCGGTCAAGATGCGGTTTTGCGGGAGGCTCCATGATTCACGTGATCGAACGCGATTTCGTGCGCACATCGAGGCCCTTGTACAGTCACCTCGTCACCCTGCTCGAGGCGGCAATCTCGCGCGGGGACGTGTCGTCGGGATCGCGTCTGCCACCGGAGCGCGAGCTCGCGCACCGTCTCCACATCAGCCGCACGACCGTCGTCAGCGCCTACCGCGAGCTCGAGTCGCGAGGGTTGCTGCGCGGATATGTCGGACGCGGCACATTCGTGTGCGCGGCTCCAGACCCGGCGGGCGCGCCCTTCGCATGGCGCGGGAAGATCGCCGCGGCGGCGCTGCGATCGAGCGATTCCACGCTCCGCGACACCATTCGACACTCCTCGGACGCGCGGGTGCTCTCGCTCGCGGCGGGCGAACCGGCCATCGACTGTTTCCCGACCGCCGCGTTCCAGCAGGCGATCGATCAGGTCCTGAAGCGTGACGCCCACGCCGCGTGGCGTCACGGTCCGACCGAAGGACAACCGGTGCTGCGCGAGGCGATCGCCGAACGCTTCGGCGTCCCCGCCGAATCGGTGCTCGTGCTCGCGGGCGCACAGCAGGGACTCGATCTCCTCGCGCGCTGCCTCGTGGATCCCGGTGACGCGGTGATTCTCGATCGTCCTGGATACCTCGGCGCGATTCAGTCGTTCCGCGCGGCCGGGGCAAAGCTGATTGGCTGGGACGTGGCGCGCGCGGACATCGACGAGCTCGAGGATCTGCTGGTTCGCTACCGGCCGAAGCTGATTTACACGAACCCGTCGTTCGAAAACCCGACGGGCGTGACGCTGCCAATCCGGGCGCGGCGCGAGCTGCTCCGCCTCGCCAGCCGCTATCGCGTCCCCATCGTCGAGGACGCGACGTATCACGAGCTGTATTTCACCGAGGTGCCGCCGCCGTCACTCCGCGAGCTCGACGCGCACGATATCGTCATCTACTTGAACAGCTTTTCGAAGGTGCTCGCGCCGGGATTGCGGCTCGGCTGGCTGGCAGCGTCGCCATCAATCGTCGATCAAATCGCCATCATCAAACAGCGGCTCGATCCGCATACGCAGAACCTCGTGCAGTTCGCGATGGCGCGGCTGATTCGTGACGGAAGCTTCGACAACCACCTGAAGACGCTGCGGACCGAGCATGCACGGCGGTGCGCGCTCATGCTCGCGTCGATCCAGCGGCACGTGCCTCCCGGCGCGCTGCGGTTTGCCCGCCCGCAGGGCGGGCTGTATCTCTGGTGCCGTCTCGGGTCAGGCCTGGGCTCGCGCGAGCTGCTCGAGCGCGCGCTCGCCGCCGGCGTGGCCTTCGTGCCGGGACACGCGTTCTATCCGGATCCCGCGGGCGAGTCGGAGCTGCGCATCTGCTTCTCCAGCGTGCTCCCGACCGCAATTGACGACGCCGTCAAGCGGCTCGCCGCGAGCATCGTGGAAACCGCGCGAGCCACCGGCGCCGACCGCCGTTCGCTCGTGCCGGTAGCCTGACGGATGGTAAATGGCAAAGGGTAAAGGGTAAATGGGAAGGCCCCACGAGATTTGCCTTTCCATTTACCATTTGCCCTTTACCATTTGCCATTGACCTTCCCATTCCTCATCCCGCTCGGCCCCTGGGTCGTGCATCCGCACTTCCTGTTCGAGACCCTCGCCTACCTCATCGGGTTCCGACTGTATCTGCGACGCCGCCGGCAGCATGGTGATCACCTGGACGACGGCCCGCGATGGTCAGTCGTGACTGCCGCCGCCGTAGGCGCGGTGTTGGGGAGCCGGCTGCTGTTCTGGATCGAGGATCCCGCCGCGACGCTTGGCAATCTCGATCATCCGCTCGTCCTCATCGGAGGGAAGTCGATTGTCGGCGCGCTCGTGGGCGGGTGGATCGCCGTCGAGATCGTCAAGCGCTGGATCGGCGTTCGGGAGGCGACCGGCGATCTGTTCGCGGTGCCGCTCGCCGTCGGCATCGGCGTCGGTCGTATCGGCTGCTTCCTGAGTGGTTTACCCGACGGCACCTACGGCACGGCGACGTCGCTGCCGTGGGGCGTCAATCTCGGCGACGGCATCGCACGGCATCCGACCGCGCTCTACGAATCGCTCTTCATGTTCGGACTCGCACTCGTTCTCGTTCGTGTCGAGCCGGGCGCGCGGCGCGGCGACGTGTTCAAACTGTTCATGACGGCCTATCTGACGTTCAGGCTGTTCGTGGACGGCATCAAGCCGGGTGTCACGATGGCGCTCGGCCTCACCGCAATTCAGTGGGTGTGTCTCGGCGGGCTCGCGTACTACGCCTGGTGGGTAACGACCGCACGCGGTCGGATCGCGGCATCAACCGCGCAGGAGGTGTGAGTGACGACCGACATTCCCCCCGGGAACCCGAAACGACGCTTTCCGACGATCCTTCAGGCCTTCATAATCACCATCTGTGGCGGCGCGATGGCGTTCTTCGGCTGCCTGGGGGCGCTTTCGGGCCTGAGCGGCACTGGCGAGATCCGGACGCCGGCGTACGTCGTGCTCTTCATCGTCGGTGGGCTCGGATTCCTATTTGGTATCGGGCTCTTTCTGTACTTAATCCTCAAGTGGGTCGTTGGCATCGTGGACGCGCGGCGCGGGCAGGGGCCGACCGAGCCTCCAAGGAATCCCGGAGCCTGAACCATGACGGCACGAGTTCGTCCGTACATGTTCTACGACGTCGCGATCTCGATCTGCTCGACCTGCTACCGCAAGGTCGAAGGCAAGATCGTCTTCCAGGACGATCGTGTGCTGCTGCTCAAGAGCTGCCCCGAGCACGGTCACGAGCGGGTCCTGATCGCCGACGACGTCGATTACTACCGTCGCTGCCGGGAAGTGTTTCTCAAACCGCCCGAGATGCCGCGGCACTACAACACGCCGGTGAAGTGGGGCTGTCCCTACGACTGCGGCTTGTGCACGGATCACGAGCAGCATTCGTGCCTCTCGCTCGTCGAGATCTGCGACTTCTGCAATCTGCGCTGTCCGGTGTGCTACGCCTCGAGCGGTCCAGATCGCCAGCAGTTTCGCCCGCTGGATCAAATCGAGCGGATGCTCGACGCCGTCGTCCGCAACGAAGGTGAACCGGACGTCGTGCAGATTTCAGGCGGCGAGCCGACGATGCACCCGGACTTCTTCCGGGTGCTGGAGTTGGCGAAGAGCCGGCCGATCCGTCATCTCATGGTGAACACCAACGGCGTGAAGATCGCCGAGAGCGAGGCGTTCACCGAGCGGCTGGCGGCGTTCATGCCGGACTTCGAGATCTACCTGCAGTTCGACTCGTTCGAGCGCGACGCGCTCATCGCGCTCAGAGGCGTCGACCTCCGCGCCGTCCGCGAGAAAGCCATTGACCGTCTGAATCGACATCAGATCTCGACGAACCTCGTGGTCACGCTGAAGAAAGGGTTGAACGATCGCGAGATCGGCAGGATCGTCGACTACGCGCTGCAGCAGCCCTGTATTCGCGGCGTCACCTTTCAGCCGGTGCAGCACGCGGGGCGCGCTGACGGATTCGATCCGTCTCGCGATCGGCTCACGCTGACCGAGGTCCGGCGCGGGATTCTCGAGCAGACCTCGGTGTTCAGGCCCGAGGATGTCATCCCGGTGCCCTGTCATCCCGATTCGCTTGCGATGGCCTACGCCCTCAAGCTCGGAGGTACGGTGACGCCGCTCACCGGCCTGATCGATCCGCAGGTCCTCATCAACGCCGGCCGGAATACGATCGTCTACGAGCAGGACGCAGGCATCCGTGACGGGATCATCAAGCTGTTTGCCACGAATCATTCGCCGGAGTCGGGAGCCGGAACGCTTCGTGATCTGTTGTGCTGCCTGCCACGTGTCTCGCTGCCCGATCTCGGCTACGAGAACGTCTTCCGCATCATCATCATGCAGTTCATCGACGCCTACTCGTTCGACGTACGCTCGGTGAAGAAGACCTGCGTCCATATCGTCCATCCCGAGGATGGGCGATTGATTCCATTCGACACCTACAACCTGTTCTATCGCGATCATCTCGAACAGACGGTGCTCGCGCCACTGCGAGCGCGCGTCGCGGGGCACTGATCGATAGTTCCTCGGCGTTCGCGCCGCGAGCTACTCACGAATCGGCTCGAGGCCAGCGTGAGGCAACGCCTCGCTCGCGCCGGCATCGATCGCAGGCCGGGCAGGCGCCTCTGCTGACGCACGTCCAGCCACGAGCCAGGCGAAGCGCGTGAGGAGCGATCCGGCAATCGTCGAGATCGCGGCCGCGCGTCGCGCCGTCATGGAATGACCGCCCAGCATCCGAAGGACCATCGGCAGCGGACCCGAGAGAAGTCCCCCCCAACGCATCATCAGCCCCGACCGTCCGGTCTTCAGCGGGAGCAGCGCCGGGTCAGACTGCGCCTCGATGGCCAGACCGACGAGCATTTTCACGGCCGCCGCGCCGATCGCCAGGTTGTTGAGTGACTGATCCTCGTGACCCATGAGCTCGAGGATCGATGCAGCCGTGCCGACGCTCGAGGCTGCAAAATGCACCGGTAGCAGGTGCACGTTGTGGGACCAGACCGGGATTGCCGTCGCGCCGATGAGAACGCCGGTGTAGGTCGCGAGCACGAGTCCGGTCGACGCGGACAGGGTTTCGGCGGCATCGCCGACGATGCGGATTGGCAGTCGCCCGCCAGTCACCCGTTCGACGAGATCCACGAACACCGATGCGCTTGCGGCGTTCGAGAACGCCACCAGCGTCCATGCGCCGAGCGACATGGGGCTGCGGACTTTGAACACGCGGAGCATGTTCAGGAATCGCTCCGGGCGGCCCAGGTCTGAGATGAGGAGTGGCGGAGCGAGCACACCCCCGGCGGCGGCGATCCATCGTGCGTCCCTCGCGAGTGTCGGGCTCGCCCCTGTGGTCCGGGCGACCGCACCGATGACGGCGGAGGCGCCGGCCGTGCCGCCGACGAAAAAGTACGCGGGAATTTCCCACGTCCACACCGGAGGCTTGAGGAGCGGCAGCCCGTAGTATCCGCTCGAGTGATCGCCACTCAGAATCGGTGAGCCCGCCGGCCGAACCCCCGGCGCATCGACGAGACCGCGGGTAGCGGCTTCCTGTCGGATGGCGGTCAGCCGCTCTTCGAACGAGCCGGATCGATCGTCCACGTGAAGAGGCTATCGCAGCCGGACGGGATGCGTCGAGGCGCCGGCCGTCACTTGATGACGATGACTTGGACGGATCCGGTGCGCGACAGAACGGTCACGCCGTCGTCGAAGGTGTGGCGGTCGAACCGCAAGTCGACGGACGCGTCGCGCACCCGCAGTCCGCGAATGGTGATCTGATCGAGGAACTCGGGCAGGCGTGCGTGGGAGATCGTCACACGCCGGTCGAGCGCGTCAATCGAGAGGCCCAGACAGGCTTGGAGCAACAAGAACACCGATCCCGCCGCCCACGACTGCGGCGCGCACGCCACCGGATAGAGCGTCGGCCCTTCACCGGGCCGCCGGCGAAATCCGCAAAAGAGCTCCGGCATGCGTTGCAGATCCACGAACAGGCTGGCCTCGAACATTCCGGTCATGATCGCGAGGACCGCGTCCGTGAGTCCGTACTTCGCACAGCCTGCAGCGGCGATCGCGTTGTCGTGCGGCCAGAGCGATCCGTTGTGGTACGACATCGGGTTGTAGCGTGCGGAGCAGCGGCCAAGGGTACGAATGCCCCACCCGGAGAACATCTCCTCGTCCATCAGGACCGCCGCGACTTTCCTCGCGCGGTCGGGCGCGACAATCCCCGAATAGAGACAGTGACCGGGATTGGACGCGCGCACGAAGCACGGCTGTTTGGCGCCGTCGAGTGCCAGCGCGTAGGTGCCGTGCGCCTCCCACCAAAAAGCCTTTTCGAACCGATCCCGAAGCGTATCCGCCCGCGCGCTCAGCGCCACGGCGCGAGCCGTCTGTCCGAGTGCAGCGGCCAGCGTGGTGGCGCAGCGAAGCGCGGCGTAGGCATAACCTTGCACCTCGCACAGCGCGATCGGCGGTTGCGCGAGCGTACCGTCGGCATGGAACACCGAGTCCTGCGAGTCCTTCCATCCCTGCTGGACGAGGCCATTCGCCGTGCGCCGCTGATACTCGAGAAAACCGTCGCCGTCGACGTCGCCGTAGCGTTCCATCCAGCTGAGCGCGCGCTCGATGTTCGGCCAGAGCAGTTTGATTAGATCGAGATCCGCGGTGCGACGGTAGTACTCGCCGGCGAGGACGACGAACAGCGGCGTGGCGTCGACGCTTCCGTAGTAGCGGCCGAACGGCACTTCGTGGAGCGCGGCCATCTCGCCGCCTCGCGTCTCGTGGAGGATCTTGCCGGGCTCCGCATCCTGCTCAGGAATCATGGCGTCGGCCTGCGTCGCCGCGAGATAGCGGAGCACACCGGCAGCCAGACTGGGATTCATCCACAGCACTTCGAGCGCCGTGATGATGCCGTCGCGGCCGAAGGCGGTGCTGAACCAGGGTACGCCGGCGTACGGATACGGCCCGTGCACGGTATCCGACGTCATCATCTGCAGGTCGGCGACCGAGCGCGTCACCCACTGGTTGAACTGTTCGTTGGCAGTCGAGACCACCGCGTACGCGCTGGACTTCTCCAAACGGCGCGCTTCGACGTCCGCGAAGCCGCGGTCGAAGTCCACGCTCGTGTCCGACAGCTCGCCGGCGCTGCATTGGACGATCAGACCGAGCGTCAGCGCCTCGTGCGAGTCGATGGCGAGATCGTATCGCGCCGACGACTCTCCAAGCTTCGTCGGCGCCGGGGACCACGAGAGCCGTGTCCGCCTCACGACATCGTCCAGACCCTTGTAGGCGAGCTCGACGGCGCTGCCGCTGACGTGCGCCGGCAGCGCGACACCTCGCCGGACCCTGCGTGTCCCGCGGACCTCGAAGATGTCGGCGAAATCCGATGCAAAGGTGAAAACCAGCGAGAGCGACACACGTGTGTTGCTGTAGTTGACGAGTCGGATCCGCTCGAACGTCTGTCCTTGGGACAGAAAACGCGCGCGGAAAATGTGGATGAGATCCCGCGGCACGACGACCGCGCCGTGATCCAGCACATCGGGGTTCGTGAGGTCGGCGCCGAAGAGGCCGTTGTCCGCACTCGTGCGCGAGCTCAGGAGCAACGGTCGCTCGGTGCCGAGCCGCAGAGTGAGCGACGAGAGGTGGCGAGTGCCATCGTGATACAGGCCGAACTCGTCAGCGCGGGAAGCGACGATGTCGCCGTAACTGTCGAAGACGCTGAACGTGTCTCCGTACTTCAGAACCGCCGATCCCGTCGCCGCGCGCGCACTCGTGGCGAGGATGTAATACTGGTCGTCGACCCAGATCCCTTCCTTCGCGTCTTCTGGCGTCATGATCCGAGCGCGGCGCCGTCCCCATCCAGACTGAATTCGAACGGCTCGTCAAGGCAGGCGCGATACAGCTCTTCGTAGTCGGCAGCCATTCGCTCCACCGAGAACTCGCGCTCGGTGTAGTCACGGCACGATGCGGGCGAGATCCTCACGTCCGCCGCCCGCTCGGCCATCTCGTCGATGTCACGGCAAATCCATCCGCTCACGCCGTCGCGCACCACCTCCGGTACTGCGCCGCCGGGCAGCGCGATAACCGGCGTGCCGCACGCCATCGCCTCGATCATCACCAGCCCGAACGGCTCGTTCCACTGGATTGGAAAGAGCAGCGCCGAGGCGTTGCTGAGCAGCTCGTTCTTGATGTCCAGCGTCGCCTCGCCGACGAACTCGATCTCGCGGCCGTCGATCCCCGGCAACACCTGCGTCTTCCAATAGTCGTCGAAGACCGGTTGGACTTCCCCTGCCAGCTTCAGCGGAACCCCGGCGCGACGCGCAACCTCGATCGCGAGGTGCGGGCCTTTGACCGGCGCCATGCGTCCGAGAAACGCGAGGTACCCCTTCTTCTCGGATTCGAAGCGGTAGTCCTCGAGCCGGATGCCGTGATGAATCGTGTGCATCCGCGGCATCTCCTCGAGCTGCTTCTGCGCGTCGCTGATCGACACGTAGGTAATCCAGGGGTGCCGCTTGTAGAGAGTCGACAGCGATTCATCGTGCGGATGGTGCAGCGTGTGTACGACCGGATGAGGCAGGAAACGCGACATCGGCACGCCCGCCGCGTCGTTGAGGTGGGCGACGTCGAAGCTCCCTTCACGAATGTCACGAATGGCCCAGGCAGAATGGTCGAGGTTCTTCAGCCCCATATCCACGCCCGGCCGTGGCGGCCAGTCCTTTTCCGGGAACGTCCACCGTACAGGACAGGCCACCGTGGACTCGCCGTTCGCATAGACGACGACCTCGAGGCCCCGCAGCGACAGCGCTTCCGCGAGGTAGGCAACGAAGAGTTCCGTCCCGCCGTAGCCGTTCGGAGGAACCGGAATGAATGGAGGAGCAACGATGGCAATTCGCATAGTCGGTGTTCGCAGACTTGGATCTGCAATCCGATTCGCAAACGCGGTGCCAGCGCCTTGTTGAGCGTGCGCTACTCACGAGGCACTGCGAAGGCGGTCACTGTGCCGACCACCATCAGTACAGCGGCAATCGCCGCCGCCGTCCAACCGCTGCGAAGATGGACCGTGGGCACGTCGGGCCGCGCGGGAAGATTGTACTCGTCGGGACGCCCGCGGAACACGAACATCGCGTGCGTGCCGCCGACGCTCGAATCCCGTGCATCGTAGAGCATCGCATCCTCAATCCCGCGGCTCTCCAGCTCGCGCAGACGTTCCGCCGCTCTCTCGCGCAGCTCCTCGATCTCACCGAACACGATCGACTCCGTCGGGCATACGGTTGCGCAGGCAGGCTGCAGCCCGGCTTTCTGACGGTCGTAACAGAACGTGCACTTGAATGCGCGCCCGTCGTCAGGCCGGCGATCGACAACGCCGAACGGGCACGCGACGATGCAGTAGCCGCAGCCGTTGCAGATGTCGGGCTGAACGAAGACGCCACCGAACTCAGTGCGGACGATCGATCCTGTCGGACACGCGTCGAGACACCCCGCGTTCTCGCAGTGCTTGCACACGTCCGAGGAGAAGTCCCAGCGGAACGCGTTGCTGCGGTAGCCCGCATCGCCGGCCGGAGCAGGCGCCGCGCGCTCGACGAACTTGACGTGCCGCCACGTCGAGTGGCCGAGGCCGGCCGTGTTGTCGTAGGAGAAGCCTGTGAACCGGAACCCGTCATGAGGAATCTGATTCCATTCCTTGCACGCGACCTCGCAGGCCTTGCAGCCGATGCAGACCGTCGAGTCGGTCAGGAATGCCGTCGTTTTGTGCATCATCGAGATCGTCCCCCGTGGCTCGCCCTGATGTCGCACACCAGGGCCTTCGACTCCATGATTCGCACGTTGGGTTCCTCCGAGATGGCCACGAGGTCGTTGACGACGTCACCGCGGACGAGGCCACGGTGGCCGAAGTGATAGGGCAGTCCCACCTGGTGGAGTGTGCGGCCGTGCACGACGAGCGGCCGTATCCGTGACGTCACCAGCGCGCGAGCCTCGATCGCGCCGCGCGGAGTTGATACCGTGACCCACCCGCCGTTCGAGACACCGATCGACTCGGCGAGCTCCGGAGAGATCTCGCAGAAGAGCTCGGGCTGGAGCTCCGCAAGATGCGTGAGCGTGCGCGTCATTCCCCCTGCCGTGTGATGTTCCGTGAGCCGATACGTCGTCAGCACGTGTGGATACGACTCGTCGCCGCTCCCGGCAGCGTATCGATTGTCGTGACGAGCCTTCGGATCAGCCGCGGGGTTCGTCTGTTGCGCGTAGAGCCGATTGGTGACGGGTGACTCGAGCGGTTCGTAGTGGGTGGGCAATGGACCGTCTTTGAGACCGCTCGGGACCCAGATCCAGCCGACCCCGTCAGCGTGCATGATGAACGGCTGATCGCCGGCAATCCCCGCGTCGCCCTGTGCATCATCCGGTGGTTGATACGACGGCGCCTTCGTTTTCGCAAAGTCGGGCGTATCCAGTCCGGTCCACGTCTGCTTCGCATCGTCCCACCAGACGAGCTTTTTGCGATCGCTCCACGGGCGCCCGTCGGGTCTGGCAGACGCGCGGTTGTAGAGGATCCGCCGATCGTCGGGCCACGCGAATCCCCACCCATGCCCGTACGCGTCCTGTGACTGCCGCTCGGCGGCCCGGTTGCGGTGTGGTTCCGGGTGAACGCCGGAATAGATCCAGCAGCCGCACGCCGTGGAACCGTCGGCCGCGAGCGCGCTGAAGCCCGGCACGACCTTGCCGTCCGCAACCGTGCGGCCGTTGATCTCCTGCAGCACTTCGGCGATATCAGGCTCGTCGTGGGGGCCTTCGGTCCGGTACGTCCACGTCAGTGCGTTGAGCGCCGCGTTCGCTGGATGTGGATTGCGCGCCGCCATCGCTTTCAGCCGGAAACCGAGGTGGTACACGAACCACGCTTCGCTCCGCGCATCGCCGGGCGCTTCCACGGCTTTCTCGTGCCACTGCAGCATTCGCTGGGTATTCGTGAAGCAGCCGTCCTTCTCTGCGTGAGCAGCGGCGGGGAAGAAGAACACTTCCGTCGCGACATCCTCAGTGCGGAGCTCGCCGCGCCGGACTTCGGGGGAGTCCAGCCAGAACGATGCCGTTTCCGTCTCGACCATGTCGCGGACGACGAGCCAGCGGAGGTTCGCGAGCGCACGACGTTCGAGCCTGGAGTTCGGCGCGCCAACGGCAGGGTTCTGACCCATCACGAACAGCCCTTCGAGCGGTCCGCGGCCGTCGGCCATCTGCAGCCAGTAGCCGAAGTGCGAGTGATCGCCGCTGATTCGCGGCAGCCACCCGAACCCGAAGTCGCTTTCGCGCGTCGCCGCGTCGCCGTACCAAGCCTTCAACAGCGACACGATGTATTTGTCGACGTTGTGCCACCAGCCGGTATTCGAACGGTGTCTGCGGATATAGCGCTCGAGCGATTGCGAATCGCTGCCGAGCTCGGGCATCGGGAGGTAGCCGGGCAACAGGTCGAACAGGGTCGGGATGTCCGTCGATCCCTGGATCGATGCGTGGCCGCGGAGCGCGAGGATGCCGCCGCCGGGTCGTCCGATGTTCCCGAGCAGGAGTTGCAGAATCGCGGCGGTGCGGATGATCTGGACGCCCACGGAATGCTGCGTCCATCCGACGGCGTAGCAGATGGCTCCCGTGCGATCGGGTCCCGACGCGCCACAGAACACCTCCGCGACTCGGTGGAACGCATCGCGTGGAACGCCGCAGCTCTCTTCGACGAGCTCCGGCGTGTAGCGTCGATAGTGACGCTTCAGGATCTGAAAGACACATCGTGGATGCTGCAGCGTGGGGTCGCGGTGCGGCTTGTCGAACTTCTGTGCCTCTCCGCCGCGGCTCTTGCCGTGTTCGCCGGGTGCGCCGCTGTGCGCCGCGTCCTGGTCTGACGACGACGATCCCTCGTACGCCCACGACTCGGGCGAGTATTTCCGCTGCGAGGCGTCCCAGCCGGAGAAAAACCCGTCGAGGTCCTCGGTGTCGCGGAATTCCGGTCCGATGATCGTCGCGGCGTTCGTGTAGTGGACGACGTAATCGCGGAACTCGAGATTGTTCGAGAGGACGTAGTTCACCAGCGCGCCGAGGAAGACGATGTCGCTGCCGGCGCGCAGCGGAACCCAGAGGTCGGCCATCGCCGAGGTTCGCGAGAACCGCGG
>DATAEK010000190.1:0-3024 GCA_036258055.1 Vicinamibacterales bacterium
GCTGGTGCGCCGTCGATCCTGCTGGCGGACGAGCCCACCGGAAACCTCGACTCGAAGAACGGCGAGGCGGTCATGGAACTGCTCCGCGAGCTGCATCGCGAGGGTGCGACGATCTGCATGGTCACGCACGATCCGCGCTACGCGCGGCACGCCGACCGGAGCATTCATCTGTTCGACGGCCGGGTCGTAGAAGAGGACGGCAGCCGGCGCGGCGACAAGGAACTCGAGGAGAGCGGCTTCCACATCGAGCACTGAGACACTCGCGATCAACGCCCGAACGCTGAATGCTGAATGCGGACTTCGTTGCTGAGCGCGTGACGGCATTCGAAGTTCGGCATTCAGCCGTCAGGGTTTGCGCGTCATGCTTCACGACCTCCGCTACGGACTGCGCGTACTGGCGAAGAGCCCGGCCTTCACGATCGTGGCCGTGCTCTCGCTGGCGCTCGGCATCGGGGCGAACACCGCCATCTTCAGCCTGATCGACGTCCTGCTCCTGAAACCGATTCCGGTCGAGGAGCCGGCACGGCTCGCGTCGGTCTTCATGGCCGACGCGCGCAACCCCGGCAACCTGCCGCTTTCGCACCTCAACTTCAAGGACCTCCGCGATCAGAATCAGGTGTTCACCGGCATGGCCGGGTTCACGTTCTCGCAGCTGAATTGGGCGCGCGACAACGCGTCCGAGCAGGTCCTCGCACAGGTGGTCAGTGCCAACTACTTCTCGGTCCTCGGTACGCAGCCGTTTCTCGGACGCGCGTTCCTGCCCGAAGAGGATCTGAAGGCATCGCCGGTCGTGGTTCTCAGCCACGGGTTCTGGGAGCGCAGCCTCGGCAGCGACTCCGCAATCGTCGGGCGTACCCTCACGTTCAATCGTCAGCCCTTCACCGTGATCGGCGTCGCGCCACGCGGATTCGAGGGCACGCTGCTCGGCGGCGGCCCGGCGTTGTGGGTGCCGATGTCGATGCACGACGTCGTGCAACCGAACTTCGACTGGTACGAGCAGCGGCGCGGCCTGTTCCTGTTTGCGTTCGGACGGCTCAAGCCCGGCGTCAGCGTGCAGCAGGCGTCAGCCAACCTGAAGACGATTTTCGGCCAACTCGAGCAGGCCTTTCCGGTCGACAACAAAGGGCGGAGCGCCGGATCCGTGCCCCTCCTCGACGCGCGTCTCAATCCGAACGGACAGGCCGGCGCTCCGGTCGTGCAGCTCTCGATGATCCTGATGACCGTCGTCGGGATCGTGCTGCTCATTGCCTGCGCGAACATTGCCAATCTCCTTCTCGCTCGCGCCTCGCGGCGCCGCAAGGAGATCGCGATGCGGCTGGCGCTCGGTGCGGAGCGGCATCGCCTTGTCCGGCAGCTGCTCACGGAGAGTCTGCTGCTCTCCTGCATCGGCGGGGCGTTCGGCGTCCTGCTCGCCTACTGGGTGCTCAGTCTCATCGTCTCGAGCGATCTGCCGCTCCCACTGCCCGTGGGACGTGACGTCTCGATCGACGGCCGGGTGCTGGCCTTTACCGCGCTCGTGACCATCGTGACCGGCGTGCTCTTCGGACTCGCGCCGGCGGTGCAAGCCTCGAATCCGGACGTTGTCCCGGTGCTCAAGAACGAGACCGTTCCGTCAGCCGGCTCGCGCCGGGGATGGCTGCGCGCGCTGACGCTGCGTCAGGGCCTCGTCGTTTCGCAGGTCGCGCTGTCGCTCATGTCGCTCATCGCGGCCGGCCTCTTTCTCCGGAGCCTGAACGACGCGCAGCGCATCGACACCGGGTTCGAAACGCATGGCGTGCTCGTGATGACGGTGAATCTGGGCCGCGAGGGCTACACGCCGGCCAAGGGTCAGATCTTTTTCGAGCAGTCCGTCGAAAAGGTCTCGACGCTGCCTGGCGTGCGGCATGCCGCGATCGCTTCGGGAGCGCCCCTGACCGGTGGCATCGCGCGGAGCGTGTTTCCGGAAGGTCAGGACACGACCACACGCGACCGGATACTGGTGCAGGTGAACTCCGTCGGTCCGGGCTATTTCGACACGATCGGCATCCCCCTACTCCGCGGTCGCGACTTCACGCGCAACGATGCTGACGGCGCACCGAAGGTCGTTATCGTCAACGAAACGATGGCCGGACGGTTCTGGCCGGGTGAGGATGCGATCGGCAAACGATTCAAGTTCTTCGGCGATCAGGATTTCACGACGATCGTCGCAATTGCGAAGAACAGCAAGTACAACGGCGTGGCCGAAGATCCGATTCCCTACATCTATCAGCCGATTCGGCAGAACTACACGCCCGCGGCCACGCTCCACATCCGCGCCGACTCCGATGCTGCGGGACTGGCGGGCGCGGTGCGCGCCGCGGTTCAGCAGATCGACCCGACGCTGTCCGTCTTCAACGTGCGCACGCTCGACGAGCAGGTATCGCAGTCGCTGGCACCGCTCAAGATGAACGTGATCGTCCTCGTCACGTTCGGCTCGCTTGCGCTCCTGCTCGCGTCGATCGGGCTTTACGGAGTCGCGAACTATTCGGTTACCCAGCGGACGCGCGAAATTGGCGTGCGGATGGCGCTTGGCGCCACGCCTGGCAACGTCCTGACGCTCGTGCTCGGCCACGGGTTGATCCTCGTCGCCGTCGGCGTCGTGGTCGGCCTCGCCGCGGCGTTCGGCGCCGCGTCGCTCCTGCCGCGTGGCCTGCTGCCGAACGTGAGCACCCGGGATCCATTGACGTTTGCGGGAACGGCCGCGCTCCTCTGCGCGGTGGCGATGATCGCGAGTTATCTACCCGCGCGGCGGGCAACACGCATCGACCCGCTCATCGCGTTGCGCACGGAGTAGCGTGTTAACCATCGGGCCCGGCCGGGCGTATCAGAGATAGGCCGGCGTCATGTCGCGTCCGGCTTCAGCCTGGCTTCAGCCGGACCTTGACGGACGGGCGGACAGCGGACAGCGGACAGCGGAGAAACGATAACCAAGAATCCTCCACTGACGACTAGCGACCATTTATGCTCATCACCGACCATCTCAAAGATCATCGAGGCGAGTCGCCG
>DATAEK010000156.1:0-27289 GCA_036258055.1 Vicinamibacterales bacterium
TCCTCGCTGAGAGCGCACAAGCATTCAGCGTTTTAGTACAATCCCGCCATGCGCAGATTCTTTGTTCCAGTCCTCGTGTGCCTGCTCCTCGTCACCGGCATCGGTGCGCAGGAAAAGCCGGCACCGGCTCCCTCCCCCACAGACACGCCGAAGGAATTCAAAGCACTGAAATACCGGCTGATCGGTCCTGCCGCGGGCGGACGGGTTGCGCGGGTGACGGGCGTCGCCGGCGATCCCACGACCTACTATGCGGCCGCAGCATCGGGCGGCGTGTGGAAGAGCGCGGACGGCGGCTCGAGCTGGAAACCGGTGTTCGATGAGCAACCGATCTCGTCGATCGGATCCATTGCCGTCGCCCGATCCAATCCCAACATCGTCTACGTCGGCTCGGGCGAAGCGAACATCCGCGGCAACGTGGCAGCGGGCAATGGCATCTACCGTTCGACCGACGCCGGCAAGACCTGGACCCATGTCTGGAAGCAGGAGGGGCAAATCGGCACGATGGTCGTGCATCCGACCAATCCTGACGTCGCATTTGCCGCGGTGCTGGGACACGCGTTCGGACCGAATCCCGAGCGCGGAATCTACCGCACGACGAATGGCGGACAGAGCTGGGAACAAGTGCTGAAGAAGGACGAGAACACGGGCGCGTCCGACATCGCGATGGACCCGTCGAATCCCTCGATCCTCTTCGCCGGCTTCTGGCAGGCGCGCCGCCTGCCATGGGATCTCGTCAGCGGCGGCCCCGGGAGCGGCTTGTACGTGTCGCGTGACGGCGGCACCACCTGGAAGGCGCTCACTGGCAGCGGCCTGCCGGAAGGCATCTGGGGCAAGGTTGGCGTCGCCGTGGCGCCTTCGGATGGACGCCGCGTCTACGCGCTGATCGAAGCGGAGAAAGGCGGCCTCTTTCGATCCGACGACGGTGGAGACAACTGGGAGCTGATCAATCCCTCACGGCAGCTCCGCCAGCGTGCCTGGTACTACTCGACGCTGACCGTCAACCCGCAGAATCCCGACGACGTGTGGTTTCCGCAGGTGCCGATGCTGCACACGATCGACGGCGGCAAGACGATCAAGACCGTCAAGGGGATGCACCACGGCGATCATCATGACGTCTGGATCGATCCGCTGAACCCGAAACGGATCATCGCCGGCAACGATGGTGGCGTCGACCTGAGCTCGAACGGCGGCGAGACATGGTTCGCGCCACCGCTTCCGATCTCGCAGTTCTATCACGTCTCGACGGACACCCGGACCCCGTACAACGTGGCCGGCGCCATGCAGGACCTCGGCACCGCGCAGGGCCCGAGCATGAACCGATCGGGCAGCATCGGCCTGGCTGACTGGCACGACGTCGGTGGTGGCGAAGCAGGCCACGTCGTCTCCGACGCGAGCGATCCGAACATCGTCTATGCCGGCGAGTACCTCGGCATCATCACCCGCTATGACAATCGGACCGGCGAATCGAGGAACGTGAGCGCGTGGCCGGAGAACCCGTCAGGGCACGGCGGCCAGGACATGAAGTACCGCTTCCAGTGGACGGCGCCGATTGCCCCGTCACCGCACGATCCGAAAGTCATCTATCACGGCGCACAGGTCATTTTCAAAACCTCGGACGGTGGACAGTCGTGGCACGCGATCAGCCCGGACCTGACCCGCAACGACAAGACGAGGCAGACCTGGTCGGGAGGGCCGATCACGGGTGACAACACCGGCGTCGAAACGTTCTGCACGGTCTTCGCGATCGCTGAGTCGCCGAAGCAGGCCGGCGTGATCTGGGCCGGAAGCGACGACGGCCTCGTGCACGTAACGCGAGACGGCGGCAAGAACTGGTCGAACGTCACCGCGGCGATGCCAGGCGTTCCCGAGTGGTCCACGGTCAGCCTGATCGAGCCCTCGCCCTTCGACGCCGCCACCGCCTACGTGGTCATCGACGCGCACCGGCTCGACGACGAGCATCCGTATCTCTACAAGACGACAGATTTTGGCAAGACCTGGACGCGGCTCGATTCCGGGATTCCGCAGGACGTCTACCTCCACGCCGTCCGCGAGGATCCGGCCAGACGCGGACAGTTGTACGCCGGCACCGAACGCGGCGTGATGTATTCGGTCGACGACGGCAAGACGTGGAAGTGGTTGAAGCTCAATCTCCCGACCGTGGCCGTGCACGATCTCGTCGTGAAGGGAGACGACCTCGTCGTCGGCACGCACGGGCGATCGATCTGGATCCTCGATGACCTGCAGCCAGTACGTGAGACGAACGAGACGATCACCGGGAGCACGGTCGCGTTGTACTCCGCCTCCGACGCGGTCCGCTGGCGCGGCGGCGGCGGGTCCTGGGCCAGCCGCTACGCGCGTTTCTCGAATCCGCCAAACGGTGCGTCGATCTACTACTTCGTCAAGGAAAAGCCGAAGGGAGAGCTGAAGATCGAGATCCTCGACAGCCGCGATCGCCTCGTGCGGACGCTGAGCAGCGTCGTGCGAGAGCCCGACTACAGCAGCGAGGGCGACGACCCGGAAGAGTTCAAGAAAGCCGCGCTGAGCGTCGACCCCGGCGTGCAGCGCGCCGTCTGGGATCTGCGATGGGAAGGTGCGAAGAAGATCAAGAACGGAAAGATCGATACCGGTGATCCGGCGGACGGGCCACGGGCCATCCCGGGCACCTACACCGTCCGGCTGACGGTCGACGGCACGACGCGCACCGTTCCGCTCAAGATCGTCCCGGATCCGGCCGGAAGCTTGTCGGCGTCCGACATGCAGGCGCAACTCACGTTCGCGCTGCGCGTGCGCGACAACATCTCGAACGTGACGGCGCTCGTCAACCAGCTGCGATCGGTGCGCGACCAGCTGCAGTCACAGGCAAAAGCCCTCGATCCCCGGAAGTCCGAGTCCGAGATCGGGAAATTGATCGAGGCCTCGCAGCAGGTCGCAAAGAAGGCGGACGCGCTCGAGGACAGACTGCACAACCCGACTGCCGAGGTCGTGTACGACATCCTCGCGATGCGGGGAGGCACGAGACTGTATTCGCGGCTGGCGCCGCTTCAGATGTGGGCGGTCGAGGGCGAAGGCGTACCAACCGCGGGCATGACGCAGGTCCTCGAAGAACAGGAGTCGGAGCTGTCGCGGTTGAAGGAAGAAGTCCAGGGCTTCCTGACCCGCGAGGTCGCACCGCTCAACTCGACGGCGTCACGCCTCGGGCTCCAGTTCGTGAATGTGAAGTAGGGATCGCTATGCGCTGTCCGCCGTCCGCGGTCCGCGGTCCGCGGTCCGCCTGAGGGGGACGCTACGCTGTGCATTTACCATTTACCATTTGCCCTTTGCCATTTGCCATCCGCTAGGCCGCCCGCTTCCGGCTGCGCGCGACGGCCAGCGACAGCATGATGGTGCCCCAGGCGGCGAGCGCCGCGGCCTGGGGCCACAGCAACTCGAGTCCAATCCCTTTCAGGAAGATTCCCCGCACGATGACCAGGAAGTAGCGCAGCGGAATCAGGTAAGTGAACGGCTGGATTACCTGCGGCATGTTCTCGATCGGAAAGATGAAGCCTGACAGGTAGATCATCGGCGTCAGGAAGAAGAACGTCGCCGTCATCATCGCCTGCTGCTGCGTCTCTGAGATGGTCGAGATGAAAAGCCCCAGCGCCAGCGTACAGAGCACGTAGAGCAGGCACATCGCGAAGAGCAGCAGCAAACTGCCGCGCAGCGGAACCTCGAACCAGAAGACCGCGACCGCCACAACGAGAAACACATCGATCAACCCGATCACCCCGTAGGGCAGAAGCTTGCCGACGATCAGCTCCCAACGGCGGAGAGGCGTGACGTTGAGCTGTTCGAGGGTCCCCAGCTCACGCTCGCGAACGATCGCCATCGAGGCCAGATTGGCGGTCATCACCAGCAGGACCAGGGCGAGGACACCGGGAATCATGAAGAAGCGGCTCTCGAGCTGCGGGTTGAACCACACACGGATCCGCGCGTCGATCGCGCCGCCGGCCGGCCGCCCGGTCTGCTCGGCGACAAGTTCCTGCGCGTACCCGCCAACGAGGGCGCTGGTGTAGCCGAGCGCGACGGTCGTCGAATTCGAATCGGTGCCGTCGGCGACCACCTGCACCGTCACCGGTCGGTGCGCGTTGAGGTCGGCGCCGTAGCCAGTCGGAATCGCGAGTGCAATCCAGGCGCGGCCTCGTTCGAGGTAAGGATCGATCTCCGCGGTGGTCGTGACCGTGGCGATGACGCTGAAGTTCCGCGACGCGTCGAAGCGGGCGATCAGCTCGCGGCTGGCGGGCGAGCGATCGCCATCAGCCACCACCACCGGCACGTCCTTCACGTCCGTCGTCGCGGCGTATCCGAGCATCGTCAACTGCAGGATGGGTGCAATGATGACGAGCCCGAAGAGCCGCGGGTTCTGCCGCAGTTCGAGGAACTCCTTGCGCACGAGAAACCGCAGACGCCGCATCAGGCACGCTCCCGCGACAAGCGGATGGACGCGAGCGCCAGCATCACGAACGCGTAGATGGCCAGCGCCGTGAGCGGCCAGACGAAGTGCACGATCGGTGAGCCCTTGAGGACGATGCCCCGCAAGGCGACCAGGAAATAGCGGGCCGGGACGGCGTAGGTCACGACCTGCAGGAACCGCGGCATGCTCGAGATCGGGAAGATGAAGCCCGAGAGCATCATCGTCGGAAGCAATGAGACCAGGAGCGCAATCTGAAATGCGACCTGCTGCGTTTCTGAGGCCGTCGAAATCAGCAGGCCGGTGCCGAGCGCGCCCACGAGAAAGACCGACAGCGCGATGAGCAGGGCGATCCAATTCCCGCGCATCGGCAGGCCGAAGAGCACCATCGACGCCAGGATGATGAGGGCGGCCGACGACAACGAGATGATGAAGTAGGGGATGGTCTTACCGATGACGAACGAGAACGTCCCGATCGGAGCCATTCGCACCTGCTCGATCGTCCCGGATTCCTTCTCGCGGACGATCGAGAGCGCTGTCGACGTCACCGCCGTGATCATCGCGATGTAGGCGATGAGCCCCGGCACGAGGAAGAGAGTACTGCGCAGCTCCGGGTTGTACCAGATGCGCGGCTCGACCGCGATCGGCGGCCGGATTTCGGCGCCGCCCGGAGCCAGCGCGGCGCCGACGCTCTGAAGAATGTTCGACGCGTATCCAATCACCGTCGTCGCGGTGTTGGCGTTGTCGCCGCTCACGATCACCTGAACAACGCCTTGGCGGCCGGACGTCACGTCCCGGCTGAAGCCCTCCGGGATCACCAGCACCGCGCGCGCCTGGTTGAGATCGACCAGCCGCTCCGCCTCGGCGCGTGAATAGACGCTCGCGAGGAGATCGAAGTAGCTCGAATTGACGAACCCCGACACGACGGCCCGGCTCTCGGGGGTGCCGTCGCGATCCTGGACGGCCAGCGCGATGTGCCGGATGTCGAAGTTCAGCGCGTAGCCGTAGAGCAGCAGGAAGAACGCCGGCACGAAGACGAGAATCAGCAGTGTCCGCCGATCGCGGACGATCTGCCGGAGCTCTTTTCGATACACGGCGAGCGCTTTCATCATGCCGCCGTACCTCCGGCTCGCTCCACCACGTCGAGGAAGACGTCCTCGAGCGACGGCAGCACCTCATCGATCGACGTGATCGCCAGGCCCTGTGCCTTCAACCGGGCCGTCAAGTCGGGAACCTGGACGCGCTCGTCGCGCAGGACGGCATGGACGGCCGTGCCGAAGAGGCTCGTCTTCTCCACTTCCGGAAGCGTTTCGAGCGCGCGCATGGTCTCGACAGGATGTTCGGATCGAATCTCGATGATCGGCCGGCCCTTGAAGATCTGTTTGACTTCCGCGGTCGTGCCAATCGCGGCGAGCGATCCCGCGTGAATGAGCGCGACACGGTGGCAGCGCTCGGCTTCGTCGAGGTAGTGCGTGGTGACGAGAATGGTCACACCGGCCTGTGAGAAATCGTCGATGAGGCGCCAGAACTGCCGCCGTGAGAGCGGATCGACACCGCCGGTCGGCTCGTCGAGAAACAGAATCGCCGGCTCGTGCAGGATCGCGCAGCCGAGCGCGAGGCGTTGACGCCAGCCACCCGCGAGATCGCGCGCGAGCGTGGATTCCCGCCCGGCCAGGCCGGCCATGTCCAGCACGAATCGACGGCGCTCGGCCAGCTTCGACGCGTTGAGCCCGTACACACCGCCGAAGAACTCGATGTTCTGATCGACGGTGAGGAGCTCGTACAACGAGAAGCGCTGCGACATGTACCCGATGCGGTGTTTGACCCCTTCCGGGTCCCGGGTCACGTCGATGCCATCGACGGTCGCCGTCCCCGAGCTTGGACGAAGCAGCCCGCACAACATGCGGATCGTCGTGGACTTCCCGGCGCCGTTGCTGCCCAGGAACCCGAAGATCTCTCCACGCCGGACGTCGAACGAGACGTCGTTCACGGCCACGAACTGGCCGAACCGGCGGGTGAGATGCCTGACTTCGATGGCGTTCGGGGGTGTTTGCTGCTTGTCGCTCATGCTTGACGCCTGTCGCTCATGCTTGACGCTTGTCGCTCGTGCTTAACGCTTGTCGCTGTCGCTGTCGGCGGTGCGCTCGCCGCTGCTACTTTCCGACGGCGCGTTCGAGCCTCGCGTCGGCGAGGCGTGCGCTGGCGAGCGCGCGGGTGCGATCGAGCTCGGCCTGCAGCAACGCGGTCTCGGCGTCGAGGACGTCGGTGGCCGTGGCCACGCCCGCGGCGAAGCGCTCGTTCACGACGCGGCGTGCTTCGGTCGCGGCGCGAACGCCGTCGGCCGCGGCCACGATCTCCGCGCGGCTCGATTGCACGTCGAGCAGACGCTGCTGCACTTCGAACGACAACTGCCGGTCGAAGTCGCCGACGCGTGCCTCCGCCGCGCGAGCCGTGGCCGTCGCCTCGGCACGATCCGCCTTGACGCGGCCGCCGTCCCAGAGCGACCAGGTCACGTTCACGGACGCGTCCCACGAGTCGTGCCATTCGTCGACTCGCGGGAAGATGCGAGGGTTGGGCCGGGCGTAGTCGTAGCCGCCGTTGACCGCGATCTGCGGAATGCTTCCACTCGCCGCGGCATCGATGCGCGCCCGCGCCCCGGACAGACGATCCTCGAGGGCCCGCCGCTCGGGGCGCTGCGCCCGGGCTTCGGCGATCAGCCTCGCGACATCGGTCACCCCCGCCGCCGCGACGTCCAGCGACGCGGCCGGCTCGATCGGGTCCAACGATTGCAGTCCGAGCAGGCGACGCAGATCCGCTTCGGCGATGCCGCGCGCGTTAGCGGCCTGAATCGCGAGCATCTGCTGGCGCGATCGCTGCGCTTCCGTCGACAGCAGATCATTCGGCGGGATCAGCCCCTGATCCAACCGGCTCTGAAGATCGCGGACGTGAGAATCCAGGCTGCCCACGGCTCGCGCCAGAACTGCCTCGGCTTCGCGCGCGGTCACGAGCGCCCAGAATGCGCGGGTGATCTCGAGACGCAGATCGGCGCGCGCGGCGGCAAGGTCCTGCCCCGTCGCTTCGCGCTCGGCGCGGGCCGCGCGCTCGAGCGCGTCGGTTCGGCCACCCGTGTAGATTGGCCATTGCAGGTCGAGACGCGTTCGATAGTTGTCGGGAGCGTCGGGATACAACACGCTCGCCGTGATCTGGCCAGGCTGCCTGATGACGAACTCGTCGACGTGATTCGTGCGCGTGTAGCCTCCCTGCACCGACAGCACCGGCATCTTTGCTGCCGCCCGCCCCTGTTCGACGGCCGTGGCTGCTGCCTGGCGCGCTTCGAACTCCGAAAGCCGCAGACTGTTCGCCAAACCCCGCGCGATGGCTTCGTCGAGTGTCAGTTTCAACGGTGCTGTTTGCGCCCACGCTGCCGTAGAGGACAGCGTCCAGGTTGCCAGCAAGAGCGTCGTCTTCTTCACCATGTCTCGTCTCATCTCGCGCTGGGGCGATCGGTCGGAGGCTCGCCGGCCTTCGCAGCGGATTCGCGGGATGCGCCGCCGATCAGGTCGATGAACACATCCTCGAGCGACGGGGGAATCGCCCGCGCGACGATCACCTGGAGCCCGCGAGTCTGGAGGCCATCGCGGACAGCGGTGATCGCGTCGTCCCGCGCCTCGCCAGCCACGCGCACGTGCGCGCGCTCGCCGAACGTCTGCACGTCCTCGACGCCGGGAATCTGCAACAACTGCTCGAGGGGTGGACGGGGCGTGTTCGCGATCACCTCGATCAGTTGTCCGTGCAGCCGGGCGGTCAGCGTCGCCGGCGTATCGAGCGCGAGCAGCCGGCCTTCGTGCAAGAGGGCCACCCGTCCGCACCGTTCCGCCTCGTCGAGGTAGGGCGTGGCCATGACGATCGTCAGGCCGCGCGAGAGGAACTCGGACAGGAGCTTCCAGAACTCCCGCCGCGACACCGGGTCGACGCCGGTCGTCGGTTCGTCGAGGAGCAGCACCTGCGGTTCGTGGACGAGCGTGCAAGCCAGCGCGAGCTTCTGCTTCATCCCGCCTGAGAGCCGGTCAGCGCGCCGCGCCCGGAACGGCGTGAGCTGAGTCATGGCCAGCAGCCGATCGCGAGCCTCGCGGTAACGCCGAATGCCGTGTATCTCCGCGAAGAACGCGATGTTCTCGTCGATCGTGAGATCGCCGTAGAGGCTGAATCGCTGCGAGAGATAGCCGACGGCGGCGGTGATCGCGCCGTGCTCCTTGACGGGATCGTGTCCAAGCACGCGAACCGTTCCGCTGTCGTGCGCTATAAGCCCGCACGCCGTGCGGATGGACGTGGTCTTCCCGGCGCCGTCAGGGCCGATGAGACCGAACATCTCCCCGCGCTCGACGGTGAACGAGAGCCCCGCCAACGCCTGAAGCGCGCCGTACCGTTTCGTCACCCGATCGAACTCGATAACAGCCATAGGCTCAGGATCGCGGGATCTCCGCTTCGACCGGCATGCCCGGCTTGAGCACGCCCTGGCGGTTGTCCGAAGTCACTTTGATGCGGTAGACCAGCTTCGATCGTTCGTCCGCCGTCTGCACGTTACGCGGCGTGAACTCCGCCTTCGGCGAGATGAACGTGATCGTGCCTTCCAGCCGCTGGCCGGCGTCGGTCACGAGCGGGAGCGTCTGACCGAGCCGGAGCTGAGGGACGATCGGCTCGTCCACATACACGTTCGCCCATGCGTGGTCGAGATCGGTCACGACGACGATCGCGGTGCGCGGCGCAATCACCTCGCCGGCGTCCACGAGCTTCGAGGTCACGATGCCGCCGACGGGCGACTTGAGCTCGGCGTCACCGAGCGCCTTGTGAAGGGCGGCGATCTGCGCGTCAGTCGCCGACACGCGGGCGCGCGCGGCCGCAATTTCCTCTGGTCTCGCACCGGACCGGAGCCGTGCCACGTTTTCCCGCGCCGCTTGCGCGCGATCGCGCGCCGCCTGCACGTGCGCCGCCGCGACGTCCCGCCGCGTCGCCGCATCGTCGCGCTGCTTGCGCGACCCCGCGTTCGATTTGAGGAGCGCATCGAAGCGCTCGAGATCCGCAGTCGCGCTCTGAAGCTCCGCATCCGCCGCGCGGACATCCGCCTCGGCAGACTGTGCCTGTGCACCCGCCTGCCGGATGTCTTCCTGCCGCGATCCGGCCTGCAGCAGCCGAAGCTGCGCGACCGCCTGATCGCGCTCGGCTTCGGCCCGTCGGATCGACAGCTCGGTATCCGCGGTATCGAGCCGGGCGATGAGGTCGCCGACGTTCACGCGGTCTCCTTCGGCCACCTTCAGTTCGACGACCCGCCCTCCGACCTCGGGCGCGAGCCGGACCTCGGTCGCCTCGATGTATCCCGACGCGCGAATCGGGCCGTTCGCCGACCGGTTCCTGCAGCCGGGCGCCACGGTGATCGCGAGGAGGGCGATCGCCGCGGTCAGGATGCCTGCACGGTTCTTCCGCATCACACGCGTCCTTCGAGAATGGCGAGCGCCACGCGCTGCACATGCGCGATGGCCTCGTCCGCCTTGATGTTCCCGACGCCTCGGAGCTGGCCCGCGCGCCCGATACGGGCGCGCAGCGGCTGGCTGGCAAAAAAGAGCAGGAGGGGCCCGACGATTCCCGCGTGCAGCAGCATCGGATTGACCGTCTGAAACCGCCCGCGCCGCACACCGTCGTCAACGATTGCCACCAGCTTTTGCAGGATGCCCGCCACTTCGTGGAGGATGGCGGGATCGACGTGGGCGCCCCCCTCGGCGATCTCGCGGAACCAGATCGGCGGGAAATGCGGCCGCGCTTCCGCCTCGGCGGCGATGGCGGCGACGAACTGGTGGATCTTCTCCTCGGGTGTGGTCGTCGAGCCGGCAACCTCGCCGACGCGCACGGCGATGGCGTGGAACATGTCGCCGAGCACGGCGCGATACAGCGCGGCCTTGCTGCGGAAGTGGTAGTAGATCATCGCCTTGTTGAGGCGGGCGGTCGCGGCGATGCGGTCGACGCTCGCCCCGGCGAAGCCCCGCGCCGCGAACTCGCGGGCGGCGGCGGCGAAGATGCGGTCGCGCGATCCGTCGGCCGCGCCCCGGCGCGGCTGCCCGGGCACCGGCCCGCGGCGTCCCGACCGCATGACTAACTGGTTAGTTAAATTCACTAACTGGATATTTAATACCGGGCGCCGGCAATGTCAAGAGACGACGGGCCACGGGCGAGGCTCGGCGCTCGGCGTTCGCAAAGGCGGGGCTCGGCGCACGGCGTTCGGCGTTCGGTGGTCGCGCTGGACTGCCGGTGAACTGGAAACAGGCGTGGTATCAGCAGCGCCTGCGGCCACAGCCGAGCGCGAAGGCGCGAGGCTGTAGCGAGCGACAGCCTTGAGCCGTTGCGACGCGCGGCTGCGCGACGCAACAGCGGCGGGGCTGGGGCCCCGCCGCTCTAGACAAAGTGGGGCCGCGCGAGCCCTGAGAAATGCCGAGCCCTACAGCAGCTTCGACAACCGGGCGTAGCCCGCCCGGCTCACCGGCAGCCGGCGGCCGTCCTGCAGAATCGCGACGCGGCTGTCCTTCGCATACAGCTCGACGCGCGCCAGGCGATCGATGTTGAGGAGATACGACCGGTGGATCCGCACGAACCGATTCGGGTCGAGCGACGTCTCGACGGCGGCCAGCGTCTGATCCTTGAGGTGCTGCTTCCCTTCCGCTTTGAAGCAGACGTAGTCGTCCTGCGCTTCGACGTAGTCGATGCGATCGACCGGGATGACGTGGACCTGGGCGCCGTCCCGGATCAGCACCCGCTCGAGCGGCGCCTGCTTCGGCCGTGCGTCTGCCGCCAGCGCGGCGACATCGAGCGGCTCGGGATTTCCCTGCGCCTTCGCGTGCACCCGCTCGCGCGCTCTCGACAACGCTTCGGCGAAGCGATCCTCGCTGAACGGCTTGAGCAGGTAGTCCACCGCGTGGACTTCGAACGCGCGCAGCGCGTACTGATCGAACGCGGTCGTGAAGACGACCGGAACCTCACGGCCGATCAGCTCGAGCACCTCGAAGCCGCTCAGCTTCGGCATCTGGACGTCGAGGAACAGCAGATCGGGCGCGAGCTCGGTCACGACCTTGACCGCCTCGAACCCGTTTCCGCACTCCCCCACCACCTCGACGTCCGGATGCTTGCCGAGAAACTCCCGCACGATCGCGCGCGCCAGCGGCTCGTCGTCGACGATCACCACGCGTAGTGAATCCGATGGCGTCATGTGGACTCCGTAGTCGCGGGGAGCGAGAGCTCGACCCGCCACACCCCCGACTGCTCCGACGCGTCGACGCGGGCCTCGCCGCCGTAGGACGCGGTGAGACGGGCGCGGACGTTCGCCAGGCCCATACCCGTGCCCCGGCTGCGCGGGCGATCGCGGTCGGCGGGATTCTCGATCGCGATCGTGAGCCGGCCGGGGGTCCGCGAGGCTCGAACCGTCACGGTACCACCTTCGAGGACGTGCGCCACACCGTGCGTTACGGCGTTTTCCACCAACGGCTGCAGGATGAGCGGCGGCACGAAACACGCCCCGGCGCCGTCCTCGGCCTTGATGTCGCCGGCCAACCGCTCGCCGAACCGCACCCGCTCGACCGCCAGGAACCGCTCGATGAGCCCCAGCTCCCGATCAAGCGTAATCCGATCCTGTGCGCCGAGCACCAGGCTCTCGCGAAGAAAGTCGGCCAGCAGCAGGCACATGCGCCGCGCCGCCGACGGGTCCGACCCCGTCAGTGCGCTGATCGAGTGCAGGCTGTTGAACAGAAAGTGCGGATCGATCTGCGCCCGGAGGAGCCGCAGCTCGGCCTCGCGCGCGAGGACCTGTCCGCGCAGCGCTCGACGCTCCGCTTCGCGCGACTGCTCGAACGCCGCTAGAAGATAGCTGACGGCCAACGACAGCAGGTAGAGAAGGAAGCCGAACCCCAGGACGAGGGTGTAGACGCCGGCCGTCCCGCGTGGTGGATAGGTGAGCCAGCCGTGGCGCACGAGGATCTGCATCCAGACCCGTGCGGCGACGAGCCAGACCGAGCTCGAGATGATTGACGCCGTCAGTGCCGTGAAGACGATGCGCGGCGCGCCGGTGGCAGCGAGCGGCATGCTCCACGACACGTACCACGCCGACAGGCAGACGAACGCGTAGGCGAGCGCAAGCGGCAGCGCCACGAGCGACGCCTGCTGCCAGCCGAACCCGACTTGCGTGACGAGCAGCTCGGCCAGCAGGACGCCGACAAAGATCCAGAATCCCAAGTAGAGCGCGAGGCGGCCGCCCCGCGCCAGGATCGGATGCATGGGCGATCAGTTCTTGATTTCGACGCCGCCCATGATCGCAAAGCCGCGCAGCAGCAGGCGGTGCGCGCTGGCCCCTTGCGGTGGACGCGTCTTGTCTTCGACGCCGCCGAGCAGCGGCGTGACGCGGCTCTCGACCGACCAGTCTTCCGGTACTTTCAACTCGATCCCGCCCCACATCGCGAAGATGTCGATGATCGCTTCGCCGTTGATCGCCGCCTGCCGCAGATCGATTTCGCAGCCGCCGAGGATCGCGGTCAGGTCGCCACCTCGAAACTCCCGCGAGTTGCTGCCGCGGCTGACGCCGCCGAGGATCGCCATCCCGCTGATCGTCGAGGTGCTGTCGCTGATCGCGGCCGGGCGCCGTCGGCCGCTGACACCCTGCCAGACGAGATACGCGCCGAAGATCACCAGGAGCATCGGCCACATGTCCTGGAAGCTGATACGAATCACCGCCAGTTGCTCGAGCAGGAGCCACATGCCCGCCAGCGTGAAGACGAGGCCGCCGAACGCGCTCCCCACACCCTCACGCGACTGCCAGAGCTTCAACAGTCCGATCGCGACCAGGGCGATGGGCCAGTACCGCAGGTAGTCGTCGGCGTGGGCGAGCCCCAGATTGTCCAGCGTGAACAGCAACCCGGCCGCGATGATGAAGAGCCCCATCAGGAGCTGCGGCGTCATCCGCGTCCGGTGCGTCTCACGCGTGTTCGAGGTCACATCCACCATGTCACCGCTCCTGCCGATGGGTACGAGGCCGGGGTTCATCGAGCGCGCGCCAGACGATGCCAACCCCGGCACCGATCACGAGCAGCGGCCACGATGTGCCGTAGTTCAGTCCGAAGAGGTGGAACTCGTTGATGAGCCCCCAGAGTCCAACGTAGACCAGCCAGAGGCCGGACCGCATGTTGCGCCGGGCGCCGCAGGCCGCACTGCCGTCCGCGAGACGCGCGATGCCGATCACGATCAGGATCAGGATCAGCGGCCAGAAGTGTCCGGAGAGCCGCACATCCCAGTCGAGCCGATCCACCAGCAGCGACAGCCCGACGATCATCACGATGACACCTGCGATTACCTTGCCCGTCCCGGGCTGAGGCTGACGCGCAGCCTGTGTCTCCATGCCTCGACGATACGCCGGGAGGGCTTGTGCACGCGCGGGGTTTCCGGTGAACACCGGAATCCGTCCGGTGAACGGCGGCAGTCTCGTATCGGGCCCTTCGCGAAGAACCGGGCCGGGTGTCCTGCTACAATCCCGGCTCATGCGTCACCTTCGCACAATTGCACTGCTCGGTCTGGTCTGGACCCTCGTTCCACCCGCCGTCAACGCAGGGCCACTGCAAGAGGATCTCAAAGCCCGTCGCAGCCGCGCGATGGAGCGCCTTGGACCTGACACGATGGCGATCTTCTGGAGCGCACCGACGCGCCGCTATTCGCTCGACGTGGACTACGAATACCGTCAGGACAGCAACCTGCTGTACCTGACCGGCATCGATCAGGAAGAAACCATCCTGGTGCTCATGCCGGGGAACGAGACGCGACGTGAAATCCTCTTCATCCGCGACGCCGATCCGCGTCGCGAGCACTGGAACGGCCACAGCCTCACCGCCGGAGAAGCGACCGCGCAGAGCGGCATCGCGACCGTCATGAGCACCACGCTCTTCGAACCCTTCATCGCGGCGATGCTGTCGAGCCGCCCGATGGGCGCGGCCCCGACGGAGTACGCGAAGTTTTTCGACGCGATCGCGGCCGCGCGGGCGAAGGTCGCCGTGCCGCTCGAACCGCAAGTGGATCTGTCCACGCCACCCGGCGCCGCCAACCAGTTCGCGGCCAAGCTGCGCGAGCGCTTCTTCGGCTTCAGCCTGCTCGATGCGACGCCCGTCGTGACGGATCTTCGTCAGATCAAGACCGCCTACGAACAGGACGTCATGCGCAAGAGCCTTTTGATCTCGAGCGAGGCGCACCGGGCCGGAATGAAGGCGGCCGCCCCCGGCAAGTACGAGTACGAAGTCGAGGCGGCGATCGAGAACGTCTACCTGCGCAGCGGCGCCATGAGTTGGGGTTACCCGTCGATCGTCGGCTCCGGGCCGAACGCCACGATCCTCCACTACGAGAAGTCGAGCCGCCGCATGGAGCCAGGCGATCTTCTCCTCGTCGACGCCGCGGCCAACTATCACGGCTACACCGGTGACATCACGCGGACCTATCCGATCGACGGAACCTTCACCCGAACCCAGCGCGACATCTACGAGATCGTTCTCGCGGCGCAGGACGCGGGTATGGCCGCCGCAAAGACGGGCAACAACGTCAGCGCGATTCAGGCCGCGTGCGACGATGTGCTGCGGGCGGGACTCGTGCGGCTGGGCCTCGTCACCGATCCGAAGGGGCAGCAGTTCAAGATCTGGTCGACCCATGGTGTGTCGCACTGGCTCGGCATGGACGTGCATGACGTGGGACGTCAGCGTCAACTCGCGCCCGGGATGGCGTTCGTCATCGAACCCGGTATCTACATCCGCGAGGCGGCGCTCGAGAATCTGCCCAGGACGCCCGAGAATACGGCGTTCATCGACAAGGTGCGGCCAATGGTGGAGAAGTACAAGAACATCGGAGTCCGCATCGAGGACTCGTTCCTGCTGACCGAGACCGGCCTCGAGCGGCTGTCGTCAACGGTCCCGCGGACGATCGAAGAGATCGAGGGGTTCCTGAAGCCGGGCACGAGCACTGCGCGGAAGTGAGAGAAGGCGGCTGCGGCCCGGCGACTACTTGTCCTCGAGGCCAGCGGCGCGACGAGCTCGGCGCAGCGCATCCAGTGCGTCCTGCACCTCCTTCCGCGCCGCTTCCTTGGCGCGCGAGTCCTTCGCGTCGTCGTACTTGTGGATGGCTGCCTGAAGCGCCCACTGCAGCGCAAACGACGTGGCGGCGACGACCATGCCCTGCTTATTGCTGAAGGCGGCCATCCCCTGCACGTCCTTCGGCGTGACCATGCTCAGGAACTCCTGGTGTGTCATGCCGCCGTACGGCACCGGACCCTTCAAGAAGTCCTTGCCGAGGATGTCTTCGATGGTGGGTTTTTCGCCAAAGATTTCGACGCGGAAGACCTGGCGGCCATCGTTCAGGCGGATTGCCTGAGGCTTGGAAAGGCCTTTCTGGATCCGAGCAAGAGACACCGGCAGGTCGTCCGGATCGAGAGGCGCCTGGGCGGTGGCGGTCTGTTTCCTGGACGGATCGTCCACGGCAGTGCTCGACGGCGGCTGCTGCTGCGAGCCAGCAACAAGGGCGCTCAGCAGAATCACCAGAGAAAGGCTCATTCGACCTAAGTTTGGACGACGACCACGTCGATCCGGCTTCAAGATCGGTGCCCTTGTCCACGCTTGGGACGGCTGCTGTTCGCAACTGAACAGCCGCTGAATGCACCGCAACGACTTCAACGCCTCTAAGTCGCTGACTAATAAGACGCACGCTGGAGCCGTTCGGGCGGCACGGCGTTGGCTCGGTAGCCTCACCAGCGTTAGATGTCCGACTTACACTACGCGATCCGCTGGATGCTGCGAAACTCAGGCGTCTCGCTGCTCGCCTGCTTGTCACTGGCCATAGGCATCGGGGCCAACACAGCGATCTACAGCGTCATCGACGCGGTACTGCTCAGGGCCCCGCGGGATGACGGTCGATCCAACCGTCGCGCTACGATCGGAGTAGGCCGACCCTGCACGGCGACCCTTCGGTCGGACGGGTTGAAAGAATGAACGGCGTGGCGAACGAGTTCACCCGTGAATTTGCCAGAGTGAGGTAACCGACAATGCTGAACGACGTCCGATACGCGCTTCGCATGCTCGTGAAGACGCCCGCATTCACGGCGGTCGCCGTCCTGACCCTGGCGCTCGGCATCGGCGCGAACACCGCTATCTTCAGCGTCGTCAACGCGCTCCTGATCAGACCCCTTCCCTATTCGAGTCCCGATCGTCTCGTGATGGTCTGGCAGGACATGCGTCCGCGCGGCGGGCCTGCACGCGAATGGGCCACGCCAGGCAGCTTCGCCGACCTGAAGGGAGCCGCCAATATCTTCGAGAACGTCGCGGCGGTACAGGGCTGGCTGCCCGCGCTCACGGGTATGGGCGAACCCGAGCCCCTCGTGGGCGAGCAGGTGTCGCACGAGTACTTCGACGTGCTGGGCGTCCACGCCGCGCTCGGCAGAGACTTCATCGAGGCCGAGGACGTACCCGGAGCGCCCCGGGTTGTCGTCCTCGGTCACGGACTGTGGGCTCGACGGTTCGGCTCGGATCCCGCCGTCATCGGGCGCATCGTGACGCTCGGCGGAGAACCTCATGAGATCGTCGGCGTCATGCCGGATGGATTCCGGCCAGCGGTGCTCCCGACGGCCGAGTTGTGGCGGCCGCGCCGGTTGAATCTCTCGAATCCGTCACGCGGCGCGTTCGTCTTGAGGACGGTTGCCCGGCTCAAGCCCGGCCTCGGGTTCGAACAGGCGTCGTCATCGGCGTCGGTCCTCGCACGCCAGGTCGAGCAGGCGCACCCGGAGAGCAACAAGGGCGTCGGCATCAATCTCGTGTCGCTCACCGATCAGGTCGTCGGCGACATCCGTCCCGGCCTCCTCGTGCTGCTCGGTGCGGTCGGCTTCGTCCTGCTCATTGCGTGCGTCAACATCGCCAACCTGCTGCTCGCGCGCGGCTCGGGACGCGCACGCGAGATCGCCGTGCGCATGGCGCTCGGCGCGATGCGCCAGCGCGTGATCCAGCAACTGCTGACCGAGAGCGTCCTGCTCGCGGCGATCGGCGGTGCACTCGGAGTGCTGCTCGGCGTCTGGGGCATCGCAGCGCTCGTCGCCGCGGCGCCTGACGGCGCTCCCCGTCTCAACGAAGTCGGCCTGGACGGGACTGTCCTGGGATTCGCAATCCTGCTCACCCTTCTGACCGGCGTCTTCTTCGGCCTGGCTCCGGCGCTGCAGGCCTCGCACGCCGAATTCACAACCGCGCTCAAGGAGGGCGCACGAGGCACGGCCGGAGGGGCGGGCCATCGTGCGCGGCGGACGCTCATCGTCGCCGAGATCGCGGTCGCGCTCGTGCTCCTCGTCGGAAGCGGTCTTCTGTTGCGCACGTTCCTCCGGCTGCAGGCGTTCGACCTCGGGTTCGATCCGCAGCGCGTCCTCGTGGGAACGGTGATTCCCCCGCAAGCGAAGTACCCGACCGATGCGCAGCGCATCACCTTCTACGATCAGCTCGTCGACCGCGCGGCCGCGTTGCCGGGCGTGCAGACGGCGGCGATCTCGTCGGTCATTCCGTTCGGCGGCGACAGCGACATGTCGCTCTGGATCGAAGGGCGGCCGGCGCCTCGGGACGACTCGGAGTCGCTGGCCACGTGGTATCGACTCGTGAGCGCTGACTATCTCAAGGCCATGTCGATTCCCCTTCGGCGCGGACGCGGGTTCGAGCGCAACGAGCCCGCACCGGTCGTCATCGTCAGCGAAACGGCGGCGCGGCGATTCTGGCCGTCCGAGGAGGCGCTCGGCCGGCACGTCCGCTTCAGCGAGAAGGCCGATGCGCCCTGGTTCACAGTGGTCGGTGTGGCAGGGGACGTGCGGGTCCGTGGCGCGCGCGGTGACGCGCGCCCGGAGATGTACCTGCCGTACTGGCAGCTGCCCGAGCCTGGCGTCAACGTCGTGCTCAAGACAGCCGGCGATCCTGCGCTCCTCGCCGCACCGCTGCGTCAGGCGGTACGAGCGATCGATCCGGACATGCCGGTCTCGGGCCTTGCCCCGATGGGGTCGCTGGTCGCGGACTCGATTTCGCAGCCGCGCTTCTTCGCGCTGCTCGTGGCGATCTTCGCGGGGCTCGCGATGACACTCGCCGCAGTCGGGATCTACGGAGTGATGTCGTACGCCGTCGCGCAGCGGACATCGGAGATCGGCGTGCGCATGGCGCTCGGCGCTGCCCGCCGCGACATCTTTCAGCTTGTCGTCGGCGACGGGCTGCGGCTTGCCGCCATCGGCGTGGCCATCGGCCTGGCCGGCGCGTTCCTGATCGCCCGCAGCCTGACCACGCTGCTCTTCGACATCCGTCCCGGCGATCCGCTGACGTTCGTGTCGACGGCGGTGCTGCTGCTCGGCGTGGCCGCGCTGGCGAGCTTCATCCCGGCACTGCGCGCCGCCAGGGTCGATCCGATGGTAGCGCTCAGGCGGGAGTAGACCAAGGTTCTAACGGTTCTAATGTTCTCGGTTCTCGGTTCGGGGGTGCAGGGGTTCGAGGTTCCAATGTTCGACGTTCCCGGGGTTCCTCGGACCACAGAACCCGAAACCGGGAACTTGAGAACACGAGAACGCGGTAGAACCCTTTATAATCGCTAGGAAACCTCTCAGGCGCGATTTCCGTCTAACCGCCGAGGTCAGCACCCAGGAAAGGTCAGCATCCAATGGCGTTTTTCTCCAGATCGAGCCAACCGGTCCCGCAGATCGACAACCTGCCGGTCGAAACGTCGCTTGCCCCGAACACGCTCATCGGGCTTCGAAACATCGAGAAGTCCTATGCGCACGGCACGAGCCGCACCTACGTGCTGCGGCGGATCAACGTGGACGTGAAGGAAGGCGAGTTCATCTCGATCATGGGGCCCTCGGGCGCCGGCAAGTCCACGCTCCTCCACATCGTCGGCATGCACGACAGCGCGTGGACGGGCGAGTACTACTTCCTCGATCAGCCGGTGCACAAGCTGGGCGCGAAAGAGCGGGCGAAGCTGCACAAGCAGTACATCGGGTTCGTGTTCCAGAGCTATCACCTGCTCGATCACCTCACGGTCTATGAAAACCTCGACATTCCACTCTCCTATCGAGACATCAAGAAGTCCGAACGGGAGAGCATGGTCTGCGACATCCTCGACAAGTTTGCGATCGTCGGGAAGAAGGATCTCTATCCGAATCAGCTCTCGGGGGGTCAGCAGCAGCTCGTGGCCGTCGCCCGCGCCGTGATCTCCAACCCGAAGGTGATCCTCGCAGACGAGCCCACCGGCAACCTGCACACGAGTCAGGGCAAGGAAATCATGGAGCTGTTCAAACGGCTCAACGAGACAGGCACGACCATCATTCAAGTGACGCATTCAGAAACGAACGCGTCATACGGCAGCCGGATCATTCAGCTGCGCGATGGGTGGGTGGTGGAGGAGTAGATGGTAAATGGCAAAGGGTAAATGGCAAATGGGATGGCTGTGAAATGGAAAGAGCACGTGCGAGCAGGCTCACGCGTGCCCTTTGCCATTTACCCTTTACCATTTACCATCCGCGGCGCGAAGCGCCGCGGTCCCCTTACCAGCGCGGTTCCTTCCGGCGTCCGCCGCTGAAATCGCCGTCGTCGTAACCACCGCCCCGGCCCCCGCCGCCGTAACCGCCGCGGCCACGTGAGCCGCCGCCGCCGCCGAATCCGCCTTCGGGCTTCGGCCTCGCTTCGTTGACCACGAGGGCGCGACCCTCCATCTGATACTCGTGGAACTCGCTAATCGCTTTCTGCGCCTCGTCGTCGGAGCTCATCTCCACGAATGCGAAGCCCCGCGCCCGGCCCGTCGCGACATCCCGCATCACGCGCACGCTGTCTACCTTCCCGGCGCGACTGAACAGATCGGTGAGCTGATCCTCCGTAGCCGAATACGGAAGGTTGCCAACGTATAGTCTCCTACCCATCTGTCACGTACTCCTGCCAAGTGGCGCGCGATTGTCGGTCAGGCGCTTCGCCTCCGCGCACGAAACGGAACGTCTGTCGGAAAGCTCTCGCGGGTTGCGGTGCGGAAGGATCTGACCTGCGCAGGCAAGTGGCGGGCTCCCATTGACCGCCGAGTATAGCAGGATGTGTGCCGCGGACCGCCTCAGCCGTCGCGCTTTACCGCTCATGCGAATCCTCGATAGAGTGAACGCCATGCGCGGGTTCCGGGCCGTCACGTTCACATACACACGCTGTCCGCTTCCAGACTTCGGCTCGACGGATCGCCATCACGCGCGCCGAGCCGTTACGATCGGCAAGCGACGGGTTTCGAACGTGTCGGTGACATGAGGCGGCTCATTGCCGACCGCTGACGCGCCACCCCGATCTGCGTTCACGGCTACCGAGCTGCGGCTGATTCGCCGCCTGCGCACGCCGTCGGCGGTCCAGCGCTATCTCAACGCGCTCCCCTACAACCACGAGCCGCCGCCAGGGCGCGCCACGTTGCGCAGCTTCCGTCAGGTGGTCCGCCACGGCATGGCGCACTGCCTCGAGGCGGCGCTGGCGGCCGCGGTGATTCTCGAGCAGCACGGGTGGCCGCCGCTCCTTCTGAGCTTCGAGTCGATCGACGAGCTCGACCATGTGATCTTCGTCTATCAATCGCGTGGACGATGGGGATCCGTCGCCCGCTCACGCGATCCCGGACTGCACGGCCGGCGTCCGGTCTTCCGCACGGCCCGCGCGCTTGCTCTGAGCTACGTCGAACCGTACGTCGATTTCACGGGACGGATCACCGCGTACGCCGTGGTCGATCTCCGGGATCTGATGGGAGCCTACGACTGGCGGCTGTCGATGCGGAATGTCTGGAAGGTGGAACGCGCGCTGCTCGAGTACCCGCACAAGCCGATCCGCAGCTCCGATCAACGCATCGATCGCCTTCGCGAATGGTATCGCGCGTTCCGGCGCGAGTTTCCCGATCGCAAGCCCGTCGACTACCGCGATCGGCACACGTGGACGGAACTGCCGCGGGAATTCGAGTAGGAGGCTTCGCCGCCGCGGTTCGCTGTGCGCTATCCACATCCAGGGTTCGTTGTCACGAATCCGCTCCGGCGGACAGCGGACAGCGGACAGCGGACAGCGGACAGCGGACAGCGACGAAGATTGCGCCTAAGCGCCGTGTCAATCCAGATCGAAGTCCCGCGTCGGCTTCGTGATCGGTTCTTCGCGCGCCTGCTTCAGCGCCTCCTCGAACCGTTTCGACAGCGCATCGCCGCGCGTACGTTCGGCGGCCACTGATTGCTGGAACATCGCTTCGCGCCGCGCCGCCGCCTCCGCCAGAATGCTTTGCGCCTCCGACAGCTCCGGCCGATCCGATCGGACCGGCTCCTCGTGGCGAACGATCCGCCGGAGGTTCGTGTCGATCACGAGCGTGGCCTGGCAGCACGGGCACGTGGTTTCGAATTCGGATTTGAGCGTCATGGAATCTTCTCAGCGAGGTTTTCGCTGACCTCCCCAGGTGAGCTTCACCGGCTTGCCGTCCGCGTCGGTCGCGGTGAGTTCGACCTTGAACACGCTCTGACGTGTCCGATCGTACTTCTGCCCGAACGCGGTCTGGAACTGGCTGAGCGGCGCCGTCATCCGTCCACCGGCCGCGAGCGAGGACGCCCCGCCCCGGAAATGATCGTTCACCGTGATGACGACGTTCCGCCAATCGCGCGAGGTCTGGTTCTCGATGCTCACAACGCCCGCATCGAGCACGATCGGATCGCGCGGCAGCGAACATGCTCCCTGGGCGAGCGCCAGGAGCAGCGCGAGCAGGCTTGTCCACCGGACGCCCCTCAGCATCGGACTATGATATCCCCATGCCGCTGATGTCCCTCACGCGGGGCCGCGCTTCGGGCATTCCGGGACATTAGATGCTGTGGCTGTCGATCGCGGGCGCGATCTTCCTGGCTTGGCTCGTCCTCGTCTTTCTCTTCACGCCGGGCATCAATTACCACCTGAGCCACCGCACGTCGGTGCACGACGAGGGTTTCCTCTACACCATCCAGTCCACGTGTCAGACAGCGCTCCATCGAGGCAATCAGGTCACCGTCTTTACGAACGGGCCACAGTTCTATCCGGCGATGCTCGAGGCGATCCGTAGCGCCTCCCGCTCGATCAACATGGAGTGCTACATCTTCCAGCCCGGACGGATCGCCAACCAGTTCATCGAAGCCCTCTCGGGACGCGCCCGTGCCGGGGTCAACGTCACCATCGTCGTCGATGCGATAGGCAGTTCCAGCCTGTGGGGCCGGCCGGTCAGCCGTCTGCGCAAGGCCGGGTGCCGCATCGAATCGTACCAGCGCCTGCGCTGGTACTCGCTGGCGCGACTGAACAACCGGACGCACCGCGAGCTGCTGGTCGTGGACGGCCGCGTCGCGTTCTCCGGCGGTGCGGGCATCGCAGACTGGTGGGCGTACCCGCATCGCCGCAAGCGTCCGTGGCGCGACACGATGATCCGCATCGAAGGCCCGGTCGTCGCCGCGCTGCAGGGCGTCGCCGCGGAGAACTGGCTGGAGTGCTGCGGCGAAGTGCTGACGGGGCCCGAATACTTTCCCGATCTCGAACCTGCCGGTGACACGACGGCGTTCGTCGTGCGCAGCTCACCGTCCGACCGCGCGACGACCTCGCGCGTGACGTTTCAGCTGCTGATGGAAGGCGCCGATCACGACCTTCACATCAGCACGCCGTACTTCCTGCCGGATCGTGCGCTGAGGCGCGCCCTCGTCGAGCTCGCGCGACGACGCGTGGCGGTATCGGTCGTCGTACCGGGACCGGGCACGGATCAGAAATGGGTGCGGCTCGCCAGCCGCCGCATGTGGGGACAGCTCCTCGAAGCGGGCATCCGGATCCACGAGTATCGCGGCACGATGATCCACGCGAAGGTGCTCATCGTCGACGGCCTCTGGTCCGTGCTGGGGACGACGAACATCGACAACCGCTCGTTCGAGCACAACGACGAGGTCAACGTGGCCCTGCAGGACCGGGGACTGGCGTCCCGTTTGCTGGAAGATTTCCGGAAGGACGTGGAAACGAGTGACGAGATCACCCTGGAGCGCTGGCAACGGCGGCCATTGTGGGAAAAGATCGCCGGGCCGTTCATCTGGATCCTGGAGCGCCAGCAGTGAGTGAGAGCCGGGGGCGATCGCACGTCGACGTTCGGGTCGCCACCTACAACATCCATCGCTGCCGGGGCATGGACCGGCGTGTCATCCCCTCCCGCATCGCCGAGGTCCTGCGCGAGATTGACGCTGACGTCGTCGCGCTGCAGGAGGTCGTCGGGGCGGGCCCCGCCGGCGCGGGGCAGGCCGAGGAAATCGGCGCGGCGCTCGGCATGGGCTGGGTGATGGCGTCGGTACGGCATCTCCGCAATCACCTGTTCGGCAACGTGGTCCTGAGCCGCTTTCCGATCGTGCAGCACACGCAGTACGACCTCTCGTGGCGAACCTGCGAACCGCGGGCCTGCCAGCGGGCGGACCTGGACCTGGGCGGCGCGCGGCTGATGCACGTGTACAACGTCCACCTGGGAACCGCCGTCCTCGAGCGGCGCTATCAGGCACCGCGTCTCGCGTCATTCGTGCACGATCGCCGCGTCACCGGTCCGAAGATCATCCTCGGCGATTTCAACGAGTGGATGCGCGGCCTGGCGACGAAGACGCTCTCATCGCTCTTCGAAAGCATCGACCTCAGCGCGCACCTCCGCCGCCGGCGCACCTATCCGGGGATCTTCCCGGTCGTCCACCTCGATCACATCTACTACGAAGGCGAAGTGGACGTGCGGACCGTCGAGCTCCCGCGCACGCGCAAAGCGCTGATGGCCTCCGATCACCTGCCGCTGGTGGCCAATCTGCGTATCGGCTTCGGGGAGTAGCCGGAAACCACCCTCGGAGCAATCGCGCCTCGACGGTATTGACAGCTGTGCTACCAAAGTGATATCACTTTGACATCGCTCCGAGGAGGGCGCACCACATGATTCGCGAACGTGAATACGCCGCGCTTCCGGGTCTGCTCGTCACGCTCCTGCTGCTTGCCGTACTGGCCATCACGGTCTATTTCCTCATCAGCGGCGCCGAACGCGCCTCCGCCGGGCGCATGGTCGGCCTCAGCCTGGTGATGCTGCTGGAGCTGTTCCTCTTCGCCGGCCTCTTCGTCGTCAATCCGAACGAAGGCAAGCTGCTGCAGTTCTTCGGCGACTACGTCGGCACCGTCAAGACCCCGGGCCTGCGGTGGGCGAACCCGCTCTACTCGAAGAAGCGCGTTTCGCTGCGCGTCCGCAACTTCGAGAGCGCGAAGCTCAAGGTCAACGACCACGAAGGGAACCCGATCGAGATCGCGGCGGTCGTCGTCTGGCGCGTGGTCGATACGGCCGAAGCGCTGTTCCAGGTTGACGACTACCAGAACTTCGTCAAGGTCCAGACCGAAGCGGCGGTGCGCAACCTCGCGACCAGCTATTCCTACGACGCGCACGAAGAGGGCCAGATGTCGCTGCGCGGCAACACGCTCGAAGTCGCCGAGCACCTGAAGAAAGAGATTCAGGATCGGCTGGCGAAGGCGGGCGTCGAAGTCATGGAAGCGCGCATCAGCCATCTCGCCTATGCGCCGGAAATCGCGCAGGCCATGCTCCAGCGTCAGCAGGCCGGGGCGATCATCGCGGCACGATCGCGGATCGTGGAGGGCGCGGTCGGCATGGTCGAAATGGCGCTCGACCAGCTCTCACGACGCGAGATCCTCGAGCTCGACAACGAGCGGCGTGCGGCGATGGTGAGCAACCTGCTGGTGGTGTTGTGTGGCGAGCGCGCGACGCAGCCGGTCATCAACACCGGCACAATCTACCAATAGGAAAGCGGAGAAATCATAAGGCGTGACCGATCGCAAGCCGTTCCTGCTTCGCATCGATCGCGAGGTGCTCGACGCCGTCCAGCGGTGGGCAGACGACGACCTGCGCAGCTTGAACGGGCAGATCGAGTTCATCTTGCGGCGAGCGTTGACCGACGGAGGACGCTGGAAACCGGGTGAAGGGAAGCGGCCGCGATCGCCGCGCGGCGGATCGGATCGCTGAGGTCTTACGACTCTTCGTACTCTTCTTCGTTGGGAGGGAGCAACCGGGTGGACGGGCGAAGCGCTTCGCGGTAATCGAAGAGCGGAAGATCGCGCACGTGCAGCGTCAACGGGCAGCTCGGAGCCTTCTCGTCGATCACGACCGTCACCGGGCTGCCCTCCACGCCTTCGCGGAAGCCGATTCGGCAACCGCAGGCCAAGCGTGCGTGCGTGAACCCTTTCAACATCGTCGTTCGATCATACTACAGGAGCGGCTTGAGCGCCTTCTCGAAGTCCTCCTTGCTCGCGGGTCCCAGCTGTTTCGCACAGACCGAACCATCGCGGCCGATGACGTACGACGTCGGCAGTCCGAAGAGCGGTCCAAACGCGTCCAGCAGTTCGTCGTTCTCGCGCCCGACGAGCACCGGGTAGTTCATCTTCATCTCTTTCGCGTAACCGCGCAGCGTCTCCGGATCGTCGTCGGTCGAGACTCCGAGGATGACGAGCCCCTTGTCCTTGTACTGATCGTAGAGCTCCACGAAACCCGGGATCTCCACGCGGCACGGCCCGCACCAGGTCGCCCAGTAGTTGAGCAGAATGACCTTGCCGGCGTAATCCGAGATCTTGACCTGGGCGCCGTTCATGTCCTTGACGGTGTAGTTCAACGTCGCCTTGTTGCTCGCCTTGCACGTCGCCCCTTCCGATCCGGATGCGATCGACGTCACCGGATCGCTTTCCGCCTTGGGCGTCCGTCCGAGTAACATCGGCACCATCAGGACGCCGACTCCGACCGCCGCAGCGGCCGCCACAATCCATCGCGTAGTCATTGATGATCCTCGTCGCTGCGCAGCCGGCGATCGGCGCCGACGCCGCCTCTCGTCACACGCTCACTCGACGGACTGCTGCACGTAGGCCACGACCTGTTGGAGATCCGCCCGGCGGCCGCGCGCGACGATCGCGTAGGTGCGCCCGCCGCGCGACCACATGATCTCTTCCTGTCCGAGCTTGTCCACGGTGCGCACCTCGAAACTGCGCGCCGGGACGCCGTTGAGCACGTACACCGACAACGGTTCGCCACGCCACCGGTAGAGCATGTGTGCGGTGAGCCCGTCGGTCGACCAGCAACGGCGAACGTCGAGCAACACCAGCTGGCGATCCGGCGCGCTCGATGGCACGCGCAGCGCCCAGCCCTGTGTGCGGGCCCACGCCAGCCCCGCCGCGCCCGGATCGACCGTGCTGTGATCGGGCACGAACTGAAAGCACTTCACATGATCGACTGCGAGCTGCGCGGCGAGCGCCTCAACCCGATTGTTCAGTCCGTACAGGAAGACGGCCGCAATGGTGAGCACCAGCGTTGCGGCGAGCGACAGCGGCAGCCAGCTCCGGCGCATGAGCCCGCTCGGGCGAGGCGCTGCGGCTGATCGCGGCATTGAGGCGGTCTGCGCAGCACACCGGCGGCGCAGCATCTCGGGCGCGCTCGCGCGGAGCTCCTCACGCCGCGCGTGCAGGACCTCGCGCGCCGTCCGCTCGTCAGCGACTGCCTCGCGACATGGAGGGCACGCTTTGATGTGCGCGTCCACTGAGGCCCGCTCGGCGGGCTGCGCCTCGCCGTCCACATACGGCGTCATCAACGGTTCGACGTCGCGACAATCAGACATGCTCGATTCCTGATGCACACATACCCTGGTTCCGCGGCCGGCTATCGGCTGGCCACCCTCGGCGCCGCCGCCTTTGCCGCCGTCAATCGTTCGAAGAGGAGCCGCCGTCC
>DATAEK010000198.1:0-2676 GCA_036258055.1 Vicinamibacterales bacterium
TGTCGGGCGACGGTCTCTTCACGCGTCGCTGTCATGCCTGGCTCGAGGAACGCGTCGGTGTCCGGCGCGCCCTCCTGACGCACTCGTGCACCGCGGCGCTCGAAATGGCGGCGCTTCTGACCATCGTCCAGCCGGGAGACGAGGTCGTCATGCCGTCCTACACGTTCGTGTCGACGGCGAACGCCTTCGTGCTTCGCGGAGCGGTACCGGTATTCGTCGACATACGTCCCGACACGTTGAACCTGGATGAGCAGCGTGTCGCTGACGCGGTGACCAGCCGCACGAAGGGTATCGTGGCGGTCCACTACGCCGGTGTCCCGTGCGAGATGGACGAGATCGCGGCCGTGGCCCGGTTGCACGATCTCGTGGTCATCGAGGACGCCGCTCAGGCACTTGGATCGACCTACCGATCCCGTCCAGCCGGCACCCTGGGCGCCATGGCGGCCACGAGTTTTCATGAAACGAAGAACGTCATCTCCGGCGAGGGAGGGGCTCTGCTGATCAACGATCCCGCGCTCGTGCCGCGAGCCGAGATCATTCGTGAAAAAGGCACCGATCGAAGTCGGTTTCTCCGCGGCGACGTCGACAAGTATTCCTGGGTCGACCTGGGATCGTCGTTTCTGCCGAGTGAAATCACCGCCGCGTTCCTCTGGGCTCAGCTCGAGGTCGCCGATCGCATCGCTGCCGCCAGACTCGAAACCTGGCGGACCTACTACGAGGCGCTCGCCGATCTCGAACGGCGCGAGCGCATCGGGAGGCCGGTCGTACCCGAACACTGCCGCCACAACGCGCACATGTTTTACGTGCTGGTGAACGACCGCGCCGACCGTGCGAGCGTCCTCCGTCACCTCAACGCGAATGGCATCAACGCCGTTTTCCACTACGTGCCGCTCCACTCGTCCCCCGCGGGCCGTCAATACGGGAGACCGGCAGGGAAGTTGCCGCACACCGAGACGCTCAGCGAACGTCTTATCCGCCTGCCGCTCTGGGTAGGCCTGCAGCCATCGGATATCGCTCGAATCGTCGAGACCCTGACAGCAGCGCTGCCCTGATCAGTGAATCGCGGCGAGCCGCTGCGCGAGCGCAATCAGGTTCGACATGATCACCGCAGCCATGAACAAGAGGAGGCTGAGTATGGCTGCTCCAGTCAGCCGCGCCCGCAGCAGGCCGTCGAGCATCGCAACCGCTCCGACGACCACAAACGGTACGAGCAGCAGGTGGTCGTAAAGGTAGGGATGAATCGACACCGACTGGGGAAACGCGATTACCGAGATCGCGTAGGGCGTGCACAGAAACAGCAGGAGCTTTCCTATTTCCAGCGGGGAACGGCCGTCGCGCCATACCGATGGCCCGAATACGGCCAGTGGAAGGATTGCGGGCAGGAAGAGCGCTGCAGCCGGTCGATGGTAACAGCAGTCGCGGCACGGGGCCCAGAATGCTTGAGCGATGTTCGAAAAATACGTCGTGTCGCCGTCGAGACCCGAGCGGAACAACATGGTGCTCGCCGTCGGCTGATAGCCCTTCAGCGCAATGAGGGTCCTCGGCAAGAGCCACGCGACGAGGCCCGCGACCAGTGCCCAGAGACACACCCTAATCACGAGACGATTGCGCTCCAGCGTCTGCTGCCAGGTTTCGCCCGGCTTTCCAAAGAGGCAGATCACCGCGAGGATCAGCATCGGCGTGTGAATCGGGCTCATCGCGACGAAGGCGACAGAACACCAGACGGCGACCCGTGGCTGCGGTTCTGCGAGCAGGCTCGCATAAGTCGCGACGAGCAGTGCGCTGAGCAGCGGATACGGGTTGTCGTTGTTGTATCGATACAAATCGCCCCAGAATCGCCAGGCGGTGACGATCGTTCCGATCGCGAGGAACAGCAGCAGGAACCCGAGGGGACCGCGCGCGCGCCCGAGGATGCCAATCCGTGCGAGGAGCAACGTCACGGCGCCGAGCAGCACGAGCATGTAGAAGAACGGTGTGGAGTTGGTTGCGACGAAGAGCGGCACGCCTGTCGCCATGCGCACGGCCGCGATCCAGCCGTACATCGTCAAGAGGTAGGGATGAGCGTGGTTCGCGTAGGGCAAGCCGGCGTTGAAGCTGTCGCGGCTCCGCCATCCGAGGAAGAGATGCGCTGACGCCGGCGCGGATTCCCAAATCGAGATCATGGTCGTAAGCGGGTCCGACTGGCAGACCTGCTTGATCGAGGCCCGATCGACCATCATGACTCGCTTTACACCCGCGTCCTCGACTACCGACAGCCAGAAAACCGACGTCCAGATTGCGAACAGTCCGACGATGGCGGGGAGTCGTCGTGAGGGGGGCCGATCCTCATCTGCGACACAGTCCAGAGTCCAGGCGCGCACCTCGATACAGGAGATCGCGGCGAGCCACGCGAGGATGAGCCAACCGCGCCCGTCGAGAGCCCAGAAAGCCAGCCCTGGAACAACCCCGAAAGAGCACGCCGGCAACGCGAAGACCAGGGCGAGTGATGGCGGCGGGCGCGGCGTGGATTCGGGCCGCGTACGCACACGAGCAAGGACGACGAGGGCGACAAGGACTCCGAGGAGCGCGACACCGCGGCCACCGGAGTTAGGTAGCAGGAAGACCCAGACGGTGTTGAGCGCAAGCGCGCCCAGCCAGAACCACGGGAGCGGGGACAAGGCGCACCATTCTACTCGT